>NZ_JBEOSB010000016.1:182783-249622 GCF_040302705.1 Streptomyces sp. NPDC097640
CGCGCGGCGGAGCCTCCCGCGCGGCGGAGCCTCCCGCGCGGCGGAGCCTCCCGCGCGGCGGAGCCTCCCGCGCGGCGGAGCCTCCCGCGCGGCGGAGCCTCCCGCGCGGCGGGAGCCGCATATCGGCAGGGGTCGGGAAGGGGCGGGGTGGGGAACGAGCCCGCCGCAGGCGGCGAGATCCGCCGGGCGATGCCCGGGCCCTCGGGGACCGTCAGTCCCCGGGCCGCGCTTCCAGCCGGGCCAGGGCGTCGGCGAGCCAGCGCCTCTCCTCCGCCGCGGTCGCGCGAGCGACCCGCAGCATGCCCTCGCGGAAGACATCCCCGGCCCCCTCCGCGCGCACCGGCTCGCCGCCCTCGTAGAAGAAGCTCGACGGGGTGTCCAGGAACGCCTGGCGGCGCCGCAGCACGGCGGCCTGCCCGGCCGGGTCCGGGAGGTGGCGGAGGAAGGCGAGCAGCGTGAAGAAGCGCTGGCCGTCGCTGATCTCCACGTCCTTGGGCGCGCGCAGCCGGGACAGCAGCTCGGCGCGGCCCTCGGCGGTGAGGGACAGCACCCGGCGCGGGGCGGCGCTCGCGCCCGGCTCGGTGCGCTGGTCCAGCAGACCGGCCTTCGTCAGCCGGGTGATCGCCGGGTAGAGCGCGCCGTCGCTCACGGGGCGGACATGCCCGCTCAGCGCCTTGATGCGCTCCTTGAGCTCGTAGCCGTGCAGCGGCTGGTCGTACAGAAAGCCGAGGATCGACAGCTCCAGCACCTTCGGTGACGCCCCTTTCCCGCTTGTCCGGTGACCCGCGCCATGATACCTCTCATCGCTGTACCTCGATTAGAGGTACAGCCGCGTGCCGGGAGGGAAGCGATGACGCAGGAGACACCGCCGAAGGAACACCGCCGCAGACTCGTGGGCCTGGCCCGCCCGGTCTACGGCGAGCTGCTGGCCGGCGTGGTGGCCGGGATCGTCAACATGGTGTGGGTGGCCCGCCTCGGCGGACCGGCCGTCGCCGCCGTGGCCGTCGCGACGAACGTCGAGAACCTCGCCCTCGGCCTGATCCTGATGGCCGGCAGCGGCACCACCGTGCTGGTGGCCCGCGCCCGCGGCGCCCGCGACCCGGTGGCCCTGCGCACCGCCGTGCGCGGCGGCTGGGCGCTGTGGGGGCTGCTCACCCCGGCCGTCGCGGTGGGCGGCTGGGCGCTGCGCGAGCCGCTGGCCCGCCTGGTGCTCGGCGGCGCGGACGGCCCGGCGCTCCGGCTCGCCGCCGACTACTTCTCGATCTCCCTGCCCGGGCTCGCCGTCTTCTTCGCGCAGAACCTCCTCGACGGCGTCCTCAAGGGCGCCGGGGACACCCGCACCCCCATGCGCCTCGCCTTCCTCGCCAACGCCCTGATCCTCGTCCTCGACCCGCTGCTGATCTTCGGCCTGTGCGGGCTGCCCCGGCTCGGCGTGACCGGCGCCGCCTGGGCCACCGTCGCCGGGCGCTCCATCGCCCTCGCGGCCGGGCTGGTCGCGCTGCGCCGCAACCGCCTGCTGCGCCGGGCCGCCGCCACCGCCCGCCCCGCCGGACGCACCTCGGGCGGCCGCTTCGCCGCCCTGCGCGCCACCGCCGCCACCGGGCTGCCGATGGCCGCCGACTTCACGGCCCGGATGGCCGGTTCCCTGCTGCTGGTCGCCGTCGTGGCGCGGATCGGGGTGACGTCCGTCGCCGCGTACGCCATCGCGACCAAGGCGATGTACGTGGCGACCATGTCGTTCTACGCGGTGCGCCAGGCCGCCGCCATCCACACCGCCCACACCCTCGGCGCCGGCCGCGACGCGCGCGCCGCGATCGCCCGCCAGGCGGTGCTGCTGGGCCTCGCGCTCGGCGCGCTCGCCGCCCTCGCGCTGCTGGCCGCCGCGCCGTGGGTGATGCGGGCGTTCGGGGCACGGCCGGACGTCGCCGGGGCCGGAGCGGCGTTTCTGCGCTGCGTGGGCCCGTATCTGGCCCTGCTGGGCTGCCTCATCGCGCTCGGCGGCGTCTTCGAGGGCTCCGGGGGCAGCCCGCTGATGCTGCGCGTCACCCTCGCCGGCACGGCCGTCCAACTGCCCCTCGCGTACGGCCTGTCCGGCTTCGGGCTGCCCGGGGTGTGCGCGGCCATGGCGCTGGCCGCCGCGCTCCAGTGCCTGGCCGTGCTCGCCCTGTCCCGCCGTTTCACCCCGTCACCGGTGCCCGCCCGCGGGGCGGCGGAGCGAGCGGGGGCGGCTTGACCGCGGCCCGCCTCCGGGACCCGTACCCGGTACTGTCGGCGGCGATGGACAAGACCCTGATCGTCACCAACGACTTCCCGCCCCGGCCCGGCGGCATCCAGGCGTTTCTGCACAACATGGCGCTGCGCCTGGACCCCGGGCGGGTCGTCGTCTACGCCTCCACCTGGAAGCGCGGGCGGGAGGGCGCCGAGGCCACCGCCCGGTTCGACGCCGAGCAGCCGTTCCCCGTCGTACGGGACCGTACGACCATGCTGCTGCCCACCCCGCGGGTGACCCGGCGCGCCACCGAGCTGCTGCGCGCGCACGGCTGCACCGCGGTGTGGTTCGGGGCGGCCGCCCCGCTCGGGCTGATGGCCCCGGCGCTGCGCGCGGCGGGCGCCCGGCGGCTGGTGGCGACCACCCATGGGCACGAGGCGGCCTGGGCCCAGCTCCCCGCCTCCCGCGGGCTGCTGCGCCGGATCGGCGAGGGCACCGACACCCTCACCTACCTCGGCGAGTACACCCGCGCGCGGATCGCGGCGGCGGTCGGCCCCGAGGCCGCGGCGCGCATGGTCCGACTGACGCCCGGCGTGGACGAGAAGACCTTCCACCCCGACTCGGGCGGCGCCGAGGTCCGGGCCCGGCTCGGGCTCGCCGACCGCCCGGTCGTGGTGTGCGTCTCCCGGCTGGTGCCGCGCAAGGGGCAGGACACCCTCATCGAGGCCATGCCGCGGATCCTGGACCGGGTCCCGGACGCCGTCCTGCTGATCGTCGGCGGCGGCCCGTACGCCAAGGAGCTGCACCGGCTGGCCGAGACCACCGGCGTCGCCGGCTCCGTACGGTTCACCGGCGCGGTCCCCTGGGAGGAGCTGCCCGCCTACTACGGAGCGGGCGACGTGTTCGCCATGCCCTGTCGCACCCGCCGCGGCGGCCTGGACGTCGAGGGCCTGGGCATCGTCTACCTCGAGGCCTCCGCGACCGGCCTGCCCGTCGTCGCCGGGGACTCCGGCGGCGCGCCGGACGCCGTGCTCGACGGCGAGACGGGCTGGGTGGTGCGGGGCGGCTCCGCCGAGCAGGCGGCCGAGCGGATCGTGGCGCTGCTCGAGGACGCCGAGCTGCGGCGGCGGATGGGGGAGCGGGGGCGCGCGTGGGTGGAGGAGCGCTGGCGCTGGGACCTGCTCGCCGAGCGGCTGGAGGGCCTGCTCTGAGCCGAGGCCGCGCTCCCGCGCAGGGACTCAGCCCTGGTACAGCGCCTCGATCTCCGGCGCGAAGTCCTTGGCCACCACGTTCCGCTTGAGCTTCAGCGACGGCGTGACATGCCCGGAGTCCTCGGTGAACTGGGTGGTCACGATGCGGAACTTGCGCACCGACTCCGCCCTCGAGACCGCCGCGTTCCCGTCGTCCACCGCCCGCTGGATCTCGGCCAGCAGCGCCGGGTCCTCCCGCAGCTCGGCCACCGTGGAGCCGGCCGGCCTGCCGTGCTCGGCCAGCCAGCGCGGCAGGAACTCCTCGTCGACGGTGATCAGCGCGCCGACGAAGGGGCGTCCGTCGCCGACGACCATGCACTCGGCGATCAGGGCGTGCGCCCTGATCCGGTCCTCGATCACCGCCGGGGCCACGTTCTTGCCGCCCGCGGTGATGATGATCTCCTTCTTGCGGCCGGTGATGGTGAGATAGCCGTCCGCGTCGAGGGAGCCCAGGTCGCCGGTGTGGAACCAGCCGTCCGACAGCGCCTCGGCCGTGGCCGCCTCGTTGTTCCAGTAGCCACTGAACAGGTGCTCGCCGTGCAGCAGCACCTCCCCGTCGTCCGCGATCCGGACCACCGTGCCCGGCATCGGCTGGCCGACCGTGCCCAGCTTCTGCCGGTCCCACGGGTTGAAGGTGGTCGCCGCGCAGGACTCGGTCAGGCCGTAGCCCTCCAGCACCGTGAAGCCGATGCCCCGGTAGAAGTGGCCGAGCCGGGCGCCCAGCGGCGCGCCGCCGGAGATCGCGTGGGTGGCCCGGCCGCCCAGGACGGCCCGCAGCTTGCTGTAGACCAGGCGGTCGAAGATCTTGTGCTTGACCTTGAGGCCGAAGGACGGCCCGGCGGAGGTGTCCAGCGCCTTGCTGTAGGCGATGGCGGTCGCGGCCGCCTTGTCGAAGATCTTGCCCTTGCCGTCGGCCTGCGCCTTCGCCCGCGCCCCGTTGTAGACCTTCTCGAAGACGCGCGGCACGCCCAGCACCAACGTCGGCCGGAAGGAGGCGAGTTCATCGGTGAGGGTCTTGACGTCCGGGACGTGTCCGAGCTTGATGGGCGCCAGCACCGCCGCGATCTCCACCAGACGCCCGAGCACATGCGCCTCGGGGAGGAAGAGCAGCACCGACGACTCGCCGGTCACGAAGATCGGCTTGAGGCGGGCCACGACATTGCCGCACTCGACGAAGAAGCTGCGGTGGGAGAGCACACACCCCTTGGGGCGGCCGGTGGTGCCCGAGGTGTAGACGATCGTGGCCGGGGAGTCGGCGTTCGCGATGGCGCTGCGCTCGTCGACCACCGCGTCCGCGATGTCCGCGCCCAGCTTCCGCAGGGTCTCGATCGCCCCGCCGCCGTCGATCCGCCACAGGCCCTTCAGCGCGGGCAGGGTGTCCCGCACGGACTCCACGGACGCCTCGTGCGCGGCGGACTCGACCACACAGGCCACCGCGCCCGAGTCGCCGAGGATCCACTGGGTCTGCTCGGCCGAACTCGTCTCGTAGACCGGCACCGTGACCGCGCCCGCGCTCCAGATGGCGAAGTCCAGCAGCGTCCACTCGTAGCGGGTGCGGGACATCAGGCCGACCCGGTCGCCCGGCTCCACCCCGGCGGCGATCAGGCCCTTGGCGACGGCCCGCACCTCCGCGAGGAACTCGGCCGCGGTGACGTCCTGCCACACGCCGTCGACCTTCCGGCCGACCACCACGACCTCGGGGTGATGCGCGGCGTTGCGCCGGATGAGGTCCGTCAGATTCCCGTCGGCCGGAACCTCGTACAGGGCCGGAAGGCTGAACTCGCGCAAGACTGCTGCTCCTCGTCGGGCGCCGGCGCCGCTACACGGGCAATGGGGGGTGATGGACTGCCCGGACGTTACCGATGGGTATGGCATCTGGGATAGGGGGTCCTCCCAGATGTTTGATGCGTCACACCCCGCTCTCGTACTGGCCGCAGACTAGTCGACCCGGCCCGGGACCCGGAAGTAACGGCAGGTGGCCGCGGAGGGGTGCGGGCGGGCGTCTGACGGCGGGGCGCGGCAGGACTTAGGCTGGCCCGCATGCGAGTTCACGTGGTCAGCGACGTGCACGGCAACAGTCGCGACCTCAAGAAGGCGGGCGACGGCGCCGACGCCCTGATCTGCCTCGGCGACCTGGTGCTGTTCCTCGACTACGCCGATCACTCCCGGGGGATCTTCCCCGACCTGTTCGGCGTCGAGAACGCCGACCACATCGTGGAACTGCGCACCGCCCGCCGGTTCGCCGAGGCCCGTGACTTCGGCAACCGGCTGTGGGGCGGGCTCGAGGTGGACCGCCAGACCGCCATCGAGTCCGCGGTCCGACGGCAATACGCCGACCTCTTCGCGGCCTTCCCCACCCCTACCTACGCCACCTACGGCAATGTCGATATACCGAGGCTGTGGCCCGAGTACGCCCAGCCCGGTACCACCGTGCTGGACGGCCAGCGGATCGAGATCGGCGGCCGGGTCTTCGGCTTCGTCGGCGGCGGCCTGCGCACCCCGATGCGCACCCCGTACGAGGTCGACGACGAGGAGTACGCCGCGAAGATCGCGGCGCTCGGCGAGGTCGACGTGTTGTGCACCCACATCCCGCCCGACGTCCCCGAACTCTGCTACGACACCGTCGCCCGCCGCTTCGAGCGGGGCAGCGCCGCCCTCCTCGACGCGATCCGCGCCGTGCGTCCCCGCTACGCCTTCTTCGGCCATGTCCACCAGCCGCTCGCGCGCCGGATGCGGATCGGCGCCACCGAGTGCGTCAACGTCGGCCACTTCGCCTCGACCGGCACCCCCTGGACCCTGGAGTGGTGACCTGCGCGCGGTAGCCTTCAGCGGCAGGCACCCAGGCGGCGGATCAAGCGGACCGATACCGAAGGAACGACGGCGATGGCGGAACACACCAGCTCGAGCATCACGATCGAGGCGGCACCGGCCGACGTGATGGAGGTGATCGCCGACTTCGACCGTTACCCGGAGTGGTCCGGAGAGGTGAAGGAGGCCGACGTCCTCACCAAGGACGACCGCGGGCGCGCCGAGAAGGTGCGGATGCTGCTCGACGCCGGGGCGATCAAGGACGACTACACCCTGGAGTACACCTGGACCGGTGACAACCAGGTCAGCTGGTCCCTGGTCAAGTCCCAGATGCTGCGCTCCCTGGACGGCTCGTACAAGCTGGCCCCCCTCGACAGCGGCAAGCGCACCGAGGTCACCTACCAGCTGACCGTCGACGTCAAGATCCCGATGCTCGGCATGATCAAGCGCAAGGCCGAGAAGGTCATCATCGACCGCGCGCTGGCGGGCCTGAAGAAGCGGGTGGAAAGCGCCGCCTGAGCGCGCCCCCCGACCGGACCCCGCCCGGCCCCGACCGGCCCCCGCCCGGCCCCCGTCGGGAAGACACCGCACCACCCTGCCCGGAGGCTCCTTTCCATGCGTACGGTCCTCGTCACCGGTACCGGCGGCGCGGGCCGCACCACCGTCGCCGCCGCGACCGCGCTCGCCGCCGCCCAAGAGGGCCGGCGCACCCTGCTGCTCACGGCCGACCGCGACGCCACCCCCGAGGCGCTGCTCGGCCTCCCCACGCCCCGGCCCGCCACCGCCCCGGCCGACCGGCGGCCCCCGTGGAACCCGCCGGTCGAGATCGCCCCCGGGCTGTGGGCCGCGCGTATCGCCGCCGACGACTGGTTCCGCGGCGAGCTGGCCACCCTCCAGGAACGGGGGCGCGGCGCGCTGGACATGCTCGGCGCCAGCCCGCTGGACCCCGAGGAGCTGACCGGGCTGCCCGGCATGGAGGCCATCGCGGTGCTGCGCGCGCTGCGCGCCGCCCATGACGCGGACCCGGACACCGCCGGAGCCGCCGCCGGATGGGACGTCCTGGTCGTCGACATGCCGCCCGCCCCCGACACCATCGCGGTGCTCGCCCTGCCCGAGCAGCTGCGCCGCTATCTGCGGCGGCTGCTGCCCGCCGAGCGGCAGGCGGCGCGCGCCCTGCGGCCGATGCTGGCGCAGCTCGCCGGGGTGCCGATGCCCGCCCAGAAGCTGTACGAGACGGCCGAGCGCTGGGAGCGCGAGCTGGCCGGCGTGCAGGACCTGATCGAGTCCGAAGCCACCACCGTACGGCTGGTGGTGGACCCGGGGCCGCTCGCCGACCGGGCGCTGCGCACCGCCCGCGCCGGGCTCGCGCTGTACGGCTGCCGCGTGGAGGCCGTGGTCGCCAACCGGCTGCTGCCCACCGGCACCTCGGACCCCTGGCTCGCGGCGCTGTCCGGCCGGCAACAGGCCGCGCTCAAGGAGCTGCACGGGCAGTGGGCGCCCGACGTCCCCGTCCGTGAACTGCCGCACCTGGGCGGCGCCCCGGGGGAGGCCGACGGCCCGGCCGGAGCGCCCCGGGCGGGCGGCCCCGCCGCCGCACTCGCCGCCCTCGCCGGACCGGCCGGGGCCCCCGAGCCGCGCCCCGACCGCCCGGCCGCCGAGCCGTGGACCGTCGAGGACCGCCTCGCCGACGAAGGGGTGCTGGTGTGGCGGCTGCCGCTGCCCGGCGCCGACCGCGACTCCCTCGGCCTGGTGCGCCGCGGCGATGAACTGATCGTCACCGTCGGCCCGTTCCACCGCGTGCTGCCGCTGCCCTCCGCCCTGCGCCGCTGCACCGTGTCCGGCGCCGGGCTGCGCGACGGTCACTTGCACGTCCGCTTCACCCCGGACCCCGAACTCTGGCCGAAGAGCGTGTGACGGCTGTGACGGAGGCGCCCCTTGCCCCTTACGTCCTCTCCTCATTCCGGTAACGTCGGGAGCAAGCCCGGATGAACACCCCCGGGCCGTCAGTCCCTCCGCCGCAGGAGCCCGCCATGAGCGACGCCACCGAGCGCCCCGCCGAAACTCCCCTCACGGGCGATGCCCCGGACACCGATGTCCCGGTCACCGACATCGACCCCGACGCCTGGGAGCGGGCCTGTGCCGAAGACCTCGCCGCGGAGCGGGCCCGCCGCCGGGCCCACGAGGGCGGCCATGAGCCGGGCAGCGCCGCCGAGGAGCTGCGCAAACTGGCCGAGGCCATCGCCGACAAGCTCGCCGGGGCCCAGGCCCCGCTGGCCGGAACGGCCGTGCAGGGCGCCGTACAACACTTGATCGCACAGGCGAAGGCCGCCGTCGAACCGGTCGTCGAACGCAACCCTGAGGTCTTCGATCACCTCGCCACCGCCGGCACCGAGCTTCTCGCCGCTTACCGGGCCGCGGTCCAGGGCCAGGAGCAGCGCTGGACGAGGGGCGGAGACGACCGCGACGGCAAGGCCGATGGCGCCGACAAGGGCGATGAGTCTTCGAGTAGTGAACACATCGACCTCGACTGAGCCCCCACCTCCGGTACCGTTGTGCCCGGCGGGGTTCGACCTAATAACTGAGGGACACATGGGACTCACCATCGGCGTCGACATCGGCGGCACGAAGATCGCAGCTGGCGTGGTCGACGAAGAGGGCTCGATTCTCGAGACGAGCAAGGTATCGACCCCGCCGACCCCGGAAGGGGTCGTCGACGCCATCGCGGACGCGGTGCGCACGGTCAGCGCCGGCCACGACATCGAGGCCGTCGGCATCGGCGCGGCCGGTTACGTGGACGACAAGCGCGCCACGGTGATCTTCGCGCCCAACATCAACTGGCGCCATGAGGCGCTCAAGGACAAGGTCGAGCAGCGCGTGGGCCTGCCCGTCGTCGTCGAGAACGACGCGAACGCGGCCGCGTGGGGCGAGTACCGCTTCGGCGCCGGCCAGGGCCATGACGACGTCGTGTGCATCACGCTCGGCACCGGCCTCGGCGGCGGCATCATCATCGGCGGCAAGCTGCACCGCGGCCGCTTCGGCGTCGCGGCCGAGTTCGGCCACGTCCGCGTGGTCCCGGACGGGCTGCTGTGCGGCTGCGGCAGCCAGGGCTGCTGGGAGCAGTACGCCTCCGGCCGCGCCCTGGTCCGCTACGCCAAGCAGCGCGCCAACGCCACCCCGGAGAACGCGGCGGTGCTGCTCGGCCTCGGCGACGGCACCCCCGAGGGCATCCAGGGCAAGCACATCAGCGACGCGGCCCGCCAGGGCGACGCGGTCGCCATCGACTCCTTCCGCGAGCTGGCCCGCTGGGCCGGCGCCGGCCTCGCCGACCTCGCCTCGCTCTTCGACCCCTCGGCGTTCATCGTCGGCGGCGGCGTGTCCGACGAGGGCGACCTGGTCCTGGAGCCGATCCGCAAGTCCTTCCGCCGCTGGCTGGTGGGCAACCAGTGGCGCCCGCACGCCCAGGTGCTCGCCGCCCAGCTCGGCGGCAAGGCCGGGCTCGTCGGCGCCGCCGACCTGGCCCGCCAGGGCTGACCGGAACGGGGGGACGGGACGTGGTACTCGCGGACCTGCCGGCCTCGGCCGGCGACCGGGACGCCGCCGTGGTGCGGGTACTGAGCTACAACATCCGCTCGCTGCGCGACGACCGTGAGGCGCTGGTCCGGGTGGTCCGGGCCTGCGCCCCCGACGTCCTGTGCGTGCAGGAGGCGCCGCGCCACTTCCGCTGGCGCAAGGCCGCCTCCTGGCTGGCCCGCGAGACCGGCCTCGTCCACACCACCGGCGGCGCCACCACCGCCGGCCCGATGCTGCTGACCTCGCTGCGCACCCACGTGGAGCGCAGCGAGGACATCCTGCTGCCCCGCATCCCCGGCCTGCACCAGCGCGGCCTGGCCACCGCCGTGCTGCGGTTCGGGGGCGGGCACCGGGGCGCGGACGCCATCAGGCTCGGCGTGGTCAGCTGCCATCTGAGCCTGGCCGAGGCCGAGCGCCACGACCAGGCGGGGATGGTGCTCGACCACCTCGCCGCGCTGGGCGCCCCGTACACGGTGCTGGCCGGTGACATCAACGACCGGCCCGAGGGCCGCGCCTTCCGCCGGCTGGCCGGATCGCTGCGCGACGCCTGGGCGGCCGAGCCCTGGGGGAGCGAGCTCACCTACCCGCAGGACCGGCCCCGGCGCCGGATCGACGCGCTGTTCACGACCGAGGGCGTGGAGGTCCTCGGCTGCGGGGTGCCGGCCGGGCTGCCCGGGGTCACGGAGGCGGACCTGAGGGCGGCGTCGGACCATCTCCCGGTCCTGGCCGCGCTCCGGCTCCCGCGCGTTTCCGTCGCCGCGCCCGCCGGGCCGGCGGGCACGGGCCGCTCCGCCTGAGGCCGCTGCCCGGCCTCAGTCGGCCTCAGTCTGTTTCAGCCGGCTTCAGACGACCGCGCCGCGGCCCGGGTCGTCGTCCTCTTCGTCGTCGTCCCCCATCCGCAGCACCAGCGTGGTGAAGCCGCCCAGGAAGCCGCCCACCGCGAGCGTGGTGATCCACCAGGTGAGCTCCACCTGGAACAGCACCACGCCGAGCAGCAGCAGCGGGCCGCCCAGCACGCCCAGCCACGCGAAGCGCGAGGTGGTGTCGGTCTCGGGGAGCGGGGGCGGCTCGGGCGGGACGAAGTGGCCCTCGTCTGTCTCGTCGAAGTCGTCGTCGGACGGCTCGGCGGGCTCCCAGTCGCGGGGGCCGACGCCCGGCGCGTAGACGATGAAGCTGCCGAGGGGCTTGTCGGGCTTGGCCACATCGACCGGGCCCGCCCCCGCCCCCGCGCCCGGCGCCGACGGGTCGCGCCGGCCCTCCGGGTCGTCGTCCTCATCGTCGTCGTCCCGTGCGTCCCGGCCGCTCCGGTCCTGGGAGTCGCCGTCGGGCAGGTCCTCGGCCTCGGGCCAGGGCGCCGGGGCCTCCGGGTCCCGGGACTCCTTGCCGTACGCCGCGACGATCTCGGCGAACGCGGCGTCGTCGTCGCGAGCGCCTGCCTCGTTCTCGTTCGGGTCACGCTCCGCCACTGGCCGCCGCCCCCTCCTTCCCGAGTCGCGTATCCGTCCCACTGTTCTCATCGATACCCCGCGTCAGCCTGCTGATGAACGCGTGGGTCTCGGCGAGGACGAGCTCCGCGTCGTGGTCCAGCGTCGCCACGTGGTAGCTGCGCTCCAGCACCAGCTCGGTGACGTCCCGGGAGGAGACCCGGCTCAGGATGCGCGCCGAGTCGACCGGGGGCACCACATGATCCGCCGCACTGTGCATCAGCAGCAGCGGCTGGGTCACCCGCGGCAGTTCGGCGTCGACCTCCCGCAGCAGCCGGCGCAGCTGGTCCGCGCCGTTCAGCGGCACCCGCTGGTAGCCCGACTCCGGCGTGCCCGGCTTGGCGATGTCGCTCACGATGCCCTTGACGGACGGGATCAGACGGCGCAGCACCGGCAGCGCCGGGGCGGCCCGGCCGTGCATGCGGTGGGCCGGGTTGACCAGGGCCAGCCCGCTGACCCGCGCCCCGTGACGGGCGGCGAGCCGCAGGGCGAGCGCGCCGCCCATGGACAGCCCGCACACGAACACCTGCCGGCATCGCTCGGCGAGCCCGCGCAGCTCCCGGTCCACCTCGGCGTACCAGTCGTCCCGGCTGGTGACCGCGAGCTCCTGCCAGCGGGTGCCGTGGCCGGGCAGCAGCGGGAGCGAGACCGTCAGCCCCTGCCGCGCGAGGTGCTCGGCCCACGGACGGACCGACTGGGGTGTGCCGGTGAAGCCATGACAGACGAGGACGCCGATCTCTCCGCCGTCATGGCGGAACGGCTGGGCCCCGGGAAGGAGCGGCACCGAGGATCTCCGTTCGGTGAATATGGCGGTCGTTCGGTGTATAGGGCACTGGTGGAACGGGGCCGGGCGGCCCGGGACCTCAGCGTACGCGGCGCGCCGCAGAGGGGGTAGGCACGTTAAGGTCTCCTCGTCGGATACAGGAGGTCCTCGGTTGTTCTACGGCGCCATGAAGCTGTCGGTCGGCGGAGCGTTGAAGCTGGCCTTCCGGCCCTGGGTGGAGGGGCTGGAGAACGTCCCCGCGGAGGGGCCGGCCATCCTCGCCAGCAACCACCTGTCGTTCTCCGACTCCTTCTTCCTTCCCGCGATGCTCGACCGCAAGGTCACGTTCATCGCCAAGCAGGAGTACTTCACCACCCCGGGCGTGAAGGGCAAGCTGACCGCCGCCTTCTTCAAGGGCGTCGGGCAGCTGCCGGTGGACCGCTCGGGCGGGCGCGGCGCGAGCGAGGCCGCGATCAAGAGCGGCATCGAGGTGCTGGAGCGCGGCGAGTTGTTCGGCATCTACCCGGAGGGCACCCGCTCGCCGGACGGGCGGCTGTACCGCGGCAAGCCGGGCGGTCTGGCGCGGGTGGCGCTGGCCACGGGCGCCCCGGTGATCCCGGTCGCGATGATCGACACCGAGAAGATCCAGCCGCCGGGCAAGGTGATGCCCAAGCTGATGCGGCCGGGCATCCGGATCGGCAAGCCGCTGGACTTCAGCCGCTACCACGGCATGGACAACGACCGCTTCATCCTGCGCTCGGTGACCGACGAGGTCATGTACGAGATCATGAAGCTCTCCGGCCAGGAGTACGTCGACATCTACGCGACCGTCGCCAAGCGGCAGATCGCGGATGCCGAGGCGGCCCGCAAGCGCGAGGAGAAGGCCGCGGACACGGGCGGGGACGACAGCGGGGACAAGGCCGGGGCGTAACCGCGTCCGGCACGGGGGTGGGGAAGTGGCGCTGCGGCCAGGCCGTACGGGCAAGACTGTCGTGCGCATGTCGGTGGAGCAGCCCCTGTGGCGGGCGCTGACCGCCTACCGGGTGCTCACCCTGCTGTACGCGCTCACCCTCTACGCCTACGGCTACGACGACTACGACCACCCGCTGGGCGCGGGCGCCTACATGGCCGTGCTGACCGTGTGGACCGCGCTCACCGTCCGCATGGTCTCCTCGGCCGAGCAGTGCACCCTGCGCTTTCTGGTCGGTGATCTGACCGTCGCGGTGGTGGGCATCCTGCTCACCCCGCTCGTCGACACCCATGACCGCATCGCCGAGGGCACCCCCACCCTGCCGTCGATATGGACCGCGGGGGCGGTGCTCGGCTTCGCGATCAAGGGCGGCTGGCGGTGGGCCGCCTGGGCCTCCACGGTCGTCTGCGCGGCCAACATCATCGAGCGCGGCGGATTCGCCCAGGACACCGTCCACATGCTGATGCTGGTGTGGGTGGCGAGCGTGGCCATCGGCTACGTCGTCGAGGTGGCCCGCGCCAGCGAGCGCACCCTGGCCCGCGCGCTGCGGATCGAGGCGGCCACGCGCGAACGGGAGCGGCTGGCCCGGGACATCCACGACAGCGTGCTCCAGGTCCTCGCCATGGTGCAGCGCCGGGGCGCGGCCATCGGCGGGGAGGCGACCGAACTGGGGCGGATGGCGGGGGAGCAGGAGATCGCGCTGCGCACGCTGATCTCCACGGGCCCGCGGGACGCGGCGCACGAGGCGGACCGGGCGGACCGGCCGGAGCCGGTGGCCCCGGCCGGGGTCGCGCTCCTCACGGCCGAGGCCGAGGCCGAGGCGCCCGCCGCCGACGGCGGACCCGAACGGCGCGATCTGCTGGCTCTGTTGGCCCCGCACGCCGGATCCCGCGTCACCCTCTCCGGCCCGGGCACCCCCGTACCGCTCCCCGACGAGGCCGCCACCGAACTCGCGGCCGCTGTCGGTGCCGCCCTGGACAATGTGCGGGTACACGCCGGGGACGGCGCGAACGCCTGGATCCTGGTCGAGGACGAGCCGGACGAGGTGACGGTGACCGTACGCGACGACGGCCCCGGCATCCCCGAGGGGCGGCTGGCCGACGCCGAGCGCGAGGGGCGCCTCGGCGTGGCGCTGTCCATCCGGGGGCGCCTGCGCGACCTGGGCGGCAGCGCCGAGTGGATCTCGGCCCCCGGCCAGGGCACCGAGGTGGAGTTGAAGGTTCCGCGACAGGGGAAGACCGGACGATGACCGAGCGGCAGGACAGCGGTGTGCGGGGCGACGGCGGGCGGGAGGGGCGGCCGGTCACGGTGGTCACGGTGATGGTGGTCGACGACCACCCGATGTGGCGCGACGCCGTCGCCCGCGATCTGTCCGAGGCCGGGTTCGACGTGGTGGCCACGGCGGGGGACGGCCCGCAGGCGGTGCGCCGCGCCAAGGCCGCGAACCCCGACGTCCTGGTCCTCGACCTCAACCTCCCCGGGCTGCCCGGGGTCGAGGTCTGCAAGCAGCTCGTGGGCGCCGAACCCGGCCCGCCCGGCCCGCGCGTGCTGGTGCTCTCCGCGAGCGGGGAGCACGCGGATGTGCTGGAGGCGGTGAAGTCCGGCGCGACCGGCTATCTGCTGAAGTCGGCCAGCACCCAGGAGCTTCAGGACGCGGTGCGCCGGACGGCCGCCGGGGAGCCGGTGTTCACCCCGGGCCTCGCGGGCCTGGTGCTCGGCGAGTACCGCCGGCTGGCGAGCGACCCCGCCCCCGCCGCGCCCGACCGCCCCGTCGCCCCCCGGCTCACCGAGCGGGAGACGGAGGTGCTGCGGCTGGTGGCCAAGGGGCTGTCGTACAAGCAGATCGCCGAGCGGCTGGTCATCTCGCACCGCACCGTGCAGAACCATGTCCAGAACACCCTCGGCAAGCTTCAGTTGCACAACCGCGTCGAGCTGGTGCGGTACGCGATCGAGCGCGGCCTGGACACCGGCGTCTGAGACCGGTCAGCGGCCGCCGCCGCACGATCGGGTGAACCCTGAACCCAACTGCCCCTGTAGTCAGGGGATTCACTTCCCGCCCTATCCCGTGTGACCTGGATCACCGTTAGCGTGGATTCTCGTATCGGGCATTCACGGGAAAACATGGGAGAAGGGAAAAACGATGCGGGTCGGAGTGCTGACCGGTGGCGGTGACTGCCCCGGGCTCAACGCGGTCATCCGCGCCGTCGTCCGCAAGGGCGTACAGGAATACGGCTACGACTTCGTCGGCTTCCGGGACGGCTGGCGGGGTCCGCTCGAAGGCGACACGGTACCCCTCGACATCCACGCGGTGCGCGGCATCCTGCCGCGCGGCGGCACCATCCTCGGGTCGTCCCGCACCAACCCCCTCAAGAGCCAGGACGGCATCCGCCGGGTCAAGGACAACCTCGCCAAGCAGGAGGTCGACGCGCTCATCGCGATCGGCGGCGAGGACACGCTCGGGGTGGCCGCGCGGCTCTCCAGCGAGTACGGGATCCGCTGCGTCGGCGTCCCCAAGACCATCGACAACGACCTGTCCGCCACCGACTACACCTTCGGCTTCGACACCGCCGTCAACATCGCCACCGAGGCCATCGACCGCCTCCACACCACGGCCGAATCGCATATGCGCGTCCTCGTCGTCGAGGTGATGGGCCGTCACGCGGGCTGGATCGCCCTCCACTCGGGCCTGGCCGGCGGCGCCAACGTCATCCTCATCCCCGAACAGCGCTTCGACGTCGACCAGATCTGCGCCTGGGTCGAGTCCCGCTTCAAGATCCGCTACGCCCCGATCGTCGTCGTCGCGGAGGGAGCGATGCCCAAGGGCGGTGACGCGGTCCTCAAGGACGGGTCGCTCGACTCCTTCGGCCATGTCCGGCTCTCCGGGATCGGGGAGTGGCTGGCCAAGGAGATCGAGAGGCGCACCGGCAAGGAGGCCCGCACGACGGTGCTCGGCCACGTCCAGCGCGGCGGCACCCCCAGCGCGTTCGACCGCTGGCTCGCCACCCGCTTCGGGCTGCACGCCATCGACGCCGTCCGGGACGAGGACTACGGCAAGATGGTCGCCCTGCGCGGCACCGACATCGTCCGCGTCCCGCTCACGGAGGCCACCGCGCGGCTCAAGACGGTGGACCTCTCGCTGTACGCCGAAGCCGAGGTCTTCTTCGGCTGACCCACCCCGCCCGCCCGGGGAGGGCCGGCAGCCTGCGCCGCCGCCCCTCCCCACCCCTCCCCGCTCCATGGGCCTCCGCCCCCTGACCCCCGCCCGGCCCGAGAGGGCTGCCGCGGGGGCCGCGCCCCTGTCCCCGACGGGGTGCGGCCGGGACTACGCCCTGGCCCCGCCGGACTTCGGCCGGGGGCTGCGGCCTGGCCTCCGGTGGGGCTCCGCCCCTCCCCATGCGGCGGAGCCGCAGATCCACCGGGGGGCTGGGGGCTTGCCCCCAGTTGCGGGAAGGGGCGGGTAGGGGACAGGCGCCGCAGGCGGCCGGGGGCGGGCGTCACACCAGGACGGCCGCCAGGAGCTCAGCGACAATCGTCGCGCCATTGAGCGTCAGCACGGACTCGGGATGGAACTGCACACCCGCGAAGTTCGGCCCGCGCAGCGCGTGTACGTCGCCGCTCACCGGGTCGCGGCTGACCTCCACCCGGTGCATCGCCAGCTCACCCGCCGCCGCCCCGTCGCACCGCGCGGTGAACGTGTTGTAGAAGCCGACGGTCTCCTCGCGCCCGAAGAGCCGGATCCGCTCCTGCGCACCCTGGAACGGCACGTCCTTCCGTACGATCTCCAGCCCCAGCTCGGCCGCCAGCAGCTCGTGCCCCAGGCACACCCCCAGCAGCCCGTGCCGGTGCCCGCGCACCAGGTCCGCCGTCAGCCCGCGCAGGAACCGCATCTTCGGGTCGGCCGTGTCGGACGGGTCGCCCGGGCCCGGGCCGAGGATCACGGGGCCCTCGTGCGCCAGCGCGGCCTCCCGCACGCCCGGCTCGTCGAACCGCCGCACGGTCACCGTGAGCCCGGTGGTCCGCAGGAGGTGCGCCAGCATCGCGGTGAAGGTGTCCTCGCCGTCGACCACCAGGGCGTGCCCGGTTGGCCGCGCACCGGCCCGCGGGGCGTCCTCGGGCGTGTGCATGCGCAGCCAGAACGGGGCGAGGTCGGCCCGGCGGGCGTCCAGGGCCGCCCGCACCCGCGGGTCGTCGGCGAGCCGGGGGAGTGCGGGCCCGTCGGCCCGCCCCGCGAGGGAAGGGCGCACCCCGAGGGCGGTGAGGACCCCGGCCGCCTTGGCGTGGGTCTCGGCGACCTCGCCGTGCGGGTCGGAGTGGCGTACCAGCGTGGCCCCGACCGGCACCCGCAGGGAGCCGTCGGAGTCAATATCCGCGGTGCGGATGAGGATCGGCGAGTCCAGGGTCTGCGCGCCGCCGGCGTCCCGCCCGATGAGCGCGAGCGCCCCCGCGTAGTAGCCGCGCCCCGCGCCGTCCGGCCCGGCGGGCTCGTACCGCTCGATCACCCGGCAGGCGTTCTGCACCGGCGAGCCGGTCACCGTCGCCGCGAACATCGTCTCCCGCAGCACCTCCCGCACATCGAGCGAGGAGCGGCCGCGCAGTTCGTACTCGGTGTGCGCGAGGTGAGCCATCTCCTTGAGCCGGGGGCCGACCACGACGCCGCCCATGTCGCCGACGGTGCACATCATCTTCAGCTCCTCGTCCACGACCATGGACAGCTCCTCCACCTCCTTGCGGTCGTGCAGAAACTCCAGCAGCCCGTCGAGCCGGGCCCCGTCGCTGGGATAGCGGTAGGTCCCGCTGATGGGGTTCATCACGACCGTCCCGCCCGACATCCGCACATGCACCTCGGGGCTGGCGCCCACCAGCGTCCGGCCGTCGGCCAGGCGGACGACATACGTCCAGTACGCGCCGCGCTCCCCGGCCAGCAGCCGCCGGAACAGCGCGAGGGCGTCGGCGCGGCCGAAGCCGGGGATCTCGCCCCGGAAGGTCCTGCGGATCACGAAGTTCGCGCCCTCGCCGGTGCCGATCTCGTCCTCGACGACCCGCCGTACGATCTCCGCGTACGCGTCGTCGGCCACGTCGAAGGCCCCGCCCTCGACCCGTACCTCGTGCGCGGGCAGCGCGTCCAGCACCTCGCCCAGCGGCAGTTCGTACGTCTCCTCGGGGCGCAGCACGGCCAGCGGCGTCCCGTCGTCGCGCACGTCGAACCCGCGCTCGCGGATCTGCCGGAACGGCACCAGGGCCAGCGCGTCGTGCGCACCCGCACCCGCACCCGCACCGGCGCCCGGTGCCCCGGTCGGCAGCGGGATGTCGGTCAGCCGCTCCACCTCGGTGACGGGGCCCAGCAGCACCTCGACGGTGTCGGGCGCGTGGCCGGGCGTGCGGCGGTGCAGCAGGGCGAAGGGCGGGCAGTCGGCGGAGAGCAGCCGCCGGATGATCGCGCGGGGGTCGTGGTGCGGATCACTGTGCATTGCGGTGGTTCCTTCCGGGAGGGAGGAACGGCCCGCGGAAACGCCGAAGGCCGCCCCTCGGGCGGCCTTCGCGGTGTCGGTGCGCACGCGCGATCAGTGGGCCGCCGGATGAGCGGTCCACCACCAGGTCATGGTCAGTCGCGCGAACATGGGCCGGACCCTACCGCATGTGTCGGCCTCAGTCCCAGCGGTGGTCGTGGTCGTCGTGGTCGCGCCCGCCGCCTCCGCCTCCGCCTCCGCCTCCGCCGCCTCCGCCTCCGCTGTGGTGACCGCCGCCTCCGCCTCCGCCACTGTCGTGGTGGTCGCCGCCTCCGCCTCCGCCGCTGTGGTGGTCGCCTCCCCCGCCTCCTCCGCCACCACCGCCGTCGCCCGAGTGGTCGGGCGACGCGTCGTCGTCGTTCACGTAGCCCACTCCGAAATCGGGGACCGGGTCCCCGAAGTCCTCGATCACGTCCGCGACGAGCCCGGCGACGTCACCGGCGGCATCGCCGCCTCCGACGCCGGAGTCGGCGGGGAGGCCCAGGCCGGTCAGGAAGTCCGTCGGGTGGTGCTCGACGGCGGAGTGGTCCGCCGCGTCCGGGAGCAGCTCCCCGCCCACCACCACGGCCGACAGGGCGACGCCGAACGTGTGGCCCGCGCTCCGGGCGAGCGAGGCGATCCGCGATCCGCGGCCCCGGCCGGGCCGGAGGCCGCCGAGGGCGTCCTGGATCCGGTCCGCCTCCGCCCGCAGGCCACGGCTCTCCAGCAGCCGGACCGCTGCGCGCCAGTGGCGCCTGGCCCGCCCCACCGCGCGCAGGTCGCCCCGGCGCGCGGACCGGGCCCTGAGGGCCACCAGGCCCAGGTTGTACGCGGTCCAAGCCTCGCCGTGGGCGTCGTCGGCCTCCCGGAAGAGGCCGAGCGCCCGCTCGTAGCTGCGGGTGGCCGCCGCCAGGTCGTCCTCACCGTCCCGCCGCTCGCCGCGCTGGTAATGGGCATGGCCCAGATTGGTCAGGGACTGGGCCTGGCCGCGGAGGTCCCCGCAGCGCTCGCGCAGTGCGAGGGCCCGCTGGTGGCAGCGGAGCGCGGCACTGTAGTCGGCCACGCCGTCGCCCGCGTAGAGGTCGCCGAGGTTGCTCAGCACGGCGGCGCGGGCGGCGCCGTCGAAGCCCCCCGCCTCATCCGTTTCGCCCGCGAAGCTGTCGACCGTCCTTTCGTACGCTTCGACGGCCGCCCGGGCGACGGGACGGCCCCGGGAGGCCAGCTCGTCCTCGCACTGCTGGAGGACGCGCAGCGCCTCCCCCCACACCTCGGCGACGCGCCGCTCGTCGCCGAGCTCCGTCCACAGCCGCCGCGCATGCGCGTAAGCCTCCAGCGCCGGCTCGCGACGGGCCTGCTGGCGGTGCGCGGTGCCGATCCGCCACAGCGCCTCCGCCTCGGCCGCCCGGTCCCCCGAGCGGTGCGCGGCCTCCGCCGCCAGCCGATGGGTGTCCAGCCAGTCGTCCCAGAACTTGTACAGGTCGAAGAACGCGGTCAGGCGCAGCGCCAGAGCGATGGCCGCGGCGTCGTGCCCGCTCGCGTGGGCCAGCCGCACGGCCGCGATCAGACACAGGCGCTCGGTGGCCAGCCAGTACAGGGCCATCGGACGGTTGGTGAGCAGGCCCCGCTCGGCACGGCTGTGCAGTCGCCGTCCGCGCTCCGAGGACGGCCGCAGCCAGGCGTCGGCCTCGCCCGCCCGGTCGGCGTAGTGGGTGACCAGCCGTCCGACCGCGTCGTGCCGGGCCACCGCCGGCTCCTGTGCCGCGGCGCGCTCAGCCGCGTACAGCCGCACCAGGCTGTGGAGGCGGTAGGGGCCGCGGTACCTTCCCGTGATCATGTGCGCGCGGCGCAGCTCCTCCAGCCGTGGTTCGACCTCGGGAACGGGCTCGCCCACCAGGGCCGCGGCGGTGTCGGCGAAGAGGTGCGGGCCCGGGTGGAGTGAGAGCAGCCGGAACAGCCGTGCCTCGGCGGCAGGCAGCCGCTCGTACGAGAGGGTGAACGCCGAGCGCACCGCCGCTGAAGCCGGACCGGTGTCGGGACCCGCGTCGGGGGCGCGCAGGGCGTCGAGGCGGCGGGCCTCGTCGCGCAGCCGGTCGGCGAGCTCGCCCACCGGCAGGCCCGGCGTGGTGACGAGCCTGGCCGCGACCAGGTCCAGGGCGAGCGGCAGCCGGTCGCACAGCTCGGCGAGCCGGCGCGCGTCCCGCCCATGCCCGCTCACCCGCCGGTCCGCCACGGAGGCGGCCTTCAGCGCGGCGGCGAGGAACGCGACCGCCTCGTCCTCGGGCAGGACGTCCACGTGGTGCTGGCGCGCACCGCTCAGCGCACCACCGGCCAGGATGTGCCGTCCGACGATCACGCAGCAGTTCCTGGGGTGCGGCGGCAGCAACAGTGCCACCTGCTCTACGGAGGCGGCGTTGTCGAGCACGACGAGCACCGGGCGCCCCCGCTCGGCCAGGGCGCTCATCTCGCTGCGATACAGGCGATGGCGCTCCTCCAGGCTCCGGCCCTCGATATCGCGCTGGGCCACGCGCAGCGCCCGCAGGAACGAGCCGAGCGCGTCGTACGCCGAGACCCGGTCGTCGGGCTCGCGCTCATAACCGCGCAGGTCCAGGTACAGCTCGGCGCCGTACCAGCGGCGGGCCCTGGCGGTGTGCCCGGCGTGCAGCACGAGCGCGGTCTTGCCGACGCCCGCGGGTCCGGAGACGGCGACGACGTTCTGCCGGCCGGCCCAGGCCCACACCACGGACCTTCTCGGCCTGTGGCCGGGCCTGCCGCGCGGGCCGACCCTCGGCTTCAGCTCGGCGAGCAGCTCCTGGAGCGGTTCCCGCCGCCCGGCGAACGCGCCCGGGGCGGGTGGCAGCCCGGCGAGCGCCTCCGGCGGTGGGGCGGGCGGCCCGGCCATCGTGAGCCGTTCGATCAAGCCCGCCTGGACGACCGTGTGAGCCGTCCCCGAGAACTCGTTTCTGATGTCATCCCCCATGAGTTCTTTGTAGCGCCGAGGAGCCCCGCGGAAACCTCGCTCGCCGGACGGGAGCCGTGCGGCCCGCGGCCGGGGCGGCGGAAGGTGTCTCAACCTGTGGGCAGGGGGCTGGACGCGCGGGGGGACCCCGTAACCTTGCTGGCGTGACCGTGAACGCTGAAACCCACACCGGTGGCCACACCTGGAAGTCTCTTCCCGCGGCGCAGCAGCCCGACTGGCCGGACCAAGCGGCTCTGCGCGAGGTGATCGCCGAGCTCGAGTCCTATCCGCCGCTCGTTTTCGCGGGCGAGTGCGACCAGCTGCGGGAGCGTCTGGGAGCCGTGGCCCGGGGTGAGGCGTTTCTGCTCCAGGGCGGCGACTGCGCCGAGGCGTTCGACGCCGTGGGCGCGGACCAGATCCGCAACAAGCTGAAGACGCTGTTGCAGATGGGCGCCGTGCTGACCTACGCCGGGCAGATCCCGGTGGTGAAGGTCGGGCGGATCGCCGGCCAGTACAGCAAGCCGCGCTCCAAGCCGACCGAGACCCGTGACGGGGTGACCCTGCCGACCTACCGCGGCGACTCGGTCAACGGCTTCGAGTTCACCGAGAAGGCCCGGATCCCGGACCCGCAGCGGCTCAAGCGGATGTACCAGGCCTCCGCCTCGACGCTGAACCTCGTGCGCGCCTTCACCACCGGCGGCTACGCGGACCTGCGCCAGGTGCACGCCTGGAACCAGGACTTCGTGAAGTCGTCCCCCGCGGGGCAGCGCTACGAGGCGCTGGCGCGCGAGATCGACCGGGCGATGAACTTCATGAACGCCTGCGGGGTGGACCCGGAGGAGTTCAGGACCGTCGAGTTCTTCGCCTCGCACGAGGCGCTGATCCTGGACTACGAGTCGGCGCTGACCCGCACGGACTCCCGTACGGGCGAGCTGTACGACGTGTCCGGCCACATGGTGTGGATCGGCGAGCGCACCCGCCAGCTGGACGGGGCGCATATCGAGTTCGCATCGCGGATCCGCAACCCCGTCGGGGTGAAGCTCGGCCCGTCGACGACGCCGGAAGACGCGCTGGCGCTGATCGAGCGGATCGACCCGAACCGCGAGCCCGGCCGGCTCACCTTCATCACCCGGATGGGCGCGGACAAGGTCCGCGACAAGCTGCCCGACCTGGTGGAGAAGGTCACGGCCTCCGGCGCCCAGGTGGTCTGGGTCTGCGACCCGATGCACGGCAACACCTTCGAGGCGGCGTCCGGGCACAAGACGCGGCGCTTCGACGATGTGCTGGACGAGGTCAAGGGCTTCTTCGAGGTCCACAAGGGTCTCGGCACCCACCCGGGCGGCATCCACATGGAGCTGACCGGCGACGATGTGACCGAGTGCGTGGGCGGCGGCGACGAGATCTTCGTCGACGATCTGCACCAGCGCTACGAGACGGCCTGCGACCCGCGGCTCAACCGCAGCCAGTCGCTGGACCTGGCGTTCCTGGTCGCGGAGATGTACCGCGACCAGTGACATGCCGAGGCCGGTGACATACCGGGACTGAACGGTGCGATGGGGCGCGGATCACAACGATCCGTGCCCCATCGGCGTTGTCCGCCCTCCCGAGGGGACGGTAAGGTAAGGGTTACCTCACTGATCGATCTGGAGAGCCGCGTGTACGTCTGCTCATGCTTCGGCATCACCGAGAAGCAGGTGCGCGAGCACGCCGAGTCCGGCGCCTGCACCCCGCGCCAGATCGCCGGCGCCTGCAAGGCCGGCACGGACTGCGGCTCCTGTGTGCGGCGCATCCAGGCGCTGCTCGGCCGCGGGGCGTGCCCCCGGCGCGAGTCGCTGGACACGCTCGGCCCGGCCGGTATGCCCGCCGTCGCGTCGGCGTCCGGGCCCCAGGTCGCGGAAGCCGCGTAACGCCCCGATCTGGTCTGCGGTCGGGTCTGCGGTCAGGTCTCCGCTCAGGTGTCCGGCTGTTCGATCTGCTGGGCGATGTACAGCCCCTCGCCGAGCTTCTCGATCAGCGCGAGCTGGGTTTCGAGATAGTCGATGTGCTGCTCCTCGTCGGCGAGGATGTCCTCGAAGATATTGGCCGAGGTGATGTCGCCCTTGGTCCGCATGACCTCGATCCCGCGCTTGAGGCGGTCGATGGCCTCGATTTCCACCTGGCGGTCCGCCTGGAACATCTCGGTGACCGACTGGCCCACGCGCACATGGAACAGCCGCTGGTAATTGGGCAGCCCGTCCAGGAGAAGGATCCGGTCGGTGATCACCTCGGCGTGCTTCATCTCGTCGAACGATTCCGCCCGGGTATACGTCGCGAGCTTCGTCCAGCCGAAGTTCTCCTGCATCTTCGAATGCAGGAAGTACTGATTGATCGCGGTCAGCTCGCCGGTCAGCTGCTCGTTGAGAAACTCGAGGACCTCGGGGTCGCCCTGCATCGAAGGGGCTCCTTCCAATCCGAACGGGGACGGCCGGTTGTGCGCATCGTCGCACCGCCCATCCGGAGCGTCCAGTAAGTGCACGCTTAGTACGAGTTGCCCGGATAGCTACCGCCCTGGTCACGACCACCCCCGAAGGTCTGACACCATGGAGCCCATGGGTCAGTCGGAAAGCCGCGAGGGGGAGCTCGGATCGCTGCCTCCGGGGCAGCGGCTGCAACGCGGTTGGCCGGTTACGCACTATGGGCCGGTGCCCAAGTTCAAGCCGGACCGCTGGGAGTTCCGGGTCTTCGGCGCCACGGCCGACGGGGAAAAGCACGCCTGGACGCATGACGAGTTCTCGGCGCTTCCGTACTCCACCGTCATGGCCGATCTGCACTGCGTGACGAAATTCAGCATGCTGGGCGCGGAATGGGGCGGCGTGACGGCGCGCCGGATCGCGGAACTCGCGCCGCCCGCTCCCGGGGTCACGCATGTGATGGTGTGGGCGGAGTACGGCTTCAGCTCGAATCTGCGGCTCTCGGATTTCACCGCGGAGAAGACCATCTTCGCCACGCACAAGGACGGCGAACTGCTCACCGCCGAGCACGGTTTTCCGGTCCGGCTGGTCGTTCCCCATCTCTACGCCTGGAAGGGGCCCAAATGGGTCCGGGGTGTGGAGTACATGACCGCCGACCGCCGCGGCTTCTGGGAGGAGCGCGGCTACCACAACATCGGCGACCCGTGGAGCGAGCAGCGCTACTCCTACCAGGAGCAGCCGGGGGACGGCCCGGAGCTCTAGGGGTCGGCCCGGAGCTCCAGGCGTCGGCGGTCGGCGGTGCCGGCGGCGTCAGTGGTACTGGTGCACCACGGCGTGGCCCTTGCCGCGGCCGATCATCCACCGGTTGACGGGGGTGGTCACGGCGAAGGCGACCACGAAGGACAGCGCCAGGCTGAGCCAGAACAGTGCGTCGGCCAGCGTTGCGTCCATCGCCCCCGGGAAGACCAGGATGGTCGCGTTGTCGGCGAGCTCCATCACGGCGATCGAGACGGTGTCCGCGGCGAGCGCGACCCGAAGGGCGGCCCGCAGGTCCAGCCCGGCGCGCAGGACGCCGCGGATGGTGAGCGAGTAGCCGAAGACGAAGGCGAGCACGATCGCCAGGACCATGGTCGGGACGTTGTGCCAGCCGAGCGCGGTGCCGATGGCCATGCCCAGGACCTCGCCGATGGCGCAGCCGGTGAGGCAGTGCAGCGTGGCCTGCATGGCCATGGCCCAGCTCGCCGGGGCGTGACCGCTGTGGCCGCCGTGACCTGCGTGGCCGCCGTGATCTGCGTCGCCGGCGTGTTCGCTGTGGTCGGCGTGGCCGTCATGGGTGGCGTGGCCGTGGTGCTCCATCGGATCCCCCCGGAGGGTAGTGGCGTGTCCGTCGCCTGGCGGAAACACCATACCCCCCTGGGGTATTCCCGGGTCCTGTCAGCCGTCGCGGAGCCTCTTGAGCCGCGCCACGTCCGCCGCGTGCCCCTCCTTGCCGCCCGGGGTCTCGATCACCAGCGGCACCCCCTTGGTCGCCGGATGCCGGAACAGCTCCCGGAACGGATCGGCGCCGATATGGCCCGCGCCGATGTTCTCGTGCCGGTCCTTGTGGGCCCCGGCGACGTCCTTGGAGTCATTGGCGTGGATCAGTTTCAGCCGCTCCTTGCCCGTGACCGAGACCAGCTCGTCCAGCGTCTTCTTCATCCCGCCCGGGGCTGCCAGATCATGACCGGCGGCGAAGACATGGCAGGTGTCCAGGCAGACCCCCAGCTTCGGATGGCGGTCCAGCGCGTCGAAGTACGGTCCGAGATCCTCGACCAGCGAACACAGCGAGGAGCCCTGTCCGGCGGTCGGCTCGAGCAGCAGCCAGGGGTCGTCGTCGTGGAGCTCGTCGAGCAGGGGCAGCATCCGTTCCCGTACCTGGGCGAGCGCCTTGGGCCGCGCCCGGCCGCCGGTGGCCGAGCCCGTGTGCACCACGACGCCCGGCGCGCCGATGGCGCGGCCCCGCCGCAGCGAGTGGCGCAGCGAATCGACCGACCGCTCGGCCGTCTCGGCCGTGTGCGAGCCGAAGTTGATCAGGTAGGGGGCGTGCACATACGCCTGGATGGACTGGTCGGCACACGCCGCACGGAACTTCTCGTCCTGCGCCGCCACCCCGCGCGGGGTCGCCCAGCCGCGCGGATTGGCGACGAAGACCTGGACGACCTCGGCGCCGATGTCGCGGGTGTACGGCAGGCCGATGGTGGCCAGGCCGCCAGCCACCCGGATATGGCCGCCGACCGGATTGCGGTCGCGGGCGCGCTTCTTGGACGTACTCACGAGCCCAGAGTGCCAGCCCCGGCCCGGCCCCCGTGCGCCGGGCCCGGGCCGCCGACCCGGAGGGGCCGGCGCCCAGCCCTGTCCGGCGGATCTTGACGCCTGCGGCGGCCACGCTGCGGAGCAGCAAATCGACGCGGCGCCCCCACCCCGCCCCTTCCCTCAACCGAGGCTCTGCCCCAGACCCTGAGGTCCAGGGGCGAGGCCCTTGCCGCGCGGCGGAGCCCCGCGCGGCGGAGCCGCACATCGGCAGGGGCTCGACACTGAGGGAAGGGGCGGGGTGGGGAAAGATCCGCCGGACACCCCCTAGAGGACTCCCTTGACCTTGATCGTGATCGTGCTGCCCTTGGGCGCCTCGTCCCCGCCGTCCACCGACTGGTCGGTGACCGTGTCGCCGGGGAACAGCAGCGGCTTGTCCACGTCGACCTCGAAGCCCGCCGCCTCCAGGGCCGCCGTGGCGTCGTCCACGGACTCGCCCGTGACGTCCGGCACCTCGATCATCTCCTGGCCCTTGGACAGGGTCAGGGTGATGGTGTCGCCCTTGGCACCCTTGGTGTCCCCGTCCGAGGAGGACTGCTCCGCGACCGAGCCCGCGTCCTCGTCCGAGAACACCCGCTCCTCCGCGATCTTCACCTTGAAGCCCGCGTCCTCGAGGTCGGACCGGGCGTCGTCCTCGTCCTCGCCGACCACATCGGGGATCTCGATCTCGGGGCCCCTGCTGACCACGATCCCCACGGTGGTGTTCGGCCGGCGAGTGGTGCCGGCCTTCGGGTCGGTGCTGAGCACCGAGCCCTGCGGCGTCTCGGAGCTGAAGGTCTTGGTCACCTCGCCGATGGACAGATTCGCGTCCGAGATCTGCTGCTTCGCCTCCGTGAGCGGCATGCCCACGACATTGGGGACCTGGGTGCGCGGCGGCCCGTCGGAGATGTGGATCGTCACCGTGCCGGTGTTGCGAATCTGCTTGCCGCCGCCCGGGTCGGTCTTGATGACCTTGCCCTTGTCCACGACATCGCTGAACTCCCGGGTGACCTTCACCTCGAGCCCGGCGTCCTTCAGCTTCTTCCGGGCGTCCGCCTCGGACTTGCCCAGCACATAGGGCACCTTGGTGAACTGGCCGGAATTGATGTACCAGACGCCCACCCCGATGCCGAGCGCGAGCAGCACACCGACGACGATCGTCACGATCCCGCGGCGCGGCAGCCGGCCGCGGCCGGCGGACTGCCGGGGACGACCGGTCTGCGGTGGCTCCGGCGGGAGCTCCAGCCTGCTGGTGAGATTGAGCTGCTGATCATCGGCGGGCACCGGCCCCCCGATGCCGCCGACGGGGCGCGGGATCACGCTCGTACGGTCCTCGGAGCCGTCGTGCGCGTCCGCCCTGGCCTGCGGGGGTACGGCGTCGAGCTGCTCCTCGGTCAGCGCGGCCCGCGCGGCCCGCGCGAGGCCGAGCAGCTCGACCGCGTCGGCGGGGCGCTGGGCGACCTCGCGCGCGGTGGCCTTGGCGACCAGGCCGTCCAGCTCGGGCGCGACCCCGGGCGCGGTCGCCGACGGCGCGGGCACGTCCTCGTTGAGGTGCTGGAAGAGGACCTGCGCCGGGGTGGTGCCGGTGTGCGGCTTGGCGCCGGTCAGCATCTCGTAGAGCACCACGCCGCAGGCGTAGACATCGCTGCGGGTGTCGGCCGTGCCGTGCTCGATCTGCTCGGGCGCGAGATAGGACACGGTGCCCAGCACGGTGCCGGTGGAGGCGCTGGTGTTGGAATCCACGGCCCGGACCAGCCCGAAGTCGGCGACCTTCACCCGGCCGTCGTCGCCGATCAGCACGTTCTCCGGCTTCATGTCGCGGTGGACGAACCCCGCGCGGTGCGCCGCCCCGAGCGCGGCCAGCACCGGCTCCAGGATGTCCAGCGCGGCCCGCGGCTGAAGCGCCCCGCGCTCGCGCAGCACATCGCGCAGCGTGCACCCGGCGACGTACTCCATCGCGAGATAGACGTGGGAGCCGTCGGTGCCCTGGTCGAAGACGCCGACCACATTGGGGTGGGCGAGCCTGGCCACGGACTTCGCCTCGCGGATGAAGCGCTCGACGAAGGCGTCGTCGGTGGCGAGCGACTGATGCATCACCTTCAGGGCCAGCACCCGGTCGAGCCGGGTGTCGACGGCCCGGTAGACCGTCGCCATGCCGCCCACCGCGATGCGCGCGTCGACGCGGTAGCGGCCGTCGAGCAGCTGTCCGACCAGGGGGTCATGCAGGGTCGTATCCACGAGAGAGGAGTCTACGAGCCCGATCCGACACGCCAGGACACCAGCGCGGCCCGGCCGCGGGACTGGTGCCGAACGGTGACACCG
The DNA here is from genome assembly GCF_040302705.1 of Streptomyces sp. NPDC097640. Taxonomy (NCBI): domain Bacteria; kingdom Bacillati; phylum Actinomycetota; class Actinomycetes; order Kitasatosporales; family Streptomycetaceae; genus Streptomyces; species Streptomyces sp. NPDC097640. The sequence goes on from NZ_JBEOSB010000016.1 coordinate 211,380, forward strand.
GGCGCCGCGGGGGTGCGGCTTTCGCCGCGTCTGGCCTTGCCACGAAGGCGTGTTCCGGCGGATCTCCCGCCGGCCCGGCCCTCGGACCCCGCCGGCGGGCCCCGGTGGCGAGCGAGTCGGTCGCGGCGGAGCCACGCGCCGCCCGTTCCGCCCCAGGGGCTCCTGGACCTCGGCGGGGGCCCCGGTCGCGTGAGCGGATCGCGGCGGAGCTTTATGCGCCGCCTGTTCCGCTCCACGGGCTCCTGGACCCCGGCGGCGGGCCCGGGGCGGCCCGGCTCTTGTGCTGTGAGGCGCGCCCCGCGGGCGGCGCCGTAGGCCGCGGCGGCACGGCTCGGCTCCGCACCACGGCCCCACCCCGGCCCGTGGGGCCACACCTGAGGCCCGGGGGCTGGGGCGGGAGCCCCAGTTGTGGGAAGGGGCGGGTGGGGGAGCTGTGCCGCCGCAGCCCACGACGGCGCGCGGTCGCCGGACAGGGCCTAGTTGTGCGACGCCGCGGCCAGCGCGGCCAGTTCCTCCAGCGCGGTGGTCCAGGTCGCCGCCGCGTACTCCGCGTGCTTGGCCTTCGCGGCGTCCGGGACCGCGAGTGCCCGGATGCCGCTCTCGGCCAGGCGGAGCCGGGTGCCGGGGCCCTCGGGGGAGAGGGCGAACTCCACCAGGGTCGAGTCGCCCGGTGCCGCGCCCAGGGGCTGGTCCGGCTCGCTCGCCAGCCGGAAGCGGAACAGCGCGTCCGGCACCGCCCGCTCCACCCGGCCGTGGAACTCGCCCTGCTCGTCCCAGCGGAAGCGGAGCGTCCCGCCGGAGCGCGGGTCGATCTCGCAGCCCCCGAACGCGTACCAGGCGCGGATGTGCTCCGGGGTCGTCAGCACCCGCCATACGCGGTCGACGGGCGCGGGGATGTACACCTCGCGCTCGATCCGGTCGGCCACCATGTCACCCACGCTAGCCGCTCACCGGCCTACCCGAAGGCCGGGCGCTCCGGGTCGAACGCGGCGAGCCCCTCGGCGGGTGAGGACGCGTGGGCGAAGTGGCGGCGCGGGATGCGGCCGGCCCGGTGGGCCAGCCGTCCGGCCCGGACCGCGTGCCGCATGGCCTCGGCCATCAGGACGGGTTCCTGCGCCCGGGTGACGGCGGACGCCAGCATCACCGCCGCGCAGCCCAGCTCCATGGCGAGCGCCGCGTCCGAGGCGGTGCCCGCGCCCGCGTCCAGGATCACCGGGACCGTGGCGCGCTCGACGATCAGCTGGAAGTTGTGCGGGTTGCGGATGCCGAGACCGGAGCCGATGGGGGAGCCCAGCGGCATGATCGCGGCACAGCCCACCTCCTCCAGCCTGCGGGCCAGCACCGGGTCGTCGTTGGTGTACGGCAGGACGGTGAAGCCGTCGTCCACCAGCGTCTCGGCGGCGTCCAGCAGCTCGACCGGGTCGGGGAGCAGGGTGCGCTCATCGGCCACCACCTCCAGCTTCACCCAGTCGGTGCCGAGGGCTTCCCGCGCGAGCCGGGCGGTCAGCACCGCCTCCCCGGCCGTGAAACACCCGGCGGTGTTGGGCAGCACGCGGATGCCGTGCCGGTCGAGCACCGACAGGACCGAGCCCTGCACGGTGGGGTCCAGACGGCGCATGGCGACGGTGGTGAGCTGCGTGCCGGAGGCCAGCAGCGAGCGCTCCAGGATCTCCAGGCTGGGCGCCCCGCCGGTGCCCATGATCAGACGGGAGGAGAAGGCGGTCCCCGCGATGGTGAGCGGGTCCGGCGCCGGGGCGGGGTGGGCGGCGGCGTACGTGGTGTCGTCCATGGTCTCGTGCATGGTTTCGGCCATCCGGGGTTCAGCCTCCTTGGACCGCGGTGAGGACCTCGACCCGGTCCCCGTCGCCGAGCGGGGTGGCGGGCCACTGGCCGCGCGGGACGACCTGTTCGTTGACGGCCGCGGCGACCCCCGAGCGCGCCCGGGTCAGCTCCGCGACCAGCAGGTCGAGGGTCGTGCCGCCGGGGAGCTCGCGGGGCTCGCCGTTCACGGAGACGGTCATGGAGGCGCTCATGCGGGCTGCTCCTGCGGTACGGGTGGGGTGGGGTGGGCGGCGGGGAAGCGCCGCGGGGAGAACGGCCGGGCCTCGTCCGGGAGCTCACCGCGCGTCAGCACCTCGGCCATGACATCGCCCGTGACGGGGGTGAGGAGAACGCCGTTGCGGTAGTGGCCGGTGGCCACGGACAGCCCGGGCAGCGCGCTCGGGCCCAGCAGCGGCGCGTTGTCGGGGGAGCCGGGGCGCAGCCCGGCGCAGGTCTCGACGAGCGGCAGCTCGGTGAGGCCGGGCACCAGCTCATGGGCGTCGCGCAGCAGTTCGTAGACGCCGCCCGCGGTGACCGTGGTGTCCCAGCCGAGCTCTTCCGAGGTGGCGCCGACGACCAGCTCGCCGTTCTCGCGCGGCACCAGATAGACATGCCCGCCGCGCACCTCGGCCCGTACGGTCCTGGACAGGAACGGCGCGTACGCGGGCGGCACGCGCAGCCGCAGCACCTGGCCCTTGACCGGGCGCACGGGGGGCAGCACGTCCTCGGGGACGCCCGCGAGCCGCCCGCTGAGGCTGCCCGCGGCCAGCACGGTCCGCTCGGCCGCCAGCCGTGTGCCGTCGGCGAGTTCGGCGCCGGTCGCGCGGTCCGCCGCGAGCGTCAGCCGCTCCGCGCGGGACCGGTGGAAGGCCACCCCGGCGCGCTCGCACGCCGTCAGCAGCGCCGCCGCCAGGCGCCGCGGGTCGACCTGGTGGTCGCCGTCCACCCGCAGGCCCCCGCGCACGCCCGGCGCGAGCATCGGCTCCAGGCGGCGGCATTCGCGCCCCGTCAGCCACTGCGACTCCAGCCCGAGCCGCCGCTGGAAGTCATGGAGTTCGCGGAGCTGGGCGCGGTCGTCGGGGTCGAAGGCCACGGCGAGCGTGCCGCAGGCGCGATAGCCGACGTCCTGGCCGCTCGCCTCCTCCAGCTCGGCCACGAAGTCCGGATAGCGGCGCGCGGAGGCCAGGTTGAGCGCGAGCAGCGTCTGCTCGCCGTAGTGGAGCTCGGTGACGGCCGCGAGCATCCCCGCCGCGACCTGCGCCGCGCCGCCGCCGGGCGCCGGGTCGGCGACGGCGGTGCGCAGGCCCCGCAGGGCCGCCCGCCACGCGGTGACCAGGCCGATGACGCCGCCTCCGATGACCAGCGCGTCGTACGACCCGTCCGGCCGCGTACCTGAGGATGGCCGCGTGCCTGAGGATGGCCGCGTACCCGAGGATGTGCGTGACGGCGTACGTGATGATGCGTGCATGGGCGTGACGCCCCTCCCTTCGCCGGCATGACCCGGATCAGGTTCGTACGGTCGGAGGCCGCTTCAGCCTCCCTCTCAGCCCGGTGCGTCCGGGCTCCCGCGAGAGCTTCGTCCCGCCACCCTAGTACGAGGCCGGAACCGCCCGGAAGGGCGAGTCCCCGGCCACGGGGTGTGCCAGTGCCCGCTGTGCCGGAGATCTCGTCCGTCGGTTCTCCGGTCGGCACCGCACACCGTCTTAGAGTGATCGTGTGAGCGATGAGACGACGACGAAGTCGGCATCCCCGGAGGGCAACGGCCGGCAGGTGGTGATCGTCGGCGCGGGAATGGCCGGAGTCCAGACCGCCGTCGCGCTGCGCGACCAGGGCTGGACCGGCTCCATCCTGCTGCTCGGCGCCGAGGCGCACCAGCCGTACGACCGGCCGCCGCTGTCCAAGGCCGTGCTGCTCGGCAAGGCCGAGGGCTCCGCCTTCGACGTGGACTTCGAGGCGCTCGGCGTCGAGTTGCGGCTCGGCGTGTCCGTCACGGGCCTGGACACCGGCGCGCGGCGGCTGGAGACCGAGTCGGGGCCGGTGCCGTACGACGTCCTGGTGATCGCCACCGGCGCCGAGCCGATCACCCTGCCCGGCTCCGAGGGCGTGCCGGGGGTGCATCTGCTGCGCACGCTCGACGACGCGGAGCGGCTGCGCCCGGTGCTCGCCGGGCAGCGCGAGATCGTGGTGGTCGGGGCGGGCTGGATCGGCGCGGAGTTCGCCACGGCGGCGCGCGAGGCGGGCTGCGCCGTGACCGTGGTGGAGGCCGCCGACCGCCCGCTGGCGAGCGCCCTCCCCGCCGAGGTCGCCGCCCCCATGGCCGGCTGGTACGCCGACTACGGCGTCGAGCTGATCACCGGCGCGGCGGTGGCCGCCGTGGACGAGCGGGGGCTGCTGCTCGGCGACGGCACCCGGCTGCCGGCCGACGCGGTGGTCGTCGGCATCGGGGCGCGGCCCGCCACGGGCTGGCTGGCCGGCTCGGGCGTCGAGCTGGCCGCGGACCGGTCCGTCGTCGCCGACGAACAGCTGCGCACCACCGTGCCGGACGTCTACGCCGTCGGGGACTGCGCGTCGTTCCCCTCCGCCCGCTACGGCGAGCGGCTGCTGGTGCACCACTGGGACAACGCCCTCCAGGGGCCGCGCACCGTCGCCACCAATGTGGTCGGCAGCGGGACCGCGCACTTCACCGGTTCGGTCTACGACCCGGTGCCGTACTTCTGGTCCGAGCAGTTCGGCCGCTTCGTGCAGTACGCGGGCCACCACGCCGCCGCCGACGAACTCGTCTGGCGCGGCGACCCGGCGGGCGCGGCCTGGTCGGTGTGCTGGCTGCGCGAGGGGGCGCTGGTCGCCCTGCTGGCGGTCGGCCGTCCGCGCGATCTGGCCCAGGGCCGCAAGCTGATCGAACAGGGCTCCCGGCTGGACCGCGCCCGCGCCGTGGACCCGTCGGTGCCGCTGAAGTCGGCGGTCCTGTGACCCTCGCCGCGCCCCGGCGGCGCCCCCGGCCGCGGGCCGGCGGACGGCGGCCGGGCCGAGGCTGTACCGGGTGCCCGACTACCCACTGTCAGTCCCAGATGGCAGGCTTGTCCCGTGACCGAGATTGACGCAAAGATCGATGCTCTCGTCCCCGCCTGGCTCACCCTCCCCGACGTCGCCGAACGGCTGGGCGTCGAGGTGACGCGCGTGCGGCAGCTGGTCAAGGAGGGTCAGCTGATCGCGGTGCGCCGTGGCGAGAACCGGGTGCTTCAAGTGCCCGCCGAGTTCATCGGTGACGAAAAGGTCGTCAAGGGCCTGGTGGGCACCCTGACACTGCTGAAGGACGACGGCTTCAGCGACGAGGAGATGCTGGAGTGGCTCTTCACCCCGGACCCGAGCCTCCCCGGCACCCCGGCCCAGGCCCTGCGCGAGAACCGCGGCACCGAGGTGAAGCGCCGCGCCCAGGCGCTCGCCGTATGAGCCGAAGCCACGGCCGACCCGCCGCACCCATCCGCACCGTTCGCACCATCCGTACCGTCCCTACCGTCTGAATCACCACCCGCACCGTCTGAATCACCACCCGCCGAATCACCACCCGCGGCGTACGGGCCGGCCGCTCCGGCCCGTACGCCGCCGACCCTGGGGGAAAGCCGTCCCGATGGCCACCGCCGCCACCACCGCCCGTCGGCAGCTCGCCGACGCCCGGCTCTATCTGTGCACCGACGCGCGCCGGCGCCAGGGCGATCTGCCGGAGTTCCTGGACGCCGTGCTGGGATCGGGGGTGGACATCGTCCAACTGCGCGACAAGGGCATGGAGGCCCGCGAGGAGCTGGACCACCTCGCGGTGTTCGCCGACGCCTGCCGCCGCCACGGCAGGCTGCTGGCGGTCAACGACCGGGCGGACGTCGCCCATGCCATCGGCTCCGATGTGCTGCATCTGGGCCAGGGCGATCTGCCGGTCCCGGCGGCGCGCGCGATCCTCGGCGAGGATGTGCTGATCGGGCGGTCCACTCACGCGCCGGCCGAGGCGGAGGCCGCGGCCGCCGAGCCCGGCGTCGACTACTTCTGCACCGGGCCCTGCTGGCCCACCCCCACCAAGCCGGGGCGGTCCGCCCCCGGGCTGTCGCTGGTGCGCCACACCGCCGCCCTGAAGCCCGCGCGGCCCTGGTTCGCCATCGGCGGCATCGACGCCTCGAATCTGGACGAGGTGCTGGAGGCGGGGGCCCGGCGGGTCGTCGTGGTGCGGGCGATCACCGAGGCCGACGACCCCGGCGCGGCCGCCGCCGAGCTGGCCAAGCGGGTGCGCGCCCACGGCCTGTGAGCGCCGCCGCTGCGGGGTGCCGCTGCGGGGTGCCTCGGCCCGCCCGTCGGCGGCAGGGTGTCCGCAGTGCGGACCAGGACCCGGCGAAAAGGGCATAACGTCACGGTCCACTGGGCGTGCGCCCCTGCGCTGGCTAACCTTCCCGTATGGCCCTTGGTACAGCTTCCACCAGGACGGATCGCGCACGGACGGTGCGTGATCTGCTCGCGTCAGGCGAGCAGTCGTACTCCTTCGAGTTCTTCGCCCCGAAGACGGAGAAGGGCGAGCAGACACTGTGGAACGCCATCCGTCGGCTCGAAGCCGTCTCTCCGACCTTCGTCTCCGTGACCTACGGCGCGGGCGGCTCCTCCCGTGAGGGGACCGTGCGCGTCACCGAGCGCATCGCGACCGACACCACGCTCACCCCGGTCGCCCACCTCACCGCCGTCAACCACTCCCGCGCCGAGCTCCGCAACGTCATCGGACAGTACGCGGACGCCGGGATCCGCAACATGCTGGCGCTGCGCGGCGATCCGCCCGGCGACCCGATGGGCGAGTGGGTCCGCAACACCGACGGTGTCACCTACGCCGCCGAACTGGTCCAGCTGATCAAGGAATCGGGGGACTTCTGTGTCGGCGTCGCGGCCTTCCCCGAGATGCACCCCCGCTCCACGGACTGGGACACCGACATCCGCCACTTCGTGGACAAGTGCCGCGCGGGCGCCGACTTCGCGATCACCCAGATGTTCTTCTACGCGGAGGACTATCTGCGGCTGCGTGACCGGGTCGCCGCAGCGGGCTGTACGACGCCGATCATCCCTGAGATCATGCCCGTCACGAACGTGCGGCAGATCGAACGGTTCGCGCAGCTGAGCAACGCCGCCTTCCCGCCGGACCTCGCGGAGCGGATCCTGGCGGTGAAGGACGACGCGGCGGCTGTACGCTCGATCGGAATCGACTACGCCACGGAGTTGTGCGCGCGGTTGATGGCCGAGGAGATTCCCGGACTTCACTTCATTACGCTGAACCACTCCCCGGCGACACTGGAGATCTACGAGAATCTGGGACTGCATCAGCGGTCCTGAAGACGGCAGCCGACGGGCGGCCGCACGAGAGGGGCGGGCATGGGCTGGACGGTCCTCTACATCGCGTTTGGCGTCGTCGCGCTGTGGCTGCTGGGAGAGGTGCTGCTGCAATACAAGGCGCGGCTGCGCTGGCGGCTCCTCGCCTTCACCGGCTTCCTCGGGGTGGTGGTCGGCGTACTCATCCCGTCCGTGCTGGTGATCGGCGCGGGCGCGATCACCTTCGCGATCGGCCAGACGTACGTCACGCTGTCCTTCCGGCGCGGCTTCGCCGCCGGGTGGGCGCTGCGCGGGGTGCCGGGCCTGAGCCGCGGCGATGACGACGACGACAGGGATGTCCCGCCCGCGATGGATGCCGAGCCGACGCTCCAGGTCTCCGACCTGGAGGCGGTCCCGGTGGCCGAGCAGGAGCCGCCCGCGTACCGGCCGGAGCCGCTGCCCGACGACACGGGCGAGTACGGCGTCTACGGCGGCTCCGCCACGCAGGCCGCCGCGCAGGCGGCGCCGGGCGCCGCCGGGGCCGGTGGCGGCTACGGCGGTTATGAGAGCTACGGCGGCTACGGCACCCAGGACGGCCAGGACTACGCCGCGGCCCAGGGCCACAGCAACGGCCAGGACGTCTACGCGGACGCCGGGCAGTACGGGTACGACGCCGGGGCGTACGCGGGCTACACCGACCCGTACGCCGGCTCCCAGCAGCAGGGGTACGAGCAGCAGCAGGGCGGTCAGCAGTACGCCGACCAGCACCAGCAGTACGCCGGGCAGTACACCGCCTACGGGCAGGACCAGTACGGCGGCGGGGGCCACGGCGACCACTACGCAGCGGAGCCCTCGTACGGCGGGCAGCAGCAGTACGCCCCCGACGCGGGGATGCAGCCCGGCGGGGGGTGGGTCCCCCAGCAGCGCGATGGCGACACGGGACTCCCGCAGGACCAGCCGCCGTACCCGTACCAGCAGCAGGACTACAACAACGGCGGCTACGACGAGCGGTACCGCTACTGACGGCTGACGGCTGACGGCTCTTGACGGGGCGGTGCGGGGCTTCCCGCGCCGCCCCCGTCGCGTCACTGCCCCGTCGCGTCACCCCGTCACTGCGAGCCGCGCCACTCCGCGCCGTCGACGATCAGCCCGGCCACCATCGCGCCGGACATCCCCGCATGGGCCAGCCCGCCGCCCGGATGCGCCCAGCCGCCCGCCAGATACAGGCCCGGCATCCGGGTCAGATTCGCGGGCCGCAGAAAGCGGCCCTCCGCGCCGGCCAGGGCGGGCCCGGGCACCGCGCCGCCCGTGGCGCCGGTGTCCGCGGCGGTGTCGGCGGGGGTGCGCACCTCGCGCCACAGCAGCCGGTCGCGCAGCCCCGGTATGGCCGCCTCCGCGGCCGCCACGAGCCGCTCCGCGTCCTCCTCGGCCGCCGTGCCGTCCATCCAGTCCACCGGGCCGTGCGGGGCGACGGTGGCGGTGAGCGTGACGGCCTCGTGGTCCTCGTCGGGGCGGGTCGTGGGGTCGTCCGGGCGCAGCACGGTCACCGTGGGGTGGGGGCAGGGCTCGCGCAGCCCGTCCTGGTCGTCACCCGCCGCGCCGAAGACGGCGGCCAGCTCCGCGGCGCGATCCGGGGCGTGGACCACGGTGCGGTGTGCCGTGCCCTGGGGGCGGGCGCCGCGCAGCGCGACGAGGACGGTGAGCCGCCCCGCCGCCCCGCCCGGTTCGCTGCCCGGCCCGCCGCCGGGCCGTACATCGCCCTCGCGCCACGGCTCGGCCCCGCCCAGCAGCGCGGGCAGCAGCGCCGGGTCGACGGCGGCCACCACCGCGTCCGCCTCCGCCACCGAGCCGTCCGCCAGCTCCACGCCCGCCGCGCGGCCGTCCTTCTCGAGGATGCCGACGACCTCGGCATCGAAGCTGAACCGCACCCTCCGCGCCCGGCAGCGCTCGTACAGCGCGTCGGCCAGCGCCCGCATCCCGCCGCGCACGTACCAGCTGCCGAAGGTCTGCTCCAGATAGGGCAGCACCGCGGCGGCGGCCGGAGCGGTGCGCGGGTCCAGGCTGTGCGCGACGGCGTGGCTCTCCAACAGGGCGACGGCCCTGGGGTCCTTCAGCTCGCGGCGCGCCACGTCGGCGAGGGTGGCCGGCTGCCCGCCGTCCCGCCGCAGCCACCCGGAGATCCCGCGGCGGACCGGCGCCGGATACGGGTCGCGGCCCAGGGTCCGCCAGTCCGCGCGCAGCGGCTCCTCCAGCAGCGGTCTGCGGGTGGCGTCCCACGCCTCGCGCGCCCGGTTGACCAGGTCGCTCCAGCGCTCGCCCGCGCCCGCGCCGAAGGCGTCGTCCAGCGCCCGGACGACCCCCGCCCGCGAGGCGTTGGGCAGCGTGACCTTGGTGCCGTCGGCGAAGACATGTCTGCTCGCGGGGTCGACCTGGGTCAGCTCGACAGACTGCTCCAGGGTCTCCTTGCCGGTCTTCACGAACAGATCGCGATAGACCGCGGGCAGATGGAGCAGGCCGGGGCCGGTGTCGAAGGCGAAGCCGTCCCGCTCGAAGCGCCCGACCCCGCCGCCATAGGTCCGCCCGCGCTCGTACACCGCCACCTGGTGGCCCGCGACGGCCAGCCGGGCGGCGGCCGCCATGGCGCCCATCCCAGCGCCGATCACCGCAATCCGTGCCATGACCGCGACTTTATCCGCCGCCACCGACAACCGGGCACCGCGGCCTGGGGACGAGTGCCCAGGGCTTGAGTACGTGTACCTAGGCGGTCAGATGAGTAGCCGCGCGGATGGGGTATGACCTGCATGGACGGGAGAGTGGTGAGCGCGGAAGGGGCGCGGCGCCGGACCGCCGACACGGGGCGGCGGAACGGCGCGGCGACCCGGACGGGGTCCCCCACGGGAACCGTGGGGGATTACGGGGGGGCGAGGCTCCCCCGGCTCTGCCGGGAGTGCCCCTCTTCCGGCGCGGTTCGATCGGGGTTCGAACCGCGCCAGAACAGGGGGCCCGGTGGTGGCCGGGGCCCTGTCCGGCCCGTCGGCCCGGGCTCACCCCGAGGTCCGGGCGCCCTCGGCCGGGGCCCCGACACTCTTGACCGGGGCTCCGACACCCTTGGCCAGGGCTCCGACGCTCTCGGCCGGGGCTCCGACACCCTTGACCGGGGCTCCGCCCACTCGGCCCTGGAGCAGCCGCGACAGCGCGGCGTGCACATCGTCCAGCGGCCGCTCCGGCTGGTACGACTGCCAGTCCAGCGCCGCCACCAGCACCATCCCGAACAGCGCCGAGGCCGTCAGCGGGATGTCGACGTCCTCGCCCAGCTCCCGCGCGGCCACGCCCTCCCGCAGCACCGACTCGATCACCGCCGTGGCCTGCCGCCGCACCACCATCAGCGTCGACTGCCAGGCGCGGTTGGTGCGCCACAGCTCGGCCACGTACAGCTGGGTCAGCGCCGGGTGGCGCGCGATGAAGTGCAGGCCCGCGCGGACCATGGCGTCCAGCGCGTCGGCATGGCTGCCGCCGCGCTCGGCCGTCTCGTCGGCGGCGCTCTGAAGCGAGGCGGTCAACAGCCCGATGCCGTGCCGCAGCAGCTCCTCGAAGAGCACGGTCTTGCTCGCGAAGTTGTAGTAGACCGTGCCCTTGGCCACTCCGGCCCGCTCGGCGATCTCGTCCACCGTGGTGGAGGAGAACCCCTGCTCCGCGATGAGGGTGACCGCTGCCTCGAAAAGCTTCTGCCGGGTGGCCTGGCGTCGCGTGCTGCTGCTGTCCATGGCGCTGATTGTGCACGCTGCCGAAGTGGCCCCGCTCACAGGTCCGTTACCCAAGACGATCACATGTCCGGTTCCGGGCGGGCCGCTTCACCGACCCGGCGCGCCCCCGGTCCGCCCCCGCCGCGCGGACCGGGCGGCGGGCGCGGGCCGCCGTGGTGCTGCGAGGCGTTCGCGCAGGTCAGAGGGGATTGTCAGTGGTGTGCCCCACGATGGGTCCATACGGCGGTCGCTATACCACACAGCCGGCCGCCACGCGACGACAGGAGGTTCGTCATGGCCAGTACCGCCGCAGCGCGCCGGCACCGTGCCGCCGCCGCCCCTGCCCCTTCGTTGACCGGTCCCGCGAGCGATGTCCACCCCGTGCTGCGCCGCGCGTCCGCGCCGCCCGCCGCGCTCGACCTGCTGTCCCAGGCACACCAGGGCCTGGAGGAGGCCGGAGGCCTGGAGACCGCCAACGAGCGCTTCGCCACCGCCCATCTGGCCGCCCTGCGCACGGCGGCAGCCGTGCTCGCCGTGCGCGGCCGCCCCGAGCCCACCGCGCGCCGCCGCGCGCGGATCCGCAGCGCCTGGGAAGTGCTGCCCGAAGTCGCCCCCGAACTGAGCGAGTGGAGCGCACTGTTCGCCGCGGGCGCCGATCGCAGGGCCCGCGCCGAGGCGGGCATACCGGGCGCGGCGACCTGCCGGGAGGCAGACGATCTGCTGCGCGCCGTCGCGATGTTCCTGCGCCTGGTCGAGCGGATGCTGTCCCTCCAGCCCGTCCTGCCCCAGCAGCCACAGTCGGCCGTGCCCGGCGGGAAGGAAGGCGCGTAGGCCCCGCTCCCGGCGCCCGGGAGGCAGGTTCCGGGGGCGCGGGAGCCGGTCCGGGGGCGCGGCCCCCGGACCGGCGCGCGGCGCGGGGCGGCGGAGGCAATAGGCTGGGAGCGTCGACGTCAGTAACTCGTCGTCACCGCCGGAGGCGGTGGCGGCATCGCGCCGAGGAGCCACCCGCTGTGTCAGATCCGCTGCGCCCCCGTGCGTCCCTCCGTACCGCCGTGGTGTGGGAGGTCCTCAAAGACGCCCTGGACCGCCGGGTCAAGGCGGCGGGCCAGCGCCCCGACGCCGGCGAGCGCGTGCCCGGTGTGCTCGAGGTGCTCGACACCGGAGGCGGCAGCGGCAACTTCGCGGTGCCGGTCGCCCGCCTCGGCCACCGTGTCACGGTGGTCGACCCGAGCCCCAACGCGCTGTTCGCGCTGGAGCGGCGGGTCGCCGAGGCCGGGGTCGCCGACCGGGTGCGCGGGGTCCAGGGCGACGCCGCCGACCTGTTCGACGTGGCCGAGCGCGGCGGCTATGACGTGGTGCTGTGCCATGGCGTGCTGGAGTACGTGGACGACCCGGCCGAGGGCCTGCGGAACGCGGTGGCGGCCCTGCGCCCGGCGGGCACCCTCAGCGTGCTCGCCGCGGGCCTCGGCGGCGCCGTGCTCGCCCGGGCGCTGGCCGGCCACTTCACCGAGGCCCGGCAAGCGCTTGCCGACCCGGCGGGCCGCTGGGGCGCCGGTGACCCGATGCCCCGCCGCTTCACCCCCGAGCAGCTGACCGAGCTGGTCACGGAGGCGGGGCTGGAGGTCGGCGCGGTGCACGGTGTGCGGGTCTTCGCCGATCTGGTGCCCGGCGTGCTGGTCGACACCGAGCCCGACGCCCTGGAGGCCCTGCTTCAGCTGGAGGCCGCGGCCGCCGAGCTGCCCGCCTTCCACGCCGTGGCCACCCAGCTGCACGTTCTCGCCGAGCGCGACTGAGCGCTACCGGCCGTCCGGCCTGGGTGACCGTCTGAGCGGTCCGCGCAGGTGGAGTAGGCCACAGGCCCCCCGATCGGCCGCCTGGCCCCGTATGATCGAGGTACACCGTCCGGCATGGCGGATCGGCGGGAGGGGAATGCACGTCTCAGCGTCAACAAGCGCCGCGCGCGTACTGGTGGCGAATTGGCGCAGAGGGGCGGGTTTCACGGGGGCGATTCCCTGCCTATCCTGAAAGGGTCGCACCCCGGTCGCCCCCCGCGACCGACGAGTAGGAGGACTCCGTGCCGCTCTCGGAGCACGAGCAGCGCATGCTCGAGCAAATGGAGCGAGCGCTGTACGCCGAAGACCCCAAGTTCGCGACAGCGCTTGAGGGCAGCGGCCTGCGCACGTACACCCGGCGACGGGTCTATCAGGCGATCGCGGGCTTTCTGGTAGGCGTTGCGCTCCTGATGGTCGGCGTGATCATCCCGCAGCAGATCTGGATCAGCGTGGTGGGCTTCCTCGTCATGCTGGGGTGCGCCGGGCTGGCGGTGACCGGCTGGCGCAAGGCGCCCAAGCCCGGCGAGCGGCCTCAGGCGGGCGGGCCCGCAGCCCGTGGCCAGAGCCGTTCGCGCCGGTCCATGATGAGCCGGATCGAGGAGCGGTGGCAGCGCCGCCGCGACGAGCAGGGCCACTGAGCCGACATCGGCGAGCACGCGCGGCGGTTTGTGCCCGCCGCGCGTGCAAACGCGCATATCGATGCGTCACGCGCCGCTGATACCGGGCGCCTGTGACAGCAGGCGCCTGTGACACCAAGGCATTCACGGCACAAGGGACGACAGCGCGCCATACGTGAGACGTGAGGGGCGGCCGCCGGATGGCGACCGCCCCTCACGCTTCCCTGTGCCGGTTGTTCCCGGCTGCCGTCAGCCCCGCGGGCGGCTCGGGCGCCGCAGCCCGGACACCCACTGGGCCCACCGGGGCGCGCCCCACCGCTCGACCAGAGCGGACCAGCGCGCCGACGCGGCCCACACCACCCGGACCCCCGACCGCGGGGCCAGCAGCGCCCGCAGCCGGGCCCAGCGCCCGGCCTTGGCCCGGAATCCGGCCAGCACCAGCCGCACCTCGTCACCGAGGCCCGGAACCGGACGCGGCTGCGGCGCGTACAGCACCTGCTCGACGGCTGCCGCCACCCGGCGCGCCGCCTCGGCCGCCTCCGGGTCGAGCTCGCCCATCCGCACGATGCGGGCCACCGCGTTGCGCGAGGTCTGGGAGTCGTCGGGCACGATGCCGAAGTCCCAGGCGGTGTCCAGCAGTTCCCGCCAGGCCGCCAGCACCCGGTCGGCCGCGTCCTGCTCGGTGCGCCCGCCGGAGCCGCTCAGTCTGCGGGACCGGACGCGCTGCCGCCAGAGCATCGGCAGTAGGGGGATCACGATCAGCAGCGCCGCGAACGAACTCCAGCCGACCTGCGTGCTCATCGACCAGCCGCCGCTCGAGGAGGTGTTGTCGGGCTGCTCGCCCACGGCCCCTCCGCAGTCGCCGGCCTTCCTCCGGTCCTGCGCGCAGCTGTCCGACGCCGAGGGCGCCGCCGACGGCTCGTCGGACGTGGTGGGCGCCGACGTCGGTTCATCGGTGGAGTCGCCGGTAGGCGTCTGCTCCATCGTGTAGTCGGGCTGGCTGCCGCGGCTGGGGGTGGGCTCGAAGCGGGTCCAGCCGACGCCCTCGAAGTACAGCTCGGGCCAGGCGTGGGCGTCCTTGAGCCCGACCGACACCGAGCCGTCCGCATTCGCCGAGCCGGGGGTGAACCCGACGGCCACCCGGGCCGGGATGCCCAGCGTCCGGGCCATGGCCGCCATGGAGAAGGAGAAGTGGACGCAGAAGCCCTCCTTCTGCCGCAGGAACTTGACGATGGCGGCCGAGCCGCTGCCCGACTCCACCCGCGTGTCGTAGCGGAATCCGCCGTTCACCGCGAACCAGTCCTGGAGCTTCACCGCCTGCTCATACGCGTTCGAGGCGCCCGCGGTCACCTGGCGCGCCGTGCGGGCGACCACGGCCGGCAGCGACTCCGGAACCTCGGTGTACTCCCGCAGCAGCTGCGCCGGAGCCGGCGGCGCGGCGGCCAGCTGCGCCGCCGTCGGCTCCACGACCAGGCTGTTGACCTTGTACCGCGCGCCACGGGTGGTCTGCCCGCGGTCGCCGACCAGGGTCCGGCCCTCCGGCTCGTAGCGCCAGCGGCCGTCGATGTCGACCTTCATCGCGGGGTAGGGGAGGGGCAGCCAGTTCTGCGCGTACCAGTCGGCGGCCTCGATCGTGGTGTCGACCGAGGAGACGCGGACGGAGGTGCCCAGACCTGTCGGGGTCGGCAGATCGTCCGGCACGTCCTGGACATGCCTCTCCGAGGACTTCCACGTCGTCCCGTCGAACTTGTCCAGCGCGACGATCCGCAGGTACATGTCCTGGGTGGACTGGGAGCTGGTGCGATACCGCAGCACCTCCCGGTTCTCCGGCTGGTTCAGGCTGTCCTGGAGCGACACCAGCGGATTCACCGCCGAGATCGTGCCGTTTCCGCCGCCCCCGCCACTGCCGCCGTTCCGCTGGTCCAGCAGCCCGCCGTCCAGGGACGGCAGCACCGCCGGCACCGCCACGGCGATGCCCAGCGCGAGCGCGCCGATCCGGCGGCCGGTGCGGACCGGGGCCAGCGGCTGGCCGCCGCCCGCCCCGGCAAGGCCGGGAGCCATCCCGTACGGGCGCGGGGCGCCGCCGCTGAACACCCGGCCCCACTGGGACAGCCGGTCCCGCCCCTCGGCCAGCAGCAACAGCAGATAGCCGGCCGCCGCCAGCAGGAACCACAGCCAGTCGTCGCTGCCGTCGGACAGGCCCGCCGCGACCGAGTACAGCGCGAGCAGCGGCAGCCCAGCGGGCGCCGCGCTGCGGAAGGTCACCGCGAGCGCGTCCACCACCAGCCCTATCACCAGCACCCCGCCCACCAGCAGCAGCCGGATGCCGTCGGTGACCGGTGCCGGGATCGCGTACTGCCCCACGTCGACGGTGCCCTGCCGCAGCAGATCGCCGAGTTCCTGGAAGGCCTGCGGGCTCGGGAGCACCCCGGCGAACGCCTCATGGCGCGCGAAGGTGAACGTGAGCAGCAGCAGGCCCGCCAGGGCCTGCGCCGCCACCGTCAGCGGGCGGGCCAGCGGCACCCGGCGGGTCAGCGCGCCCACCGCGCTCTGGATCACCAGCAGCAGCCCGGCCTGCACGAGCCAGCCGGGCTTGTCGACCAGTGGCAGCAGCGCGCAGCCCGCCGCCACCGTCGCCAGCGCGGCGCATATCGCCAGTCGCACGCTTCCGCTCATGCCCAGCCCCCTGTCATGCCGCCGCCCGCCATGGGCGAGCCGGCGTCGGCCCCGATGCCGCCCTGGGCGTCGGCCTGCCGCCACAGCTGTGCCAGCGTGGCGCCCGGGGCGACCGGCAGCGCCGTCCACCCCGACTCGCGCAGCATCCGCAGCCGGTCCTCCAGCTCCCGCGGGTCCGCGGCCCATGCGCCCCGGGACCAGGCGGCGCCGTCCAGGACGAACGCCACCGCCGTCCCCGTGCGGTGCCGCATCCGCCCGACCATCGTCGCCTGCTCCTCGTCCAGATCGCCGAGGAACGCCACCAGCAGTCCCTCGTTGCCCCCGCGCAGCGCCTCATAGGCCCGGGAGAGCCCCTCCTCCTCGGAGTGGTCCACCACCGCGAGGGTGTCCAGCATCAGCCCTGCCGTGTCGGCCGAGTCATGGCCGGTGCCGGTGAAGCCGCCGCCGCTGTCCGGGCCCGGCACCGAGGTGCCGGTGTCGGTCAGCAGCCGGACCCCGTAGCCCCGCTCCAGCAGGTGCAGCGCGGCCGAGGCGGCGCCGGAGACCGCCCACTCGAAGGCCGAGTCGGGACCCGAGCCCTGGTGGGCCACCAGCCGGGTGTCCAGCAGCACCGTGCAACTGGCGCGCTGCGGCTGCTCCTCCCGGCGGACCATCAGCTCGCCGTAGCGGGCGGTGGACCGCCAGTGGATCCGGCGCAGGTCGTCGCCGTGGCGGTAGCCGCGCGGAATCACGTCGTCCTCGCCGGCGAGCGCAAGCGAGCGATGCCGCCCGTCGCCGTACCCCACGGCCTCACCCGCGAAGCGCACCAGCGGCAGCGGCTCGACCCGCGGCACCACCGTCAGCGTGTCGTACGCGCTGAAGGAGCGGGTGAGCTCGCACATCCCGAACGGGTCGTTCAGCCGCAGCTGTAGCGGACCGAGCGGATAGCGGCCGCGCAGATCGGAGCGGACCCGGTAGGACACCTCGCGCCGGCCGCCCGGCTCCACCCGGTCCAGCACGAAGCGGGGGCGGGGCCCGAGCACATACGGCACGCGGTCCTGGAGCATCAGCAGACCGGTGGGCAGCCGCGAGACATTGTCGATCCGCAGATGCACCCGGGCCTCGGAGCCCGCCGGGACCCGCGCGGGCGCGAGCCGTCTGCTGCCCGCCACCCGGTAGCGGGTGCGGTAGACCACGGCCACGCACACCAGCGGCAGCACCGCGAGCAGCAGCCCGACCCGCAGCAGATCGGCCTGCCCCAGGACATAGCTGCACACCGCGGCCGCCACACCGGCGGCCAGGAACGAGCGGCCGCGGGTGGTCAGGCCGGCCAGCGCCGAGCGCACCCCCCGCTGGTCCTCTTTGCCCTCACGATCGCCCTCGCGGTATCCGTCGTCGTAGCCGGGGGCCATGGGTGCCCCCCCTGCCGTCATCACAGCCTCCGCGCGCCCGGCGGCTGCTGGCCGTACTCAACCGGGGGCGCGGGCGGTACGGGCGGCATCGGACCGGCGCCGGGTGGCATCGGGGCCCCATGGGGCGGCATCGGGGCCGCGCCGGGCGGCACCGGGCCCGCCGGCACCGGGCCCGCGCCGCGGGGCGCCGCGCTGGGCACCGGGGTGCGCTGAAGGATCTCCGTGATCACCTGCTCCGAGGTGCGCCGGTTCAGCTGGGCCTGCGCGGTGGGCAGCAGCCGGTGGGCCAGCACCGCGACGGCCAGCGACTGCACATCGTCGGGCAGGCAGAAGTCCCGGCCGGCCAGCGCCGCGGACGCCTTGGCCGCCCGCAGCAGATGCAGCGTCGCCCGGGGGGACGCGCCCAGCCGCAGATCGGGGTGGTTGCGGGTGGCGGCGACCAGGTCGACCGTGTACCGCCGGACCGCCTCGGCCACATGGACCTCGCGGACCGTCTCGACGAGCTTGGCGATCTCATGGGCGTGGGCCACCGGCTGGAGATCGTCCAGCGGGGAGACACCGCCGTGGACATCCAGCATCTGGAGCTCGGCCTGCGGGCTCGGATAGCCGATCGAGACGCGCGCCATGAAGCGGTCGCGCTGCGCCTCGGGCAGCGGGTACGTGCCCTCCATCTCGATCGGGTTCTGCGTGGCCACCACCATGAACGGGGTCGGCAGCTCGTACGTCTGCCCGTCGATGGTGACCTGCCGCTCCTCCATCGACTCCAGCAGCGCCGACTGGGTCTTGGGCGAGGCCCGGTTGATCTCGTCACCGATCACGATCTGGGAAAAGATCGCGCCCGGCTTGAACTCGAAGTCCTTCTGCTGCTGGTCGTAGACGCTCACACCGGTGATGTCCGACGGCAGCAGGTCGGGAGTGAACTGGATACGGCGCACGGAGCAGTCGATGGACTTCGCCAGCGCCTTGGCGAGCATGGTCTTCCCCACGCCCGGGACATCCTCCAGCAACAGATGTCCCTCAGCGAGCAGCACGGTCAGCGAAAGCCGCACGACCTCGGGCTTGCCCTCGATCACACCCTCCACCGACCTGCGGACACGCTCCGCTGTGGTGGTCAGATCGCTGAGGCTCGCTCGCTCGTCATAGGTCGTCACCCGGCCCTCCTCGGCCCGATCTCGGGCCGCTGCCCTCGGAACGGACCGGCCCACCGCAACACGCTGACATCCGCCCCCCGCAAGCCGCGGGAGGCGATGTCACATACGCATTCTTGCGGTCCCTGCCTCATCTCGTCACTCGGCTGTGGATAACCCGGAGTGATTTGTCGGGAGTGGAGGGCTTTGGGGACTTAAAACGGGCTCACCCGCGGGGCGTGACCTCGCGGAGCAGACCCGTCGTCACGTCGAAGACGAAGCCACGCACATCATCCGTGTGGAGCAGGAACGGAGAGGTGCGCACCCGCTGCATCGACTGGCGTACGTCGGCGTCGAGGTCCTTGAACGCCTCGACCGCCCACGACGGCCGCTGGCCGACCTCGTCCTCCAGCTCGTGCCGGAAGTCCTCGGTCACGTTCAGCAGGCCGCAGCCGGTGTGGTGGATGAGCACGACGCTGCGGGTGCCCAGCGCGCGCTGGCTGATCGTCAGGGAGCGGATGACGTCGTCGGTGACCACACCGCCCGCGTTCCGGATGGTGTGGCAGTCGCCGAGCTCGAGGCCGAGCGCCTTGTGCAGGTCCAGACGCGCGTCCATGCACGCGACCACGGCGACGCGCAGCACGGGGCGGGCGTCCATGCCGGGGTCCTGGAACTCGGCGGCGTAACTGCGGTTGGCCTCCACGAGGCGATCGGTGACCGTACCTCCCGTGCGGGCGGCGCTGTCGGCGGACGGGGGCAGCGGCTGCGGCGCGGCTATCGACATGGCTAGGACACTACCTTCCACCAGCGGATTTTGTCTTTTCTTTAGATAGGGCATAGAGGGGCATCGGCAGGCGCGCGACACTCGGTGTGAGGGAGTCCACACGGGTGACGCTTCCTCTACCTTGCGCCCGTTCGGGGTGTTCGACACCCGCGCAGGGCATGTTGGCCGGTTGATTGACCGAAGGGACGAGTGGACTAAAGTGACGCGAAGTGGGAGGCCCGACGCTCCCCTAGGATCCCGGATTTTCGCGTGAGCGCGGTGCGTACGTACCACTCGGCCTCCTCCCGCTCCGGCCGCCTGACGTCACTTCCCCGGCGCCAGTAGGCCACTTCCCCTTCAGAGCGGGCGGGGACCCGGCGGTGCGTGCCCTCCTCGCCCGACCCTCAGAAGGGCGCACGAGCAGCGCATGAGCAGCAACGCTCTCCACGTCCCCGTCATGCTCCAGCGCTGCCTGGACATGCTCGCCCCCGCCCTCGCGCGGCCCGGAGCGGTCGTGGTCGACTGCACCCTCGGCCTCGGCGGGCACAGCGAGGCCTTGCTGCGCACCTTCCCCGAGGCCAGGCTGGTCGCGCTGGACCGCGACCCGGCGGCGCTCAAGCTCTCCGGCGAACGGCTGGCCCCTTACGGCGATCGGGCGACGCTCGTGCACGCCGTCTACGACGAGCTCCCCGAGGTCCTCGCCCGGCTCGGCGTCCCCCGCGTCCAGGGGATCCTCTTCGACCTCGGCGTGTCCTCCATGCAGCTGGACGAGGCCGAGCGCGGCTTCGCGTACGCGCAGGACGCGCCGCTGGACATGCGGATGGACCAGACCACCGGGATCAGCGCGGCCGAGGTGCTCAACACCTATCCGCCGGGCGACCTGGTGCGGATCCTGCGGACGTACGGCGAGGAGAAGTTCGCCCGGAAGATCGTGGACGCGGTGGTGCGCGAGCGCGCGAAGGAGCCGTTCCGCAACAGCGCCCGGCTGGTGGAGCTGATCCGCGAGGCCCTGCCGCAGGCGGCCAAGCGCACCGGCGGCAACCCCGCCAAGCGCACCTTCCAGGCGCTGCGGATCGAGGTCAACGGCGAGCTCGCGGTCCTGGAGCGCGCGATCCCGGCGGCCGTGGCGGCCCTCGCGGTCGGCGGCCGGATCGCCGTCCTCTCCTACCACTCGCTCGAGGACCGCCTGGTCAAGCACGTGCTCGCGGCCGGCGCCGAGACCACCGCGCCGCCCGGCCTGCCGGTCGTCCCCGAGCGCTACCAGCCCCGCCTGAAGCTTCTGACCCGCGGCGCCGAGCTCCCCACGGAAGAGGAGATCGCCGAGAACCGCCGTGCCGCCCCCGCGCGGCTGCGGGGCGCGGAGCGCATCCGCGAGGAGGTCGCCCCATGATGGCCGCCGGGCCGCGGGCGGCACGGCGGACGCCGTTCGTGCTGCTGGTCGTCGTGCTGCTGGGCTCCGGCCTGATCGCGCTGCTGCTGCTCAACTCCTCCCTCAACCAGGGATCGTTCGAGCTCAGCAGGCTCGAGAAGCAGACCACCGAGCTCTCCGACGAGCGCCAGGCCCTCCAGCAGGAGGTCGACCGGCTCTCGGCCCCGGACGCGCTGGAGCGGCAGGCCCGGAGGCTGGGCATGGTGCCCGGCGGCAGCCCCGCCTTCCTGAACCCGGACGGCAGCGTCAGCGGCGTGCCCGGCTCCGAGTCCGGCGCGCCCTCGGTGGCCCGGGCCCCCGCGCCGCCCCTGCGGTCGCTGCCCGCCGCGACCCCCGCCCCCACGGCCACGCCGCCGTCGTCGCCCGCGCCCGGCCCGAGGGCCTCCGCCTCGGCGGCGCCGTCCGCCGCCGCGCCCGGCGCCGCTCCCTCCGCTTCCGCGAACTCCACCCCGCCCCCCGGTAGGTGACACGGTGACGCGACCCTCTGCCCGCACCCAGCCCGTCCCCGGTCCACTGGGGACGGCCGCGTGACCGCCCCGCGCGACCGCGACCCCCGCCGGCTGCCCGGCCCCGCGGGCCCGCGGGGCGACGGCCGCCCGCGCCAGGGCGCCCCGCGCCGCCCGGGCGACGCGCGCCCCGCCCCGCGCCGGTCCGCGGCCGCCCGCCCGGGGCAGCCCCGCCGCCCGGGCAACGCCGCCCAGCCGCTGCGGCTGGGCAGCCCGCGCCCCCGGCTGCGGCTGATCAGCCTCGGCCTCACCCTGGTCATGCTGATCTTCGTCGTACGGCTGCTCCAGGTGCAGGCCGTCGACGCCGACGCCTACGCGGCCAAGGCCAATGTGAACCGCTACATCCCGGTCACCCTGGCCGCCGAGCGCGGCTCGATCACCGACCGCGACGGCGTCGACCTGGCCACCACCGTGGACGCGTACGACATCACCGCCGCCCCCGACCTGCTCACCCCCAAGACGGCCAAGGTCGACGACGCCCCGCGCCAGGCCGCCGCGCTGCTCGCGCCGATCCTCGGCGAGGACCAGGCGGCCCTGGAGCGCAAGCTCACGGCCAACCCGAAGTCGCAGTACGTGGTCCTGGCCCGCCAGCAGACCCCGCAGGTGTGGAATCAGATCAAGGACCTCAAGAGCGCCCTGAGCGACGCGGCGGCCAAGGGCAAGGGCGTCAACGTCCTGGCCGGGGTCAACCGTGAGGCGCACAGCAAGCGCGTCTACCCGAACGGGGACCTCGCCGCCGGGGTGCTCGGCTTCGTGGACGCCGAGGGCCATGGCGCCGCCGGCGTCGAGCGGGAGCTGAACAAGCGGCTCGCGGGCAAGGACGGAAAGCGGGTCTACGCCCAGTCCGGCGGCCGCCAGGTGCCCACCGGCGACGTCAAGGAGCAGCCCGCGGTGCCCGGCAGCGACGTCGAGCTGACCATAGACCGCGACATCCAGTGGGCCGCCCAGAGCGCCATCAGCGAGCAGGTGAAGAAGTCCAGGGCGGACCGCGGCTATGTGATCGTCCAGGACACCCGCACCGGTGAGATCCTGGCCCTGGCCAACGCCCCGGGGTTCGACCCGAACGACATCTCGGAGGCCAGCGCGGACGTCCTGGGCAACGCCGCGCTCTCGGACGCGTACGAGCCGGGCAGCGTCAGCAAGCTGATGTCGATGGCCGCCGTCCTGGAGGAGGGCGCCGCCACCTGGGACACCCATGTGGTGGTCCCCAACCGGCTGCCGCGCGCCGACCGCGCCTTCGCGGACGACATCGACCACCCCACCTGGTATCTCACCCTCAACGGGGTGCTCGCCAAGTCCAGCAACATCGGCACCATCCTCGCCACCGAGCAGCTGGGGAAGAACCAGAAGGAAGCCGACCGGATCCTCTACTCCTATCTGCGGAAGTTCGGGCTCGGCAGCTACACCGGGCTCGGCTTCCCCGGCGAGACCCGGGGCATCCTCGCCCGGCCGGAGAAGTGGAGCGCCTCGCAGCAGTACACGATCCCCTTCGGCCAGGGGCTGTCGCTCAACGCCGTCCAGGCGGCCTCCGTGTACTCCACCATCGCCAACGGCGGCGAGCGCGTCCAGCCCTCCCTGGTGCGCGGCACCAAGGACTCCGGAGGGCGCTTCACGGCCACGCCGGACCCCAAGCGGACCCGGGTGGTCAGCGAGAAGACCGCGAAGACGCTCGCCGCCATGCTCGAATCGGTCGTCGACAACCAGCAGGGCACCGGGACGAGGGCGAAGATCCCCGGCTACCGCGTCGCGGGCAAGACCGGCACGTCCAACCGGGTGGACCCCAAGACCGGCCGCTACCGCGGCTACACCGCCTCCTTCGCGGGCTTCGCGCCCGCCGACCAGCCGCGCGTGACCGTGTACTGCGCCGTTCAGAATCCGACCAAGGGCAGCTATTTCGGCGGCCAGGTCTGCGGGCCGGTCTTCAAGCAGGTCATGGAGTTTTCGCTGAAGACGCTCCAGGTGGCCCCGTCCGGGAAGCGGGCGGCGCGGCTGCCGGTCAGCTACGACCCCAGCCCGTGATCGTCAAGCCGTGACACCGATCACTCCGCATCCGCGCACGGACCCCCCTCATTTAGCGGGGGAGCGGGTGCGGCGGGTACGCTCACGCCGTGCCCCACGCTGATCAGTCTCAAACCTCTCAGCCCTCGCAGCTCTCTCAGAAGGGTGCTCCTTCGACCTACCCGGGAGCGCCCCGGCCTCTCAAGGTCGATCCCACCCCGCTCGGGGAGCTGGTCGGTCAGCTGGGCATCGACGCCCCGAAGGTCCCGGAGGAGGCCGTCGTCACGGGCATCACTCATGACTCGCGGGCCGTGCGCCCCGGCGACGTCTACGCGGCCCTGCCCGGCGCCCGTCTCCACGGCGCCGACTTCGCCGCCCAGGCCGCCGACCTCGGCGCGGTCGCGGTGCTCACCGACCCGGCCGGCGCCGACCGCGCCGCGGCCACCGGGCTGCCCGTGCTGGCCGTCGAGAACCCGCGCGGCCGGATGGGCGCGCTGGCCGCCACGATCTACGGCGAGCCGGGCCGGGACCTGCTCCAGATCGGCATCACCGGCACCTCGGGCAAGACCACGACCGCGTATCTCATCGAGGGCGGGCTGAAGGCGGCCGCGGCCAAGGGCGACGGCTCGCTCACCGGCCTCATCGGCACCGTCGAGACGCGGATCGGCGACGAGCGGATCAAGTCCGAGCGCACCACCCCCGAGGCCACCGATCTCCAGGCCCTCTTCGCGGTGATGCGCGAACGCGGCGTCCGCTCGCTGGCCATGGAGGTCTCCAGCCACGCCCTGGTGCTCGGCCGGGTCGACGGCTGCGTCTTCGACGTCGCCGTCTTCAACAACCTCAGCCCGGAGCACATGGAGTTCCACTCCGACATGGAGGACTACTTCCAGGCCAAGGCCCAGCTGTTCACCAGGGCGCGCAGCCGCGCCGCGGTGATCAACTACGACGACGAGTACGGCAAACGCCTGGCGGACCTGTCCGAGGTCCCGGTCACCACCTTCTCCGCCGAGGGCCACCCCGACGCCCACTGGCGCGCGGCCGACGTGACCGTGGGCCCGCTCGGCTCCGAGTTCACCGTCCTCGGCCCGAACGGCGAGTCCGTGGCCGCCGCCGCGCCCCTCCCGGGCCCCTTCAACGTCGCCAACGCGCTCGCCGCCGTCGTGACGCTCGCCGTCGCCGGGATCGACCCGCAGACCGCCGCCGACGGCGTCGCGGCCGTCCCCGGGGTGCCCGGCCGGCTCGAGCGCGTGGACGCCGGGCAGCCCTATCTCGCGGTCGTCGACTACGCCCACAAGACCGACGCCGTCGAGTCGGTGCTGCGCGCGCTGCGCAAGGTCACCCAGGGCAGGCTCCACGCCGTCCTCGGCTGCGGCGGCGACCGCGACCAGCAAAAGCGCGGCCCTATGGGCGCCGCCGTCGCCCGCTACGCCGACACCGCCGTACTGACCTCCGACAACCCCCGCTCCGAGGACCCGCTGGCGATCCTGGCCACCATGCTCGCGGGCGCCGCCGAGGTGCCCGCCCACGAACGCGGCGACGTGCTGGTCGACGCCGACCGGGCGCGCGCCATCGCCGCCGCCGTGGCCCGCGCCGAGCCCGGCGACACCGTTCTGGTCGCGGGCAAGGGCCATGAGCTGGGCCAGGACATCGCCGGGGTGGTCCGCCCCTTCGACGACCGCCAGGTACTGCGCGAAGCCATCGAGCTCGCCATCAAACGCCAAGACAACCAGGGATGACAGATCGCCATGCGCGCACCAGCCCCCTCCCGGCAGCTTCCCCGCACGGCCGGAGGTGATCAGTGATCGCTCTGTCCCTCGCCGAGATCATCGGCATCGTCGGCGGACAGCCGCACGACATACCGGACACGGACCGGAAGGTCACCGGCCCCGTCGTGATCGACTCCCGCGAGGTGCGCCCCGGCAGCCTCTTCGTGGCGCTCCCCGGTGAGCGCGTGGACGGGCACGACTTCGCGCGCGGCGCCGTCGAGGCGGGCGCGGTGGCGGTGCTGGCCGCCCGCCCGGTCGGCGACGCGGACGCGCCCGTACCGGCGATCGTCGTACCCGACGTCCAGGCCGCCCTGGGGACGCTGGCCCGTGCCGTCGTGCAGCGGCTGGACGCCACCGTGGTCGCGCTCACCGGCTCGGCGGGCAAGACCAGCACCAAGGACCTGATCGCGCAGCTGCTGCGGCGGCACGGCCCCACCGTGTGGACACCGGGCTCGCTCAACAACGAGCTCGGCCTGCCGCTGACCGCGATGACCGCCGACGAGACGACCCGCCATCTGGTGCTGGAGATGGGCGCCCGCGGCAAGGGCCACATCCGGTATCTGACCGACCTCACCCCACCCCGGGTCGGCCTGGTCCTCAACGTCGGCACGGCTCACATCGGCGAGTTCGGCGGCCGCGAGGCGATCGCCGAGGCCAAGGGCGAGCTGGTCGAGGCGCTGCCCGCCGCCGCGGAGGGCGGGGTCGCGGTGCTCAACGCCGACGACCCCCTGGTCCGCGCCATGGCGACGCGCACCAAGGCCCGTACGGTGCTGTTCGGGGAGGCCGCCGACGCCGACGTCCGTGCCGAGAATGTCCGGCTCGCGGGCGGCGGTCGGCCCGCCTTCACCCTTCACACCCCCACCGGGTGCAGCGAAGTGACCATGCGCCTGTACGGTGAGCACCACGTGCCGAACGCGCTTGCCGCGGCCGCCGTCGCCCATGAGTTGGGCATGTCCGTCGACGAGATCGCCACAGCGCTCTCCGAGGCGGGGCAGCTCTCCCGCTGGCGGATGGAGGTCACCGAGCGCCCGGACGGCGTGACGGTCGTCAACGACGCCTACAACGCGAACCCCGAGTCCATGCGAGCCGCGCTGCGCGCGCTGGTCGCGATGGGCAAGGCCGGGGAGGCGGAAGGGCGGCGCACGTGGGCGGTGCTGGGTCCGATGGCCGAGCTCGGCGAGGAGTCACTGGCCGAGCATGACGCTGTCGGGCGGCTGGCCGTCAGGCTCAACGTCAGCAAGCTCGTGGCGGTCGGTGGCCAGGAGGCCGCCTGGCTCGACATGGGCGCCAAGAACGAGGGTTCGTGGGGTGAGGAGTCGGTGCACGTGTCCGACGTGCGGGCGGCGGTCGATCTGTTGCGCAGCGAGCTGCGACCGGGGGACGTCGTGCTGGTGAAGGCATCCAGGTCGGTGGGGCTGGAGCGGGTCGCGCAGGCTCTGCTCGAGGGCGAGGGTGAGGGCGTCCGCTGATGGGTGGCATGAGGCAGATCCTCTTCTCGGGAGCCATCGGGCTCTTTCTGACCCTGATCGGCACCCCGCTGCTGATCAAGCTGTTGGCGCGCAAGGGCTACGGCCAGTTCATCCGGGACGACGGCCCGCGCAGCCACGGCAGCAAGAAGGGCACGCCCACCATGGGCGGTATCTCCTTCATCCTGGCCACGCTGATCGCCTACGCCCTGACGAAGGTGATCACCGGCAGCGAGCCCACCTTCTCCGGTGTGCTGGTGCTGTTCCTGTTCGCGGGCATGGGCCTGGTCGGCTTCCTGGACGACTACATCAAGATCGTCAAGCAGCGGAGCCTGGGGCTGCGCGCCAAGGCCAAGATGCTCGGTCAGCTGATCGTCGGTGTCGCCTTCGCGATCCTCTCGCTGAACTTCGCCGACTCCCGGCAGCAGACCCCCGCCTCCGACCGGCTCTCCTTCGTCCAGGACTTCGGCTGGTCCTTCGGCCCGGTGATCTTCGCGATCTGGGCGCTGTTCATGATCCTGGCGATGTCGAACGGCGTGAACCTCACCGATGGCCTCGACGGCCTGGCCACCGGCGCCTCCGTGATGGTCTTCGGCGCCTACACCTTCATCGGCGTCTGGCAGTACCAGGAGTCCTGCGCCAACGCGCAGACCCTCACCAACCCCGCGTCCTGTTTCGAGGTCCGCGACCCGCTCGACCTCGCGGTCGTCGCCTCCGCGCTGATGGGTGCCTGCTTCGGCTTCCTGTGGTGGAACACCTCGCCCGCGAAGATCTTCATGGGTGACACCGGCTCCCTCGCGCTCGGCGGCGCGCTCGCGGGTCTGGCCATCTGCTCCCGCACCGAGTTGCTGATCGCCATCCTCGGCGGCCTGTTCGTCCTGATCACCATGTCCGTGGTCATCCAGGTCGGCTCGTTCCGGCTCACCGGCCGGCGCGTGTTCAGGATGGCGCCACTACAGCACCACTTCGAACTCAAGGGGTGGAGCGAGGTCCTTGTGGTGGTCCGGTTCTGGATCATCCAGGGCATGTGCGTGATCGTCGGACTCGGCCTCTTCTACGGGGGATGGCGAGCCCAGTGACACTGGACGTCTCCGACCTCGCCGGGCGGCATGTCACCGTCGCCGGACTCGGCGTCTCCGGGGTCCCCGCAGCGCGTGCGCTGCGGGGCCTCGGGGCCACGGTGACCGTGGTCAACGGCGTCGACGGCGAGCGGCAGCGCGCCGAGGCCGCCGAACTGGAGGCGCTGGGCGTCACGGTCCGGCTCGGCGACGGGGACACGTTGCCCCAGGGCACGGACCTGATCGTCACCACGCCCGGCTGGAAGCCGGGCAGCCCGCTGTTCCAGGCGGCCGCCGAGGCCGGGGTGCCGGTGTGGGGCGATGTGGAGCTGGCCTGGCGGCTCCGGAAGGCCGACGCGCCGCCCTGGCTCGCGGTCACCGGCACCAACGGCAAGACCACCACCGTGCGCATGCTGGCCGCCATCCTGGAGGCGGCCGGGCTGCGCACCGCCGCCGTCGGCAACATCGGCGTCTCGCTGCTGGACGTGGTCCTCGGCGAGGAGCAGTACGACGTGCTGGCCGTCGAGCTCTCCAGCTACCAGCTGCACTGGGCGCCGTCGCTGCGCGCCCACTCCGGCGCGGTGCTCAACCTCGCGCCGGACCACCTCGACTGGCACGGCTCGATGGCGGCGTACGCGGCCGACAAGGGCCGGATCTACGAGGGCAACAAGGTCGCCTGCGTCTACAACGTGGCCGACCCGGCCACCGAGGACCTGGTGCGCGCGGCCGACGTCGAGGAGGGCTGCCGGGCGATCGGCTTCACCCTCGGCACGCCCGGCCCGTCACAGCTCGGCGTCGTCGAGAACATCCTGGTCGACCGGGCTTTCGTGGAGAACCGGCAGAAGCAGGCCCAGGAGCTCGCCGAGGTCTCCGATGTGAACCCGCCGGCCCCGCACAACATCGCCAACGCCCTCGCGGCGGCGGCCCTGGCCCGCGCCTACGGCGTGCCGCCCGCGGCCGTACGGGACGGGCTGCGCGCGTTCCGGCCCGACCCGCACCGCGTCGAGCATGTGGCGGAGGTGGCGGGCGTGGCCTATGTGGACGACTCCAAGGCCACCAACACCCACGCGGCGCAGGCGTCGTTGGACAGCTTCGAGCACATCGTGTGGATCGCCGGCGGCCTGGCCAAGGGCGCCACCTTCGACGAGCTGGTGGTGGCCTCGGCGAAGCGGCTGCGCGGGGTCGTGCTGATCGGCGCGGACCGTGCCCTGATCCGGGAAGCGCTCGCGCGACACGCGGCAGATGTCCCGGTTGTGGACCTCGACCGGACCGACACTGGGGCGATGGCGGCGGCTGTCCGGGAAGCGGCCCGGCTCGCCCGGCCGGGCGATACGGTCCTGTTGGCCCCGGCCTGCGCCTCGATGGACATGTTCGTCAACTACAACAAGCGGGGCGACGCCTTCGCCACGGCGGTTCGCGACCTGGCCTCCGGCCGGGGCCCGGACGATCAGTAACCCGCCGGTCCCCCGCGCGGACCGCTCGCGCGGGGACCTTGGAGGGGATACGACATGACGGCTGACCAGCCGGCCGCGCCGCGACCCTGGAGGCCCGGCCGCCCGGGCACCGGCCGTGGCGCGCCACGGGCCCAGGCGGCCCCGCGGGGCCAGGCCGATCCGCGGGAGCGCGCGGGCGCGCGGGCGCGGGCGGGAGCGCGCCAGGGCGACTCGGCGCGCAAGAGCACGGCTGTGAGTAAAAGCACGGCCGCGCGTAAGGGCGCGACCGCCGGCAAGAACGCCGCCGCCAGTAAGGGCACCGCCGCGCGTCAGGGCGTGGCGGCGCGCGAGGGGACGGCGGCGAGCAAGGGGGCGGCCCCCCGGGCCCGGTCGGCCACGCGCGAGCGGGCCATGCGCCTCACCCGCCCCCGGCGCGGGCCGGGCGCCCCCCGCCCGTCCCGCCGCCCCACCCGCGGGAGCGTGCTGGAGGCGGTGCGCGGGGCGCAGACGCGGGTCAGAAGGGCCTGGGACCGGCCGCTGACCGCCTACTACCTGATCATGGGCGGTAGCCTGCTGATCCTCGTGCTGGGCCTGGTGATGGTCTACTCAGCCTCCCAGATCAAGGCGCTCCAGTCGGGTCTTGCCCCCTCCTACTTCTTCCGCAAGCAGCTGTTCGCCGCCGCGCTGGGCGGCGTGCTGCTACTGCTCGCCGTGCGCATGCCCATCAAGCTGCACCGCGCCTTCGCCTATCCCCTCCTGGCCGTGTCGGTCTTCCTGATGTGCCTGGTCCAGGTGCCGGGGATAGGGGTGGCGGTGGGCGGCAACCAGAACTGGATCTCCTTCGGCGGCCCGTTCATGCTGCAACCGAGCGAGTTCGGCAAGCTCGCGCTCGTGCTGTGGGGGGCCGATCTGCTGGCCCGCAAGCAGGACAAGCGGCTGCTGGGCCAGTGGAAGCATCTGCTGGTCCCGCTGGTGCCCGCGGCGGCCATTCTGCTCGGCCTGATCATGCTGGGCGGGGACATGGGCACCGCGATCATCCTCACCGCGATCCTCTTCGGCCTGCTGTGGCTGGCCGGCGCCCCCACCCGGCTGTTCGGCGGGGTGCTCGCCTTCGCCGTGGCGATCGGCGTGCTGCTGATCAAGACCAGCGCCAACCGGATGTCCCGGCTCGCCTGCATCGGGGCCACCGAGCCCGGTCATAATGATCAGTGCTGGCAGGCGGTGCACGGGATCTACGCCCTGGCCAATGGCGGCTGGTTCGGCTCCGGACTCGGAGCAAGTATGGAAAAATGGGGCGAACTACCCGAACCGCACACCGACTTCATCTTCGCCATTACCGGGGAGGAACTAGGTCTTGCGGGGACGCTGTCGGTCCTCGTCCTCTTCGCGGCTCTAGGCTATGCGGGTATCCGCGTGGCCGGACGCACGGAGGACCACTTCGTGAGGTATGCCGCGGGAGGCGTGACCACCTGGATCACGGCCCAGGCCGTGGTCAACATCGGTGCGGTGCTCGGTCTGCTGCCGATCGCCGGGGTCCCGCTCCCGCTGTTCTCCTACGGAGGGTCCGCCCTGCTGCCGACCATGTTCGCGATCGGCCTGCTGATCGCCTTCGCGCGAGCGGAGCCGAGCGCGCGGGCGGCACTGGCCATGCGGCAGCCTGCTTTGTGGAAGAAGCTGGCTCGGGTGAGACGGAAGACGATGAGACGGCGCGTCAAGAAGCGGCCGTCCGGAGAGCGGTGAATTTCGGTGCATGTCGTACTCGCCGGTGGGGGGACCGCCGGCCACATCGAGCCCGCGCTCGCCCTCGCGGACGCCCTGCGCAGGCAGGATCCGACCGTGGGGATCACAGCGCTCGGCACGGAGCGGGGGCTCGAGACCCGGCTTGTGCCCGAGCGGGGTTACGAACTGGGGCTGATCCCCGCCGTACCGCTGCCGCGCAAGCCGACCCCCGAGCTGATCACCGTCCCCGGGCGGCTGCGCGGCACGATCAAGGCCGCCGAGCAGATCCTGGAGCGCACCAAGGCCGACTGCGTGGTCGGCTTCGGCGGCTATGTGGCGCTGCCCGGCTATCTGGCCGCGAAGCGGCTCGGTGTGCCCATCATCGTCCACGAGGCCAACGCCCGGCCGGGCCTCGCCAACAAGATCGGCTCCCGCTACGCCAAGTTCGTCGCGGTCTCGACCCCGGACAGCAAGCTGCGCGGCGCCCGCTACGTCGGCATCCCGCTGCGCCGCACCATCGCCACCCTCGACCGGGCGGCGGTCCGCCCCGAGGCGCGCGCCGCCTTCGGGCTCGACCAGAACCTGCCGACGCTGCTGGTCTCCGGCGGCTCGCAGGGTGCCCGCCGGCTCAACGAGGTGGTCCAGTCGGTCGCCCCGTTCCTCCAGCGGGCCGGAATCCAGATCCTGCACGCGGTCGGACCGAAAAACGAAATGCCGCGCGTGGACAACATGCCCGGTATGCCGCCCTATGTCCCGGTACCGTACGTGGACCGGATGGACCTCGCGTACGCCGCGGCGGACATGATGCTCTGCCGCGCGGGCGCGATGACCGTCGCCGAGCTGTCCGCCGTCGGGCTGCCGGCCGCCTATGTCCCGCTGCCCATCGGCAACGGCGAACAGCGG
This sequence comes from Streptomyces sp. NPDC097640, assembly GCF_040302705.1. Lineage (NCBI taxonomy): Bacteria > Bacillati > Actinomycetota > Actinomycetes > Kitasatosporales > Streptomycetaceae > Streptomyces > Streptomyces sp. NPDC097640. The sequence goes on from NZ_JBEOSB010000016.1 coordinate 242,959, forward strand.
CTCAACGCCCAGCCACTGGTCAAGGCCGGTGGCGGGCTGCTGGTCGACGACGCGGAGCTGACCCCCGAGTGGGTGCAGGGCAATGTGCTCCCGGTGCTCGGCGACCCGCACCGGCTGTACGAGATGTCCCGGCGCGCCGCCGAGTTCGGCCGCAGGGACGCCGACGAGCTGCTGGTCGGCATGGTGTACGAGGCGATCGCGGCACGCCGCTAGGGCGTACGCGGGGCCGCCCCGGAGGGTGACCTCCGGGGCCCTCGGCCGGAGAGGTGGGGCCGGGGGGAACCGGAGAGAAAGGCGCGAAGCGTGGCCGGAGCGACGACCGCCAGGAGCGGTGCCCGACGGACGCCGCCGCCCGGTCCGCCCCCGCCCGTCATCAAGGCGCGCCGCCGCCTCCGGCTGCCCCGCCGCCGCACCCTGCTGGTGACGGCGGTGACGGTCGCGGTCCTCGGCTCCGGGGTCACCTGGCTGCTGTACGGGTCGAGCTGGCTGCGGGTCGAGCGGGTGAACGTCAGCGGCACGGCCGCCCTGACCCCGGAAGAGGTACGCCGGGCCGCCTCCGTCCCGCTGGACGAGCCCCTGGCCGCGGTGGACACCGACGCCACCGAGCGCAGGCTGCGCGAGCGGCTGCCGCGGATAGCGGAGGTGGACGTCTCGCGCTCCTGGCCGCACACCATCGCCGTACGGGTGACCGAGCGCCGGCCCGAGGCGCTGGTCGAGAAGAGCGGCAAGTACGTCGAAGTGGACGAGGACGGCGTGCTGTTCGCGACCGTCCCACAGGCCGTGAAGGGCGTTCCGCTGCTGGAAGTGGAGGCGGACCGGTCGCCGAGTTCGCGCCATTTCGGGGCGGCCAGGCTGCGCCGCGAGGCGGTCGGCGTGCTCGCTCAACTGCCCGAGACGGTCCGGGCGGACACGCTCACCGTGCGCGTCAGGTCCTATGACTCGATCACGCTGGGGCTGACCCGGGGCCGCAAGGTCGCCTGGGGGAGCTCCGAGCGGGGGGCGGCGAAGGCCAAGACGCTGACCGCGCTCATGAAGGCGGTGCCGGACGCGGAGCGCTACGACGTCCAGGCGCCGACGGCTCCCGCCGTGTCGCATAGTTGACGTACATAGCGGCAGGCCAGGACCCTGGTTGGCTTGCCCGCTGGGTGATCACATAGGGTGAAAAGAAAAACGGGAGGTTCGGCGTGTTCGTTGAACGCGCGCCACTTGTCGACTTAGTGTCCTGTTCCGAAGACTCCAGGAAACAGAGGCACTGGTAACCCTAAACTTCAGCGTTAGGGTTGGGGTCGGCGATCAGAACCGTCCCATTCGGCATCAGTCGGCGCACCGCGGCAACAGCGGGGTGACGACACGTAACTCGAGGCGAGAGGCCTTCGACGTGGCAGCACCGCAGAACTACCTCGCAGTCATCAAGGTCGTCGGCATCGGCGGCGGTGGCGTGAATGCCATCAACCGGATGATCGAGGTCGGGCTCAAGGGCGTCGAGTTCATCGCGATCAACACCGATGCGCAGGCCCTGCTGATGAGTGACGCGGACGTCAAACTCGACGTCGGCCGTGAGCTCACCCGCGGCCTCGGCGCCGGCGCCAATCCCGACGTCGGCCGCAAGGCCGCCGAGGACCACCGCGAGGAGATCGAGGAGGTCCTCAAGGGGGCCGACATGGTCTTCGTCACCGCGGGCGAGGGCGGCGGCACCGGCACCGGCGGCGCCCCCGTCGTCGCCAACATCGCCCGCTCGCTGGGCGCACTGACGATCGGCGTGGTCACCCGTCCGTTCACCTTCGAGGGCCGTCGCCGCGCCAATCAGGCCGAGGACGGCATCGCCGGGCTGCGCGACGAGGTCGACACCCTCATCGTGATTCCGAACGACCGGCTGCTGTCCATTTCGGACCGCCAGGTGAGCGTGCTCGACGCGTTCAAGTCGGCGGACCAGGTGCTGCTGTCGGGCGTCCAGGGCATCACCGACCTGATCACCACCCCGGGCCTGATCAACCTCGACTTCGCGGACGTCAAGTCGGTGATGTCCGAGGCCGGCTCGGCGCTCATGGGCATCGGCTCGGCCCGCGGCGACGACCGCGCGGTGGCCGCCGCCGAGATGGCGATCTCCTCGCCGCTGCTCGAGGCCTCCATCGACGGCGCGCGCGGCGTGCTGCTCTCCATCTCCGGCGGCTCCGACCTCGGCCTGTTCGAGATCAACGAGGCCGCCCAGCTGGTGAGCGAGGCCGCGCACCCCGAGGCCAACATCATCTTCGGTGCGGTGATCGACGACGCGCTCGGCGACGAGGTCCGGGTCACCGTCATCGCGGCGGGCTTCGACGGCGGTCAGCCGCCGGCCAAGAACCGCGACAAGGTGCTCGGCTCCTACGGCGGCGGCAGCCGCGACGAGGGCCTCGGTTCGGTCGGCTCCAGCGTCGGCCGCTCGTCCTCCGACACCGGCAGCCGGCCGTCCTTCGGCGGGCTCGGCAGCGTCACCCCGCGCGAGGAGGAGTCCGCGCCCGAGCCGGCCCCCGTCGCCGAGGTCCCGCCGGCCCCGATGCCCACCCACCAGGTCCCGCCGGCCCGTCCGTACTCGGACAGCCAGGCCGAGGAGCTGGACGTGCCGGACTTCCTCAAGTGAGCCGTGCCGACATGGCTCCACGGCGATCCTGAAGCGATCCAGAAGTGATAGCGCAACAGCACGACGCGAGCGGCGCGCACTTCGCCTTCACCGACCGGTGGGGCGGGGTGAGCGCCGCTCCGTATGACGAGCTCAACCTCGGCGGCGCGGTCGGCGACGACCCCGCGGCCGTCCGGACCAACCGCGAGCTGGCGGCCAAGGCACTGGGCCTGGACCCGGCCGAGGTCGTATGGATGAACCAGGTGCACGGCCGGGATGTGGCCGTGGTCGACGGGCCGTGGGGTGACCGCGAGGTCCCGGCGGTCGACGCGGTGGTGACGGCGCGTCGGGGGCTCGCACTCGCCGTCCTCACCGCCGACTGCACCCCGGTGCTGCTGGCCGATCCGGTGGCCGGGGTCGCCGGGGCGGCGCACGCCGGGCGGCCGGGCCTGGTCGCCGGGGTCGTGCCCGCCGTGGTCCGGGCGATGACCGAACTGGGCGCGGACCCCGCCCGGATTCTCGCCCGCACCGGCCCCTCGGTCTGCGGCCGCTGCTACGAGGTCCCGGCCGAGATGCGCGCCGAGGTCGCCGAGACGGTGCCCGGGGCGTGGGCCGAGACCAGTTGGGGCACCCCCGCGGTGGATGTGCCCGCCGGAGCGCGCTCCCAACTCGTGCGCGCGGGCGTGCCGGTGGGGGATCACCCCCATATCTGCACGCTGGAATCCGCGGACCACTTCTCGTACCGGCGCGAGCGCACCACCGGGCGGCTCGCGAGTTATGTCTGGTTGGACGGCTGAGCTGTGACGGATCGCAGAACGGAACTGGCCGAAAATCTCGCACGCGTGGAGGAACGTATCTCCGCGGCTTGTGCGGCTGCCGACCGCAAACGTGAAGAAGTCACGTTGATTGTGGTGACCAAGACCTACCCGGCGAGCGATGTCCGGCTGCTCGCGGAACTCGGCGTTCGCCATGTGGCGGAGAACCGCGACCAGGACGCCGCCCCGAAAGCGGCCGAATGCGCCGACCTTCCGCTGATTTGGCACTTTGTCGGGCAATTGCAGACCAACAAGGTGCGATCGGTGGCCAGTTATGCCGATATGGTGCAATCCGTCGACCGCAAGCGGCTGGTCGACGCGCTGTCACGCGCGGCGGCGGCAGCCGGCCGAGAACTCGGCTGTCTGATTCAGGTGGCCCTCGACGCCGAGTCGGGGCAACAGGGAGAGCGGGGAGGTGTCGCGCCGGACGGAGTGGAGGCGCTCGCCGAGGCGGTGGCGGAGGCTCAGGGGCTGCGGCTGGACGGGCTGATGACGGTGGCCCCGCTGGCCGGACCGTACACGGGGCGGCCTCGGGCCGCCTTCGATCGGCTGATGGAAATCTCATCCAGCCTGCGCGTGGCCCATCCTGCTGCGAACATGGTCTCGGCGGGGATGAGCTCGGATCTCGAGGACGCGGTTGCGGCCGGAGCGACACATGTGCGCGTCGGCACGGCGGTGCTCGGAGTCCGACCCAGGCTCCGGTAACGTCGCGAAGAAGTCGGACCACAGCAGAAAATATGGTCATTCCCGCCAAAAGGCGGGCAGGCCGCGTGGATCCAAGGCATCCGGTGGCGGAGCCGATCCACCACAGAGCGGAGGACGCAGAGAATGGCCGGCGCGATGCGCAAGATGGCGGTCTACCTCGGCCTCGTGGAGGACGATGGGTACGACGGCCGGGGATTCGACCCCGACGACGAGTTCGAGCCCGAACCGGAGCCCGACCGGGATCGTCGCAGGCATCAGGTGGCGGAAACCGAGCCGAGGCCGGAGAGGAGCGAATCTGTACGAGTCGTCCATCCTCCGGCGCAGCGTGAACCCGCCCCGCTCACAGCGGAAACCGGACGACCCGCGCGAATCGCCCCCGTGGCATCCATCACACCTGAACGCCAGAACTTGGAGAAGAACGCGCCGGTGATCATGCCCAAGGTCGTGTCCGAGCGAGAGCCGTACCGCATCACCACGCTGCACCCCAGGACCTACAACGAGGCCCGTACTATCGGGGAACACTTCCGTGAGGGCACTCCGGTGATCATGAATCTGACGGAGATGGACGATACGGACGCGAAGCGACTTGTCGACTTTGCGGCCGGACTCGTCTTCGGCCTCCATGGGAGCATTGAGCGGGTGACTCAGAAGGTGTTCCTGTTGTCTCCTGCTAACGTCGATGTCACGGCGGAGGACAAGGCCCGTATCGCAGAGGGCGGGTTCTTCAACCAAAGCTGAGACGCAACACGGCAACACCGAGTCATCCACAGGCCGTACGGCCGGGCACGAACAAGGGGAGAGGGACCGGCGGGATGGACATCGCACTGCAGGTGATCTACATCGCGCTGTATTGCTTCCTGATCGTGCTGATCTTCCGGCTGGTGATGGACTACGTCTTCCAGTTCGCCCGCTCATGGCAACCCGGCAAGGCGATGGTGGTCATCCTGGAGGCCACCTACACTGTCACCGATCCGCCACTGAAGCTCTTGCGGCGGTTCATCAAGCCGCTGAAGCTCGGGGGTGTGGCGCTCGACCTGTCCTTCTTCGTTCTGATGATCATCGTCTGGATCCTGATCAACGTCGTGCGCAATTTTGCGAGCAGCGTGTGAACGATACGGTCTTGCCGATTGCCGACGACTACGTTGAGGTGAGTTAGAGATGCCGTTGACCCCCGAGGACGTGCGGAACAAGCAGTTCACGACCGTCCGCCTCCGAGAAGGCTATGACGAGGACGAGGTCGATGCCTTCCTCGACGAGGTCGAAGCCGAACTGACCCGTCTGCTGCGTGAAAACGAGGATCTGCGGGCCAAGCTGGCCGCCGCGACCCGGGCCGCCGCGCAGAGTCAGCAACAGAACATGCGTAAACCGCCGGAACAGCAGGAGCGACCCGGCGCCCCCGTCCCCGCCGCCATATCCGGACCGCAGCCCGTGCCGCCCGGCCAGCAGCAGATGGGTGGCCCGCCCCAACTTCCGGGCGGTGCCCCGCAGCTGCCGGCGGGCCCCATGGGCCAGGGCGGACCGGGTCCGATGGGTCCGGGTGGTCCCGGACCTATGGGCCAGGGCGGTCCCATGGGCCAGGGTGGGCCTATGGGTCAGGGCGGGCCTATGGGTCAGGGTGGCCCGATGGGTCAGGGCGGTCCTATGGGTCAGGGCGGTCCGATGGGTCAGGGTGGGCCTATGGGCCAGGGTGGCCCGATGGGTCAGGGCGGTCCGATGGGCCAGGGCGGCCCCATGGGCGGTCCGATGGGCGGCCCCGGCGGCCCGCAGCTGCCGCAGCCGGGCCAGGGCCCGGGCGGCGACAGCGCCGCGCGCGTGCTCTCGCTCGCGCAGCAGACCGCCGACCAGGCGATCGCGGAGGCCCGTTCCGAGGCCAACAAGATCGTCGGTGAGGCCCGCAGCCGCGCCGAGGGCCTGGAGCGCGACGCCCGCGCCAAGGCCGACGCGCTGGAGCGGGACGCGCAGGAAAAGCACCGCGTCGCGATGGGCTCGCTGGAGTCCGCTCGCGCCACGCTGGAGCGCAAGGTCGAGGACCTGCGCGGCTTCGAGCGCGAGTACCGCACCCGGTTGAAGTCGTACCTGGAGAGCCAGCTGCGCCAGTTGGAGAACCAGGCCGACGACTCGCTGGCCCCGCCGCGCACCCCGGCGACCGCCTCGCTGCCGCCGTCCCCGTCCATGACGGGCTCCATGGCCTCGGCCGGCGCGAGCGCGATGGGCGGCCACACCATGGGCGGCAACCAGCCCATGGGCGGCCACACCCAGGGCGGCGGCGCGCCGTCCTACGGTGGCCAGCAGCAGATGTCCCCCGCGATGACCCAGCCGATGGCACCGGTGCGGCCGCAGAGCCCGCAGCCGATGCAGCAGGCGCCGAGCCCCATGCGCGGGTTCCTCATCGACGAGGACGACAACTGACGCGGCGGCGCGCGTAGCGCGTAGCGTCGGCAGTCAAACGGCCGGGCCGGGTCCGGGAGCATCGCTCCCGGAGATCGGAATAGCACACTTCTGAACTCCATTCACCTTTCGAAGAATCTCGTTTGAATTATAATGGTTG
>NZ_JBEOSB010000017.1:0-147451 GCF_040302705.1 Streptomyces sp. NPDC097640
GTCTACGACGACTGGGGCCTCCCAGTCGAGGTCCGTGAGCCCAACGGCGCAATCTGGCGTCACACCTACGACCACCGGGGTGCGCGCACCTCCACATCCGACCCGAGTGGCGCCACCACGCACTACGCCTACGACGGCTCCGGCCACCTGTCGTCGGTCACCGACCCGCTGGGCCACACCACCCAGGTCACCACCGACGCGGCGGGCCTGCCGGTCACCGTGACCGACCCCCTGGGCCACACCACCCGCATCCGCCGCGGCCCCCACGGCCGGATCACCGCCGTCACCGACCCCCTCGGCCACACCACCCGCCACGGCTGGACCATCGAAGGCAGGCCCGCCTGGCGCGAGGGGCCGGACGGCGCCCGCGAGGTGTGGCAGTGGGACACCGAGGGCAACCTCGCCCACCACACCGACAAAGCCGGGCACACCACCACCCACACCCACACCCACTTCGATGTGCCCGCCACCCGCACCGACCCCGACGGCGCCACCTACACCTTCACCCACGACACCGAACTCCGCCTCACCCAGGTCACCAACCCCCAGGGCGACCAGTGGCGTTACGAGTACGACACCGCCGGCCGCCTCGTCGCCGAAACCGACTTCAACGGCGCCACGCGCACCTACGAACGCGACGCGGCCGGCCGCCTCACCGCCCGGACCAACGCACTGGGCGAAACACTGCGCTACACCCTCGACGCGACAGGCCGCGTGATCGCCCAGCGAGACGAGGCCACCGGCGAGGTCACCCGGTACGCGTACGACCCCAGCGGCGCCCTCCGCCACGTGGCGAACGCGGACGCGGAGCTGACCTGGGAACGCGACCCGGTGGGCCGCGTCGTTTCGGAAGCGCTGAACGGCCGCACGACCACGTACGCCTACGACGCGGCGGGCAACCGGACCCACCGCACGACACCGTCGGGCCTGACCTCCGCCTGGACCCACGAGGCGACGGGCCGGCCCGCCACCCTCACCACGGCCGGCCACACCCTCGCCTTCACCCACGACGCGGCGGGCCGCGAGACACGGCGCGCCACGGGGGATGTCACCCTGACCCAGGGCTGGGACGGCGCCGGACGCCTGGCGACCCAGAGCCTGTCCACCGCGTCTCAGGACCTGTTGCTCCAGCACCGCACCTACACCTACCGCCCCGACGGCTACGTCACCGAGATCCGCGAACTCACCACCGGCACCCGCGATTTCACGCTGGACCGCATGGGGCGGGTGACGGGCGTCCAGGCGCACGGGTGGAGCGAGAAGTACGCCTATGACGCGGCAGGCAACCAGACCCACGCCACCGCCCCCGACCACCCCACCACCGGAGACCGCGCCTACCGGGGCACCCTGATCCGCCGGGCGGGCCGCACCACCTACGAACACGACGCGGCCGGCCGCCTGATCCGCAAGACCCGCAAACTCCTCAACGGCCGGACCCGCACCTGGACCTACACCTGGAACGCCGAGGACCGCCTCACCCACGCCACCACCCCAGGCGGCGAGGAGTGGACGTACACCTACGACCCGCTCGGCCGCCGCATCGCCAAAACCGGCCCGGCCGGAACCTCCCTCACCTTCACCTGGGACGGCACCCGCCTCGCCGAACAGGCCACCCACGACGGCGCGATCACCACCTGGGACTACACCCCGGGCACCCACCGCCCGCTGACCCAGACCGACCGCGAGCCGGGCTCCACCCGCTTCCACGCCGTGGTCACCGACCCGACCGGCACCCCCACCGAACTCATCGCCCCCGACGGCCACCTGGCCTGGCAACACCGCACCACCCTCTGGGGCACCGCCCTCCCCACCCCACCCGACGCGACGGACTGCCCCCTCCGCTTCCCCGGCCAGTACGCCGACCCGGAAACCGGCCTCCACTACAACTTCCACCGCTACTACGACCCCGAGACCGCCCGCTACCTCACCCCCGACCCCCTCGGCCTGGCCCCCGCACCGAGCCCCCAGGCCTATGTGCGAAACCCCCACACCTGGCAGGACCCGCTCGGCCTGGAAGGGTGCGGAGACAAACAACCCCCGTTGAATCCGCTGCATCCGGGCAGCTCGCTCGACAAGAGTTCCCTGGAGTTCTGGCGCAAACAGGACACGGAGGACATCGTCTGGTCCCTGAGGCCTGGCGCGCATGAACCGCTGATCGTCAAGCCGGATGGGACGGTCATGAATGGAAACACGAGGGTCTCGGTTCTGCGGTCGCGTGGATACGACGTCGATTCGCTGCCGCGCGAGTCCTATGGTGGACGCAAGCCGATGTCGGATCAAGATTTCTGGGATATGGATCAATGAGTGCACGGGATCAGGTTCTGGCGACGCTGAATTCGGGGTCCAGGGAAATGTTCCTGGTGGCCCTGGGGCATCGGCTGGGGATCTCCGCGCGCGATGTCTTCACCGGTGACGGTGACGGTGACGGCGATGGCGAACGCGAATTGCGGGAGGCTCAAGCCTGCAACGAGATGATGATCGCCATTTGGTCGCACCTATGGGCGACGAAGGAACCCCGGGAAGGCGGATACCCGGACCCGGACTTCCTGTCGGCCTTGCTGCGCAAGGCCGACGCGGGAGACGCGCGATCCCACCTTCGGAACGCGATCGAAAGCGCCCTGCGCGCGGTACGCGACGCCGGGGGCAACGAGCCGAGCAGCGGCCGCCCCTGAGCCAGGCTCACCCCGCTGATACCGCGCGTGGTGTAGCCCGCTACACCCCCGGAACGGGACCGTGCTCTCTGCCCCGCGCCCCCGCCCGTTCCTAGCCTCGTGAGTGGACGAGACGAGGCATCCGAGCAAGGGGGAGGACGTACGAATGCGCAGGCAGCGGGGCGGTTCGGGGACGTTGGACGCGGTGGGGGCGGGGGCGGGGGCGAGGCCGGGGCCGGTGGCCGACGCGCTCACGCTGCGGGGGGTGAGCAGGGAGTACCGGCGGGGCGTGGTCGCGCTGCACCCCGTCGATCTCACGGTGCCCCGCGGCCGGTTCCTCGCCGTGATGGGACCGTCCGGATCCGGGAAGTCGACCCTGCTCCAGTGCGCCGCCGGGCTCGACCGGCCGACGGCGGGCACGGTGCGCATCGGGGGCACCGAGCTGGCCTCGCTCAAGGAGACCGCGCTGACGCGGCTGCGGCGGGAGCGGATCGGGTTCGTGTTCCAGGCCCACAACCTCGTGCCGTCGCTCAGCGTCGCGGAGAACGTCGCCCTGCCGCTGCTGCTCGGCGGCGAGCAGTCCGACGGGCGGGCCGCGCGGGCGCTGGCGGCGGTGGGGCTCGGGGAGCGGGGCGAGGACCGGCCGACGGAGCTGTCCGGCGGGCAGCGCCAGCGCGTGGCGATCGCCCGCGCGCTGGTCACCGAGCCCGACATCGTCTTCGCCGACGAGCCCACCGGCGCGCTCGACCCGGCCACCGCACAGGGCGTGCTCGCGCTGCTGCGGCAGGCCGTCGACCGCGACGGCCACACCGTGGTGATGGTCACCCACGACCCGGCCGCGGCCGCCTGGGCGGACGAGGCCCTCTTCCTGGCGCGGGGGCGGGTCGTGGAGCGGCTGGAGCGGCCGGGCGCCGACGAGGTGAGCCGCATGATGCGGGACCTCGGACGGGACGCGGGACAGGGCGCGGCGCGTGAGGGGTGGGGAGCGTGAGCCCGTCTTCGCGCGCTGCGCGGGTGACCAAGCTGCTGGCCTCCCGCGCCGCCCGTACGCACCGCAAGGCGTGGGCCGCCGTCTTCGCCGCGCTGGCCCTCACCTCCCTGCTGCTCGGCTCCTTCGGGCTCGCCCTCGCCTCGGCCGGGCTCGGCCACGCCCGCGTGGAGCGGTACGCGGCGGCCGACCTCGTCGTCACGGGCGACCAGGAGACCCGCTTCACCGCCAAGCCGTGGGGCAGCGACCCCCAGACCGTGCGGGCCGGGCTCACCGAGCGGGTGCGGGTGCCGGAGGGCGCGCTGGGCGTGGTGCGGAAGGTGCCCGGCGTACGGGCGGCCGTCGCCGACGACGTGTTCCGGGCCGGGCGCGCGGGGCAGGCCCTCACCGGCCGCCCCTGGGACGCGGCCCGCCTCGCGCCGTACGAACTGCGGGACGGGCGCGCCCCGCGCCGCGCCGGCGAGGTCGTGACGGGCGGCGGCGGGGCCCGCCTCGGCGAGCGGGTCACGCTGCGCGTGGCCGGCGCCGACGCGGCGTACACCGTCGTGGGCCTGGCCGACGGCCCGGACACCGCGGTCTACTTCGAGGCGGCCGAGGCCCGGCGCCTGGCCGGACACCCGGACACCCTGGACGCCATCGGGGTGATCGCCGAACCCGGCGTGGGCACCGACGCGTTGTACGGCCGGGTCCGGCACGCGCTGGACGCGGCGGACATCCCCAGCGTGGGGCGGCGCGCGGACGGCGACTCGGCCAAGGTCCGGGTCCTCGCGGGGAACGGGCGCGGCAACCCCGAGTTCCTGGACGTCGCCCCGGCCCGCCAGGGCATGCTGGAGATGCTCGCGTCCGTGACCGTCATCGTCGTCCTCGTCGCGCTGCTCGTCGTGTCCTCCACGGTCGTGCAGGCGCTGCGGCAGCGCTCCCACGAGCTGGGCCTGCTGCGCGCGGTCGGCGCCACGCCGCGGCAGCTGCGCGGCGCGGTCGGGCGCGAAGTGGGGCGGGTCGCGGTCCCCGCGGCGCTGCTGGGCGCCGTGGCGGCGCTCCCCGCGTACGAGGCGCTGCGCCTGCTGCTGGACGCGCGCGGCGCGCTGCCCGACGGTCTCGAACTCCCCCTCCCGCCGTGGCTGTGGCCCGCGCCCCTGGTCACCGCGGGGCTCACGATCCTGATCGCGCGCGTCGCGGCCTGGATCGCCTGCGCCCGGGCCGCCAGGCTCCGCCCCGCGGAGGCGCTGCGCGAGGCGGCCCCCGGCACGCCGCGCCGGGTCACCGGGCTGGTGCTGCTGTTCCTGGGGGTGAGCTCGGCGGGCACGGCCGTCCTCCAGTCCGGCCGGACCGCGGCCATGGCGGCCGGGTCGGCCGCGGTGGTCATGGTCATCGGCTGCGCGCTGCTCGGACCGTGGATCGCCCGGGGCGCGATGCGCGTCCTCGGCGCCCCGCTGCGCCGCTTCGGCGGGCCCGGCGGCCACCTCGCCGCCGCCAACTGCGCGGCCTCCGCCACCCGCCTCGGCGCCGCCCTCACCCCGATCATCCTGGTCACCGCCTTCGCCGCGGTACAGCTCTCCGGCGGCGCGACACTCACCCACGCCGGCCAGGGCCAGGCCCGCGACGCCATGCGGGCCGACCTCGCGGTGCGCGCGGACGGCGGGCTGCCGGACGGCGCCGTACAGCGGATCCGCCAGGTGCCCGGGGTGCGGGCGGCGACCGACGTCGTCCCCGGCACGGTGGTGCTGGCCCACCGCGAGGCCGGCGACCCCCGGCTCGAGCGGCTCCCGGTGCTCGGCGTCACCCCCGAGCGGCTCCCCCGGACCCTCGACCCGGACCTGCGCGACGGCACCTGGCGGTCGCTGCGCCCCGGCACCGTCGCCGTCGGCGCCGACCGGGCCCGCTCCCTCGACGCCCGGCCCGGCTCCACGGTCACCCTCCGCTTCGGGGACGGCACAGAGGCGAAGCTGCGCGTCGTCGCGGTCTACGAACGCTCCCTCGCCCTCGGCGACTTCCTCCTCTCCCGGGACGAGCTGCTGGCCCACACCTCCACGCCCCGCGAGGGCCGGGTCCTCGTCGCGGCCGCGCCCGGCGCCGACCGCGCGGCGCTCGCGAAGTCCCTGGCCGCGGCGGTCCCCGGCACCCGGGTGGAGCGGGACCCCGCGCCGATCCAGGTCGAGGCGGCGGACCAGGCGCTCGGCGAGGTGGTCACCGTGGCCGCGGTCTCCGCGATCGGCGCCTTCACGGCGATCGCCGTCCTCAGCACCCTCTCGCTCATCACCATCGGCCGCCGCCCCGAACTGCGCCTGCTGCGCCTCGCCGGAGCCGGCCGCCGCCAACTGCGCCGGATGCTGCGGCTCGAAGCGGGCGCCACGGCCCTGACGGGCCTGGCCGTGGGCGCGGCCGTGGCCTCGGTGCCACTCCTCGCCTTCAGCGTGGCGATGGCCCGCACGGTCCCCTATCTGCCCCCGGCCCAGGCGCTCGTGATCGTCGGCGTCGTCGCCGTGACCACGGCCGCGGGCACCCTCCCCCCGTCCTGGGCCGCGCTGCGCGGCCGCTACCCGGGGGCGAGCCCGGCCACCGGCTGAGTGGTACGGGCCCGCCCGACGGGCCGAGCGGGGTGCGGGGCGGCCGGGTGTCACAGGGCGATCGCACGGTGGCTCAGCGCCGCGTCGACGATCGCCTCGGCGGGGGCGTCCCGCAGTTCGGCCGGGGGGTGGAAGAACAGGCCGGCCGCCTGGGGATGGGCCACTCCGCCTCGGGATCGTCGGCCAGGATTCTGCGGACGATTTCGACGAGTTCGCCGCGCGTGATGTCGCGCACCTTCGGCCAGGCCGGCCGGGCGGCTTCGCGCGCGAAGCCGCCCAGGTCGCGCCATCCGTGGTACTCGGTGAAGTCGAGGGGCGTGTACGCGTGCCCGGTTCTCTCCCTGAAGGCGGCGATGGCGTCCTCCGCCGGTCCGCCCTGAGCGATCAGGTCCGCGATGCGCTCGATCTCGCGGCCGAGCTCATCGAGGTGCTGTTGGTCCACGGGCGGCGGAAGCAACTCCGGGCGCAGGTCCATGCCCCGCATTATGCGGGCCCGCGCGCCTCACCCCTTGTTCAGATAGGCCAGCACCGCCAGCACCCGGCGGTGCCCGCTGTCGCTCGGCGGCAGGCTCAGCTTCGCGAAGACGTTGCCGATGTGCTTGCTGACCGCGCGGTCGGAGACCACCAGCGTCTTCGCGATGGTGGCGTTGTCGCGGCCCTCCGCCATCAGGTGCAGCACCTCGCGCTCGCGCGGGGTCAGGGTGTCCAGGGGGTCGTCGCGGCGGCGGGTCATCAGCTCGGTGACCACCTCCGGGTCCAGCGCCGTGCCGCCCGACGCGACCCGCTCCAGGGCGTCCAGGAACTCGTCGACCCGGCCGACCCGGTCCTTCAGCAGATAGCCGACCCCGCTCGCGCCGCCGCCCAGCAGCTCCGCGGCGTAGGTCTCCTCGACATACTGCGACAGCACCAGCACCGGCAGGCCGGGGATCTCCTTGCGCGCCGCGAGCGCCGCGCGCAGGCCCTCGTCGCGGAAGCCGGGGGGCATACGGACATCGAGGACCGCCACGTCAGGGCGGTGTTCGAGGAGGGCGGGCAGCACCTCGGGCCCGCTGCCCGCGACGGCCACCACCTCATGCCCGGCGGAGCTCAGCAGCAGGACCAGGCCCTCCCGCAGCAAGGCGTTGTCCTCGGCGATCACCACGCGCACGGCAGCTCCACTTCGATCACGGTCGGCCCCCCGACGGGGCTGGACACTTCCATGGTCCCGTCAAGCGCCGCCACCCGGCGGCGCATCCCGAGCAATCCGCTGCCTCCCATTCCCCCGGCAGGGGTCGCGGCCGGGGTCTCGGCGCCGCCCCGGCCCTCGTCGCGCACCACGATCCGCAGCCGACCGGGGGTACGGATCAGCTCCACCCAGGCGCGCCGCGACCCGCTGTGCTTCGCGGCGTTGGTCAGCGCCTCCGCGATCACGAAATACGCGGCGGCCTCGACCGCGGCGGGGGCACGCGGCACGTCCTCGCCCTCGATGCCGTCCGCGTCCACGGCCACGTCGAGCCCGCTGCTGGCCGCGAGCGCGCGGACCGCGCCGGCGAGACCGCGGTCGGTGAGGATCGGCGGGTGGATGCCGCGGACGACGTGGCGCAGCTCGGTCAGCGCCTCCTCGGCCTGGTTCTGCGCGTCGTCGAGGAGCCGGCGCGCCGCGTCGGGGTCCTTGTCGTACGCCCGCTTGGCCAGCCCGACCCGCATCGACAGCGACACCAGCCGCGCCTGGGCGCCGTCGTGCAGATCGCGCTCGATACGCCGCAGCTCCGCGCCGTGCGCGGCCACGGCGCCGGCCCGGGTGGCGGTCAGCTCCTCGACGCGCTCGGCGAGCCGGGCGCTGCGCTGGGCCTCGGGCGACGGCGTCAGCAGCGCGCTCGACCAGGCGGCGTCCAGGTCGGCGAGGCGCGAGATCAGCGGCAGCACCACGGCCGGGCGCCTCAGCAGACCGCACCACACCCCGTCGACGAACAGCCCCACGGACCACACGATCAGCGAGACGTACGCCGTGATGAGGCCGTAGCCGAAGTGCGCGAAGAGCCAGCGCAGATCCCGGTAGGTGGACGGGTCCCGGACCGCCGCGCGCACCCGCTCGGACAGCTCGCCGGTGAGCGGCGCATACGCCTCGGGCACCGGCTTCCCCGACCAGGCCCCCACCTGCCGCCGCTTGAACCCGGCCATCCTGCGCAGCAGCAGCACCGTCTCCGGCAGCACCCCCGCGCCGACCACGATGGCCGTCGCGACGGCGGTGAACAGCAGCAGCGCGACGTAGAGATACGAGACCAGGGCCAGCCCGGCCGCCCGCATCAACTGGGCCGTGGCCCGCCCGGCCTGCTCCACTGTCTCCCGCATGGCCAAGAGGCTAGGCGACGGCCGGCGGGGGCGGGACTGGTTGGGCTCCCCAGCCCGTGGTGTAGCCCGCTACACCTCCAGTTCGGGAGAGCACTCCCTCGAACACCCCATGTCCTGAACGGCATTGTGGATCTCACAAGCTCACCGGAACCGCTCACCGAAGGAATCCACGATGAAGTCTCTGCTCTGGGCCGTCCTGGCCATCGCCCTCCTCGCCAACGTCTTCACCAGCATCACCCTCAGCGGTGTGACCCAGATGCTGGTCAGCATCGGCACCGGCATCGTGGTGATCAGCTCGGCCGCGGGCCTGTACGCGCTGCGCGACAAGCACGCCGGGTGATTCGCGGCCGACTTCCGGTCGGTTTCCGGCAGAGCCGATCAAACCCCTCCTGAGTCCGGGCCGATGGGCCGATGATGGACGGAGCCTCGCGCGGCGAAGGGGGACGGGCTCATGGACGAGAAGGACATCGCGGCGTTACGCGGCAGAGCCGAACGGGCCGCGGCCGAGGCCCTCGCGTGCACCACGTCGAACCGCCTCGCCGACGGCGAACCGCCTCCCTCCGCACCACCCGACCCCGCGCGAGCCGACCGCGTACGGTCCGAACTGGACGCACTCGAAGCGGAGCTGGCCGCCGCCGTCCCGGACGCCGACCCGCTGCTGTGCACCGTACGGGCCCGGCTCGGCGGCCTGTACGCCGCCCGCTACCAGCGGGCCCCCACGGACGAGGACCGGGCCCGGGGACTGCGGCTGCTGCGCGCGGCCCGCGCCACCGGGGCGCTCGGCGCACCGGACGGGCGGTCCGCCACCCTGGACCAGGTCACGCTGTTGCTGACGCCCGCCATGACGGCCGGGTGGGACGGCACGCTGCCCCGCCTCCTGGAATCCTTCCAAGTGGGCCGCCGGATAGCGGGGGGCGACCCGGAACTCACCGGCGACCTCGCGGAGCTGGGCGGGCTGCTGACCGAACTGGCCGCGACCACGCCCGAGCACCTGGCCGAACCCCTGTCGTGGATGGCCGAGACCCTGGGGCTCATACCCGACGTCGTGAACTCGGGGGACGTCCAGCAGATCGCCGATCTGGTGGAGAAGATGGCGACGCGGCTGCCGGGACCCGGCTCCGAACTGATCCCGGCCCTGACCGACATGGTCGCCGATTTCACCAGGGACACGGCCGACCAGGGCGGGGAGGACGGGGAGGGCGAGGCGGCGTCGGAGATCACCGACGAGGAGGCCGCCCTGGCGTTCGCCCAGGTCGCCCTTCTGCTGGAGCTCAGCGTTCCCGGCACCATCCGCCCGGAGGACCTGGCGGCCCTGGTCGAGGCGGTGAGCGAGGGACCCGCGGGCGAAGAGGCACAGACCGCGATGATGGCCGCGCTGGGCCGCATGGCGCACGGTACCCGCACCGGCGACGCCGACCGGCTGGCCGAGGCGGCCGACCTGATCAGCGGCGCGGCGTCCGGCGCCGGACCCGGCTCCGGCGCTGGGGCTGGGCGGCTGGACTGGATGGCCGCCGTCATCTCGCCCGGTCTGCTGGCCACGGCCACCATGACGGGCGGCAACCTCTCCGACCGCGACCAGGCGCGTTCCCGGCTCGACGCGCTGTTCGGCGCCGGTTCCGCGGTGTTCGGCTCCCCCCATGCCACCCGGTCCGGCGGGGAGGCGCTGCGGATCGTCAACCGCTGCCTGCACCTTCAGCTGTGCGCCGCCGAGGCATCCGAGGAGGGCGATGCCGAAAGGCTGGAGGACCTGCTGGACGAGCTGCTGGACCTGCTGGAGGAGACCGGCGAGAGCGGCGAGTGGCGGTTCCTGGTCCTCTACCAGCTGGGCCACGTCCAGCTCAGCCTGGCCGCCCTGGAAGGCGGCACCACCGGGCTGCGTACCGCCGTCGCGTACCTCGAGGAGGCGGTCGCACATCCGAAGGTCCCGGCCTTCGCGCGGCCCCTGATGGACGCCGCCTGCGTACCCATCCTGGCCCTGTCCTCCCTGACCGACCCCGAACCCGCGCGTGTCCTGGAGGGCGTGGCCCGGGCCCGGCGGACGCTCGACGGCGCCGCCTCGAGCGTCGACCAGCATGTGCGTACCAGGCAGGCCATCGTGTACGCGCTGACGGCCGTCCACGCGGCGACCGGGGATGGTTCCCTTCTGGAGGAGGCGGTCGGGGAGCTGGAGCAGGCCCGGCGGGACCTCACCGAGCGCAACAGCCCCGGCACCGTGCAGGGCGTGCTGTGGGAGCTGGCCGAGGCGTATCAGCGGCGCGGCGACCGGGAGCGTGACGACCTCGGCGCCGCCGTCGCCGTCGTGCAGGAGTCGCTGCGGGTGCTCGCGGAGGACGTGCTGCTGCAACTCGGCGCCGAACACGGCCTCGAAGTGGCCAGGGCCGGCGCCAGCCGGGGGCTGCGTGCCGCCCACTGGGCGGCCGTGGACGGGCGGGTCGACGAGGCCGTGGAGTCGCTGGAGAACGGGCGCGGGCTGGTGCTGCGCGCGGCGGCCGCGGCGTCCGGGGTCCCCGAGCAGCTCGCCGCCCGGGGCGAGGCGGAGCTGGCCGAGCAGTGGCGGAGCGCCGTACGGAACCTCCCGCCTCAGGCCGCGCCGGCGGCCGGCGGTGTCGGCACCGCCGGTGTCGGCACCGACACCCGGGAAGATGTCCGGACCGCGCTCGCCCGCATCATGCCGACCGAGCCCGCCCCCGGCCTCGCCATCCCCAGCACCCTGCGCCGCCGCGCCCTGGACGCGCTGCGGCGGCCCGACGGCGGGGCGGAGGGGCTGCGCGGACTGCTCGGCGCCCCCGGGGTCGCGGAGCTACGGGAGGGGCTGCGGGCCGCCGGCGCCGACGCCCTGGTCTACCTGGTGCCCGGGCAGGGCAGCGCGGACGGCGTCGCGGTGCTGGTGCCGCGCACCGGCGAGCCGGCGGCGCTGGGGCTTACGGGGCTCGGTCCGCTCGGCCGGGAGCCGCTGGAGCGCTATCTGGACGCCGGTGCGCGGCGTTCGGCCGTGTCCGAGAGCGACTTGGACGCGTACGACGAGGCTCATCGGCGGTGGGAGGCCGCGCTGGAGTCGTTGTGCGACTGGGCGGGCGAGGCCGTACTCGATCTGGTGCTGGCCCGCTTGGGGGTCCGTACGGCGGATGGTGATCGGGAGCGCCCTGCGCGGCTCGTCCTGGTGCCGTGCGGCAATCTCGGTGCGGTTCCCTGGCACGCCGCCCGGCTTCCGGCGTCGCCGTCGTCGTCGTGCAGGTATGTGTGCGAGAGCGCGGTCGTGTCGTACGCGGCGTCGGGTGGGGAGTTTCTGCGGGCGGCGCGGCGTGGGCGGACGGCGGCTGGTGAGCGTGCGGTGCTGGTGGCCGATCCGAGTGGCGATCTGATGTGGGCGCGGGACGAGGTGGCGGCTCTGCTGGCCGCGTACTATCCCGGCGCGCAGCTGTACGGGTGGCACGAGGACGCGCCCGAAGGGGCTGAGGGCACGCCCGAGGATGTGCTCTCCCACCTTCCCGGCAGCCCATCGCCCGCCTCGCTGCTGCACCTTGTGGTGCACGGTCTGGCCGGGCTGCGGCCCACCGACTCGGCCCTGCACCTCGCCGAGGGTGCCCAGGGCCACGGTCGGCTGACGGTCACCCGCATCCTCGACGTACCGGTCGTGTCCGCTGAGGATGGGTCGGGTGCCGGGCCGCTGGTCGTGCTCAGTGCCTGTGAGACGGACCTCAGCAGCCGTGATCACGACGAGGCGCTGACGCCGACGACGGCGTTGTTGGCGCGGGGTGCGACGGACGTGGTGGGTTCGAGGTGGAAGGTGTCGGACAGCGCGTCGGCGGCGCTGATGGTGGTGTTCCACCACCATCTGACCGTGACGGGGCTGGCGCCGCCGGACGCGTTGCGTGCCGCGCAGCTGTGGATGCTCGACCCCGACCGGCGCCCGGTGCCGGGGCTGAGGGATGAGTTGCTGGCCGAGACCGAGGGCAATGTGAGAGGGCTGGCCCGGGTTGTGTCCTGGGCCGGGTTCATCCACCAGGGCAACCCCGCGCCCCGCGCCACCGTGGAAGGAGGACGGTCGTGACCACCAACGATCTCCTGGAACTGCTGCGCCGGCACCTGCCGGAGATCCGCGCGTCCCTCACCGCCGCGGAGTACGCCCGCTTCCAGGACAGCGTGCGACGGCTCCGGGAGGTCGGGGACGACACACGGGCCATGCGCTTCGCGCTGCGCGAGGTGCGGCTGTGTCTGCTGGCCCTGCCGCGCGAGAACGAGCTGCGCAGGCGGCTGGACCAGTTCCGCTCGGCCGGTGCCGCCCCCGCGGCGGTGCTGCCGGACGGGGACCGGCTGGACGAGGTGATACGGCTCCTGGAGTCGGTGGACTGGCCGACGCTGGACCCCGCGAGCGCCGAGATCGCCCGGGGGGTCAGGCAGCGGCTGCTGACCGCCCCCGCGCGCGGCCCGGAACAGCTCACGGGCGCCGCCGCCGAGGACCCGGGCAGGGCCGGGCTGATCCGGCTGACCCACCCGGAACTCGGCCATCGCTACCCGGAGTTCCAGTTCGACCCGGATACCGGCGAGCCCCGCCCGGTCGTGCAGCGGATCAACAGAATGCTGCTGTCCGACCAGGACCCCTGGGGGGCGGCGGACTGGTGGCTGGGCGGCAACACGTGGCTGCGCGACGCGCCCGCGGCCCTGGTGGGCCGGGTGCCGGACGCGCTGCTGACCGAGGCCGCCGCCGCGTTGGTGGGAGACGGCGCATGGTAGAGCAGGCGCCCCCCGAGGGCGCGCGCATGAGTCCGACCCTGGTCGGTCTGGACGCCGGCACCGAGCTGTGGCGGTGTCACCAGACCACCTTCCCCTGCACCGAGTTCAACCCGGTCGCCGCGCACGCCCACTTCGGCGGCAGCCGCTTCGATGGCACCTCGGAGGACCCGTACCCGTATCTGTACGCGGGCCTGGACCCGACCACCGCGCTGGCCGAAGTGCTTCTGCGGGACGTGGAGTTCAGCGGCCCTGAAGGGGTGCGCCAGGTGCCGTGGGCGCAGGCCGCGATCCGCTCGCTGGCCAAGCTGCGGGTGACCGAGGACCTGGTCCTGGTGCGGCTGTTCTCGGAGCGGGAACTGGCCGCGGTGTTCCAGACCTCGTGGCTGCTGGAGACCGACGGGCCGGGCTACGCGCAGACCCGCGCCTGGGCCCGGGAGATACGGCGGCAGGTGCCGCGCGCCCAGGGGCTGCTGTGGCAGTCGCGGCGCAACCGTCCCGAGCAGGCGCTGGTGCTGTTCGGCGACCGCTGCGGGGCGGAGCCGCTGAAAGCGGTGCCGGGCCACGCCCACAACCTGGGCACCTTCGAGGGGACGAGCGTGGCCAACGAACTCCTGGCTCCGCTGAGGGCGGTCATCGTGCCGCCCGGCATGCGGATGTGAGCGCGCGGGGCGGCACGGGGGTGGCCGCCCCGCGCCCCGGCCCGGCTCAGCCGACGCCGGGGCCGGGGCCGGGGCCGGTGCCGGTGCCGTAAAGCCGTACGGTGATGCTGATCCGCAGGCCGAGCCGGAGCTGGTCGCCGTCGCGCAGGGGGGTGCGGATGCCCGGCATGAGCTTGGCGCCGTTGATGAAGGTGCCGTTGTGGCTGCCCTCGGGCGGCTCCTCGGCCCAGGCGCTCCCGTCGGGCTCCACCGTGATCGACACATGGCGACGGGAGACCTTCGGCCGGTCGGCGAAGAGGGCGGCGGTGTCCGGCGCCCAGTCCGGGTGGCGGCCCAGGGCGAGCGGCTCCGGCCCGGAGCCGTGTCTGAGCTCCAGACAGGGATCGGTGCAGACCAGCAGCGCATGGGTGCGCGTGCGGCCACAGGCTGCGCAGCCGGGGTCCCGGGGGGCGACCGGCTCACGGCAGTTCCAGCAGGGTGTGGACGTGGCGATTCCGGACGTCGGTTCCGGTTTCGGGTCCGGCTTCTGCTCCGGCTCCCGTTCCGGTCCCCGTTCCGGTCCCCGTTCCTGGTTCCGATGCTGCGGCTGTTCCCCTTCCTCGTCCTCGCTGTCGGGCTCCTGCCACCAGCCATTTCCGTCGCTCACCGGCCGTCCCCCCGCACCACCCGCAGGTCCAGGGCCACCGTCCCGTCCGCGGCCGGACGTACGCCGGTGACGGTGACCGCCGTGCCCGCCAGCGCCTCCTGGTCGAAGAGCGCGCGGGCCAGCGGGTTGATCAGATGGGTCTCCAGCAGCATGCCGATGCCCCGGCCGCCGTTGTCGACGTCGGCCGTGCAGTGGGCGGACAGCGCCTGGTGCGCCTCATCGGAGAGGCGCAGATGCACGCCCTGTTCCTCCCGCAGCACCCGCTGGATGTTGCCGACCTGCGAGTCGAAGATCTCGGCGGCCACCTTGGCGTCGATGTAGTCGAAGACCACCACGTTGCCGCCGAGCCGGTTCATCAGCTCCGGGCGGCCGATCTCCTCGACGAAGTGCTCCTTGACGTTGGTCAGGATGATCTCTTCCAGCTGGTGGTACGGCATGCCCGGCTCGGCCACCCGCCCTCCGCGCCCGCTCCCTCCGCCGGTCCGCTTTCTGACCCCGAGGTTGGAGGTGAAGATCAGCACGCACTCGCTGAAGTACGTGGTGACCCCCTGCCCGTCCGTGAGCCTGCCGTCCTCCAGCACCTGGAGGAACTTGTCGAGCACGCCCTTGTCGGCCTTGTCGATCTCGTCGAACAGCACGACCCGGAAGGGGTCGTTGCGCACCGCCGTGGTCAGCTCGCCGCCCGCCTCGTAGCCCACGTATCCGGGGGGCGCGCCGAGCAGCCGGTCCACCGAGTGCTTCGAGGAGAACTCGCTCATGTCGAAGCGCAGACACGCGTCCTCGGTGCCGAACAGCACATGGGCCACCGACTTGGCCAGCTCCGTCTTTCCGGTGCCCGTCGGGCCCGCGAAGAAGAGCACACCGCGCGGGCGGCTGCCGGGGTGGGAGGCCTGGGCGCCGGAGAGGCCGAGGGCGGCGCGCTTGAGGATGTCGAGCGTCTTGCCGACCGCCTTCTCCTGGCCCTTCACCCGCGAGCGGATGTACGCCTCGCCGTTCCTGATCTGCTCGCGGACGTAATCCGCCTGCCAGGGGTTGTCCTTGACGCCGAGCTGGTAGACCCGCACCGCGTCCCGCATCTCGGCGAACGACAGCCCGCGGTCGAGGGCCATACGGGCGCTTTCGCGCATCGCGCGCAGGGTCAGCCCGGCGGTGGCCCTGGCGAAGGTGTCGATGTCGTGTTCGTCCGGCGCCCGCTCCGCGCCGCCCGGCTGTTGTGTGCCCAGCTGTTCCTTGTCGATCCGTATCTGCCCGTTCACACCCCCCGTGCCCGTGCCCGTGTCCGCGCCCCCGCGACCGGACTTGGCCACGTGCTCCCCCGCGAGCAGCTGGGCCATGCGCCGCCTGCTGCCCAGGTCGGGCAGGGGGATGCCGATGGTGCGGACCCGCTCGCTGCCGGCCACCAGCCAGGTGGGCAGGTCGCGTTCACCGTCGGCGAGCCAGATCAGGGGGTTGAACAGCCGCCGCCCGCTGTCCTGGTCCGGGATCGGCCGGGCGTCCTCGGCGAGCTTGAGGCAGTTGAGGAAGAAGTCCCGTTCCGGGTCGCTGAGGCGGGTGACATCGGTGGGGATACGGGCGGCGTAGTCGATCAGCAGCACTACGCGGTACGGGTGCTGCCGCTGCGGCGTGTCCGGGCGCGGGCGCCCGTCCGGGGTCTTCTTCGCCCGCTGCCCCGGCTGCTTCCAGCCGGTGACGATCGAGCGCAGGGTCTGTTCGGCCTCGGCCAGGTGGACGGGGGTGTCGGCGCGCTGGGCGCGGGCGGCCCTGGGGGTGTCGCGGCCGTGCAGCAGCTCGCGCACCTCCTGGGCCGCGGGGCCGGTCACGACGGTGAAGCCGTCCGCGATGTCGAAGCGGATCAGCGCCTCGTAGCCCTCCTGCCACAGGGCGTTCCACAGGACCTCGGTGAGGGTGTGGTGGGCGTCGTACTGGCGGTCCGCGCCGCCGTCGTCGGGGTTCTTGTCGTGCCGGACGAGGTGGACGTCCCGGATGCTGCCGTGCAGCACGTACTGGGAGTGGACGCTGAGGGTGCCGACCAGTTCTTCGGCGAAGGCCGGGAGCCCGCGGTCCCCCCGGCGCAGCCCGGCCGGGGAGGTGGGAGAGGCCGCGGTCGGCGTTTCTGTCTCGGTCATCAGCGCGGGTCCTCGTCGTCGTGGCGGCGGGCTTTGGGCGGGGGCCGGTAGTTCGCACAGGATCGGGTGCGCGGGACCGGCCGCCTGGGCGGCTTGTCGAAGACGAACGGCAGGCTGAGGCCCGCCTGTTCGGTCAGCCGCTGCAACTCCTTCAGGTATTCGGAGGACTCGACGCACCGCCGCCAGTCGAGGTCGCGGTCGGCGTCGGTCTC
The DNA here is from genome assembly GCF_040302705.1 of Streptomyces sp. NPDC097640. NCBI lineage: Bacteria > Bacillati > Actinomycetota > Actinomycetes > Kitasatosporales > Streptomycetaceae > Streptomyces > Streptomyces sp. NPDC097640. The sequence goes on from NZ_JBEOSB010000017.1 coordinate 16,915, forward strand.
CTCGGCCGGGTCGCGGTCGCGGTGCATGGTAGCCACCCTGGCGTAGCCGTCCGCGTCCACCCTGACGCGGAGCCAGTGCTCGTCGCCCCAGCCCGGCGGGGTCCAGTCGATCACCTGGGCCGTTCCGGACGTGGAGCGCTTGACCGCCTCGGGCGCCGAGTGCTCGACCGCCGCGCGGATCACGTCCGCGGCGTACGCGCGCTGGTACGCGTCGACCCGCCCGGCGACGCGGGCCTCGACCCGGAGGCGCTCGGTCTCCTCCAGAGTGCCGCCCTTGTCCAGGAAGTTCTCCAGGACCGCGATCTCCGCCGTGGCGTCGGGCAGCGGGCCGGGGACGCCGGGGGGTACGTCCCGGAGGAAGGCCAGCCGCTGGGCCGCCCACTCCTCGGTCTCCTGCCGCCGCTCGGCCTCGCGCGTCAGCCGCTCGGCGAAGCGGGCGGCCTCCCGCAGATGGAGCTTGGCGCTGCTGGGCCGCCGGGCGACGATCTCCGCCGCGCTGGCGATCTTCTCCTCCACGAGCCGGTAGTCCGCCGCGGACGTGTTGTGCGGGAGCATGGCCAGCAGGTCGGCGCCGCGCCGCAGCACCTCCTCCTCGGTCAGCGTGACCGTGGAGGGCCGCGGCGGCTGCGGGGCCCCGGCCCGCGCCTCGGCCTCGGTGGCGGCCTGCTCGTACTCCTCCAGCACCTGGTGGCGCCGGGCGCGCAGTTTGGCGTGCCAGCCCCCGTCGGCGCCATCGCCATCGAGGTGAGGCACGGACACCGGGCCGCCGGCGGCCTCCATCGTCGCCCGTGCGTACGCGGCCTCGGCGCCGCGCACCCGGCGGTCGGTGTCGGCCAGCCGGCACCACACCTGCTCCAGGCTCATGCCCGTCAGGTTCAGCGGAGGCGGCAGGTCGGGCAGGCCGGGCGGTCCGCCGGCCCGCCGGACCCGGGCGTGCAGTGCGCCGAGGCGGGCGTTGGACCGGGCCGCGGCGAAGGCGGCGTTCTTCCAGCACTCGGCCGCCTGGCGGGCGTCCAACTGCCGCTGCTCCAGCTCGGCCTGGTCCTTGGCGGCGCGGATGGCGGCGGCCGCGAGGAGCTGCGCACCGGCCATGGTGGCGCGGCCGACGAGCAGGGCGCCGCCGAGCGCGCTCAGGCCGATCAGGGCGGGCACCACCATGTCGTGCAGCTGGTGCATGGCCGCGTCGACCGTGTGCCCGGCGGCGTTGTGGGCGGCGTCGACGAAGTGCTGGCCGACTCCCGTGTCGATATGGCCCGACAGCCCGGGGTTCTGGGCGACATCGTGCGGTACCCCTGCGTCCGGCACCGTGTTCGGGACGGCCTGCGGAAGGGCGCCGGGTTCCGAAATGAGGCTGAAATCCGGAGGGGGCTCCAAGAGATACGGGACCACGTCGTCGATGCTGGCGAGGGCTGCTGCTGAACTCATGTGAGGTTTCCTGTCCGTGGCGTGGTGGCCGCCGTCCGCCGGCGGCCGGGGCCGGCTGCCCGGCCGCGGCCGGGACGGCCGTCCCGGCCGCGCAGCTCCGCGAGGTAGCGGCGCCAGCGGCGCAGCCGGTGCCAGGTCCACCAGGCGAGGGCGGCCACGGTGGCCAGCGGCCACACCCAGGCCGCGTAGACCACGGTGAGCCACATCAGGCCGAGCGGCAGCAGGAGCAGCAGGCCGCGGACCGGGAAGCGGGCGCCGGGGCTCCGTATGAAGCGGGCGGCGGGCAGCGCGCGGCGGATCAGCAGCCCGGCCAGGGAGCGGTCCGGGTGGTAGAAGGGGCTGCCGATGCGGTACGCCGCCCACATCTCCAGCGCCGGGACGAAGGCGGCCGCCGGGAGGGCCAGCATCCAGGCCGTCAGCACGGTGCTCTGCGCGGCCCACCCCGCCAGGTCGCTCGCGCCGATCATGAGGATCCATGGGCAGACGAGGACGAGGGCCCCGCCGAGGGCCCAGCCGAGCGTGGGCAGCATGTCCTGTCTGCGCACCCACAGCGTGGCCACGTCCAGGTCGCGCTCGGTGCGCAGGACGGCGCGCTGCTGGTCGATCCGGCCCTGCGCCTCGGCCGACTCCTGCGCGGCGAACCCGGTCAGCCACTCGGCCAGTTGCATCCGCACCAGGTCGTCGGGGTCGCGCACCAGCCGGCCGTACCAGGCCACCGGCTGCTCCAGCTCGGCCTGGGTGCGGGCGGCCCGGTCCAGAAGCCGCCGCCGGTGCGGCACGGGGGCCGCGGCGAGCGACAGCAGCGCGGCCAGCCGGGTGCGGTCGAGCCGGGTGGCGGCGCGCACCTCGGCGCGTGCGGCGCGCAGCAGGGGCGACTCCGTGACCACCTGGTCGACGGTGTGCGGCCAGCGGGACCGGGCCGTCAGCCACCGCTGGTGCACCTCGCGGAGCCCCTCGCCGCCGGGCCGTTCCTCCAGCAGCGGCAGGATGGTGTGGTCCGCCAGGTCCTGGACGACGGAGAGGGCGAACTCGTCGCCGCGCCCGGCCGCCCGCAGCAACTCCCGCAGCCCCGCGGGGTCGAGCGGCGCCCCGCGGTAGGAGGCGTCGAGGGTGGGGCCGAGCCAGGAGATCAGGCGGACCAGCGTGGCGGGCCCCGGTTCGTCCGCCAGGAGGCCGAGCAGCGTGGCCAGGGTGTCGGCGTCGTAGCCCGCCCTGCCCTCGAACTGGCGCAGCCAGCCGGTGAACTCCCCGCGGGCGCGCCGTCGGGACAGGACGTGCCGGGCCTGCCGCCAGTTCTCGCTGAACGCCCTGGCGAGCTGCTTGGGCCGGGTGTACTGCTCGCCGAGGAACGCGAACGGCTCGATGTCCGGGTCCTCGGCCGGGTCCGAGGCGCCGGGGGCGGCGCCCGCCTCCCAGGGGGCGATCGGTGGCGTGCCGCCCACCAGCCACTGCGCCACCTCGTCGGTCCCCCAGCGGTGTTCGGGGTCGCGGGTGAGCAGCCCCTTGCAGAGCAGCAGCAGCCGGTCGTCGGTGACCAGTACCAGGTCGGGGGCGCGGGAGCTGATCTCCTCCCGGACGAGGTCGTTGTCGGTGAACGGGACGGGGTGCCGTCCGCCGGCCATCTCGGCGACGATCATCCCGAGCGACCACCAGTCGGCGGGCGGGTGGATGAGCTGGTTGCGCAGCGACGCCTGCGGGGACATGTAGCGCGCGGTGCCGACCCAGCGCTCGTTCCGGGTGTAGCGCTCGCCGGGCTCGTAGGCGGACAGGGTGAAGTCGACGAGGGTGAGGTCCGGGGCGTTCGGGGCGTCCGGGTCGAGGCTGCCGAGTACGACGTTGGCCGGGCTGAGGTCCCGGTGCACGATGTGCAGCTCGTGCAGGGTGGTGAGGGCCTCGTGCAGTTGCCGTACGACGCGGTGGATGAGGGCGGGGCCGACGGGGCCCGGGTTGTCGATGAGGTATCGCGCCAGGTCGGTCTCGCCGTGGGCCGGGGCCAGGTCGTACGGATGGCCGTCCGCCCCGGTGTCGTCGCGCTCGGTGAAGCGGGTGAGGTGGCGGCGCTGACGGTCGCCGAGCAGCTCCCACACCGTGCGGTCCGGGCCGTGGCCGCGGTGGTACCACTTGAGGATGTGGGTGCCGCGGTCGTCCTCGACGCGGTAGACGGCGGCCTGGTACGGGTGCTCGGGGCGGCGCAGCACGGCCCGCAGCCGGAACCGGTCGCGCAGCGAGAGCGGCAGCAGGGCGGTGTCCCCGCGCAGGTCGCGTCCCCCGTGCGCGGCCTGCGCGGGTCCCGTCCCGGGGAGCTCGTCCTCGGTGAGCGCCCCGGCCGCCGCGGCCGCGGGTGGGGGTGGTGGGTCCTCCTGTTCGGTGGGCGGCGGTCCGGCGCCGTGTTCCCGGGGCTCCTCGGGCGTGCGGTGTTCCTCGCCGGGGGCGGGTTCCCCGGGGTCTTCGTATTCCGTGGCGGGCGGGTCCTCAGGGGGCTGGGTCATCTCGGTCACCTCGTACGCGGGCGGGCGTTGCCTTTGTTGATCAAGAAAGTCATGGCTCTCATGGCTCTCATGGCTCTAGAAATCGGAAATGTGTTCCTGCCCGGCCGGCTCGGCCGGGAATTGCCGAGAGCCACAAAGGGCCGCAAAGCGCGGTGCGCTGGTACAGCGCTATCCGGCCTGGCGCGGCGGTTGTGGGAGCGATTTCCTCTTCGGGCTGCCGTCGCTAGCCTGGTGACCATGAGTCAGGAGCCATTGCCGCCAGATCTGCCCACATACGATCAACTCCTGAACGAACTGAAAAGCATCCGCAGGCCGGGACTGGCCGACCTGCGCAGAACCGATCGGCCGGCGCTGCGCGCGGCGGCCGTGGCGGGCGGCTTCTGCGACGGCCCCGACGACGCCCCGGCCGGCATCGAGGCCCTGCTCAAGGAGGCCGTCCGGCGGCTCGGGGAGAACGGCGTGCTCGGCCGCGCCGCGGCCCACACCTTCGGGCTGCTCCCCGACCGCCGGGGCGATGCCGCCGCCGACCGCCGCAAGCTGGCGGCCGCCGTGTACGGGGTGAGCACGGAGGGGTTCCGCAAGCGGCAGGAACGGGATGTGATGGAGCAGCTCGCCGAGGCCGTGCTGACCGTCCTGCGGGAGCGGCTGGGATTCTCCGCCTCCGAAGGGCCGTACGAGCATGAGCAGGACGGGCCGAGGGGACAGGGCGGGCAGGGCGGACAGGGCGGACAGGCCAGGCAAGGCGGACCGGGCGGCCGCCGGGCCGGTCAGGAGCCTCCGCTGCGGGTCGACAGCGTGCCGGTGGACGCGCGTAGCACCTTCACCGTCCATGTGTCGCCCATCGAACTGCTGCGGGACATCGAGGTGCTGGTCTCCTCGGAGAACGTCTACCTGGAGATGTCGAAGACCTTCCGCCCCACCGTGTCCGGCGCGCTGCGCCTCGCCGCCGCCGTGCGCGACCCCGCCGGGGAGATCGTCGACGATGTGCTCGCGCGCGAACTCGCCGCGTGGCTGCGCGCCCATGGACGCCCCGGACTGCCGATCCGGCCCGGCACGGTGGTGCCCACGTCGTCGGGGGCGCTCGCCGCGCGCGGGGTCCGGCGGATCTACCACGCGGCGGTGGCCACGCCGGAGGAGGACACGTACCAGGTACGCCCGGAGACCATCGCCCGCGCGGTCGGCGCGTGCTTCGCGCTCGCCCGGGCCGAGCGTGACCGCTACCAGCCCGCCCTGTCGTCCATCTGCTTTCCGCTGCTGGGCGCGGGCCGGGGCGGCCTGGCGCCGGCGGTCAGCGCGACCTGGCTGCGCTGGGCGATCCGCGACGAGCTGGCCCGGGACGCGCGCTGGCGGGTGCATCTGGTGGTCAGGAGCCGGGAGATAGCCGAGGCCGTGGGCGCGCTGTAACCGCCACCGCAACCCCGCCCGCCGCTCAAGGCCGCCAGCTGGGCCTCGTGAGGCGCACCCCCACCTGCCGCAGCCGCCGCTCCAGCGCGGCAAGTTCGCCGCGCCGAGGCACCCCGTAGAGCCGCACATCGCCCTCCCCCTCGACCACTTGCAGACGGGACCCGCTCGCCGCCCGGGCCAGATGCGCCTGGTAGCGCGCCCGCCCCAGTGCCGTACGCGGCAGCATGCGCTGGTTCGCCGAGCCGCGCCACACCAACTCGGTGGGCTCGGCCACCCGGAACCGTCCGGTCACCACGACATCGGCGTGGCGGACGGCGGCGGAGCGCGCCGCGTCGCGCTCCACTTCCTCCTCCTCGTATCCCGTGTAGAGAAGGATGTCGACCTCGCGACCGGCCGCCGGGCCGCCCGGCGCCACCGCCTCCGCGCGGGCCTCGGCAGCTCCGGCCAACAGCGCCGCGAGACCCGCCGGTTGGTCGAGCGGCTCGCCGCCGCTGACCGTCAGCCCGTCGGCTCCCTGGGCCAGCGCCGCGCGCCATAGCCCGAGCAGGGACGCGACCGTACGGGAGTCGCCGCCCTCCGGATCCCAGGTGTGCCGCGACATGCACCCGGCGCAGGCCAGCCCGCACCCCTGAAGCCAGATGCCCAGCCGCCGCCCGGGCCCCAGGGTCTCGACCGGGAAGTGTGTCTCGCTGACCCGGAGCAGCACCGGTACCAGCTCCGGACCCATGGGGGCGTTTTCCACCGGCCTGTCTCCTTTCCCGGCGTCGCCTGGCGTCGCGTTCCGCGCGTTCCTTCCCAATTCCATGATCGATATTCCATGATCGAGTCGATGAAGTCCTGCGGAACCATTCCAGTATGACCTGGCGTCAGCGGACTACGGGGGCGTTCTCCGGGCGGCTTCCGGGCGTTTTCGGGAGCGGGCCGGGCGGGGAGCATTCCCGGGTATGACCTGACCGTTACGGTCTGAAACAGGTATTCGGTTCGATTGCCGTGCCGCTTCGGGAAGGGAAGCGGAGTTCCGCACCCATGATGCGGCCTTCCGGAGCCGAATTCCACGCCGAGGGAAATCGGGGGACAGATATCCATGATCAGAACCGACAGCGTCAACCGCGTGGTGCGGCGGGGACACCTCGGCCGTACCGCGCGCTTCAGGGCCCGATGGCGCGGGAAGCGCGACGGCGAGCGGGGCGTGCCCCGCATCCCCGTCCGGCAGTTCGAGGGGCGGCGGGACGAGCCGCCCGTGCTCATCGATCCGCCGGACCCGGAGGAACTGCCGCTCCCCGCGTATGTCATGGAGGTGCGGACCACCGCCCGCCGGGCCATGGAGCAGATGCGCTCCTCGATGATCGGGCAGGAACACGCCCTCATCAGCAAGTTGCGCGCCGAGTCGGTGCGCGTGGTCACCCAGTACGACGTCCGGGAGGACCCCAGGCCCGCCGCGCTCGCACGGTACGGCCAGTGGGTGGGCCAGTGGCGCACCAGCGTCGACCGCTGCCGGTCGCATGCGCAGGCCGTCGCCGACCAGGCCAACCAGCAACTCGCCTGCTACTGGGACGCGGTGCGCGCCTCCCACCCCCAGTTCGTGCGCCTCGTCCGGCGCCCGCCCGGGGACTGGCTGCCCGGCCGGGTGGAGCTGGACCCGTCCTGGCACCGGCCCGACGTCTGGCTGCTGGCCGACGACGACGAGGGCGCCAGGACGGCCACGTCCCGGGCGCTCCAGATACTCGAGCGGCAGAACGCCGACCGTGCCGACGCGAGGAGCGCGCCATGACCGTCAACAGCCCGGCGCCGAAGGCACCAAGGGCACCAGGGACACCAAGGGCGCCGAAGACGCGCCGCGCGCTGCCCGCCGCGCTGGTGCTCGCCCTGGCGGCGACCGCCGCCACGGCCTGCGACGCGGTGTCCAACGAACCGAAGCGTTACTCCCAGGCGTGCGGCGTGGTGGTCGACGGCTCGGGCTCGGCCGCCGCCACCAAGACCGGCTTCGACGCAAAGGCCAAGCTCGAGGCGACGCTGAACACCTTCCTGTCGGACAACAAGTGCCGCAAGACGTCGTTCGCTCCGATCACCAAGGTGTCCCAGGCGTCCAAGTGCCAGGTCAGCCCGCTCGACCTGGACCCGGACACCTCGAAGACGGCCGACCGCGACCGGACCCGCAAGGCCATGCGGGCGGTCGCCCTCTCCAGCGCGCTGAAGCTGCTGCGCTGCGCACAGGAGCAGGAGCCCGGCTCCGATGTGCTGGGCGGCCTGTCGCGCGTCGCGCTGACCAAACCGTCCGGCGACGACGACTCGTTCGATGTGCTGGTGGTGAGCGACTTCGACCAGGGCGACCCGGACTTCCGGCTGGGGCGGCAGGACCTGTCCACCGCCGCGAGCCGAGGGAAGACCATCGACGCCTTCCTGAAGTCCCACCACAAGCCGGAGCTGTCCGGCGCCGACATCTACCCGGTGGGTTACGGCATGAAGTACGGCGCCGACACCGCCCGGTACGACCAGTTCAACTCCTTCTGGACGGAGCTCCTGGAGGGGAGGGTGAAGGCACGTGTCCACACCACATACCGTTAGCGACGACGAGGAGCCGCGGCGGCTGAGACTGCGCCGCCGCAGGCCCGACGCCGACCGCGGGCGCCGCCGGGGCCGCGCGGCCGCACGTCACTTCCCCGACGGTGCCCTGCCGCAGCCGGACCCCGTCGAGTCGGATGTCGTCCGCGCCAACGACAGCGCCTGGCTGCTCGACCGGGCCCGCAAGCGCGGCGCGGCGGCCGGTGCCCGGGATGTCTTCGACCCCTGGGTGCTGGGCAGCCCCGACCGGATCCCGTACTTCGCCGAGCTGTCCAGCCTGCGCGACCGCGTCAGGCACCGGCTCACCGAGGAGGCGGCACGGGCCGAGGAGGACGGCGCGCTGGAGGCCGCCCGGGTGCGGGCGGCGGCCACCGCCGCGGGCGAACGGCTGGCGCGGGGGAACCGGCGGCGCACCGTCCTGGAGCAGCAGCAGATGGTCACCACCGCGCAGCTGGACCGGCTGGCGCGGCGGGCCGACCGGTGGCAGACCTTCCGCGACACCGTGCGGGGCAGCTTCGAGCGGCGCTGGCTGCGCAACCGGATGCCTCCCGACTGGTCCGACGGCACCGACGCCGCCAACAACCCCACCACGGACCCCCCAGCGGCTCAGCATCGCGACGACGAGCCGGAGACCACCCGGGACCACGACCGCTGGCAGGCCGTGTCCGAGCGCGACCCGGCGGCGCAGGAGCCCGACGCGGCCGACCGGGCCCTGTCCACCAGGGCGGCCTGGGAGGGCGCGGCGGCCCGCCCCGGCATGCCGCGGTGGATCAAGATCGGGGTGCTGGTGCTGCTGATCGCGGTCGAGTTCCCCGTCTACTACACCGTGTTCGAGAATCTGCACGGCGTCGGGGCCTTCGCCAATCTGCTCTCCGTCAGCCTCACCGTGGCCGTCGCCGTGGCGATGATCCTCGCCCCGCACATCGGCGGCCGGATCCTGCGGCACCGCTCCGTCACCGGCGCGGTCCGGCTGTCGGCCGTGCCCGCCCTCGCGCTGATCGGCGTCTGGGCGTACGGGGCGTGGGCGCTGGGCGATCTGCGGGCCAAGGTGGCGTTCCAGGAGGAGCCCCCGCTGGAGCTGCCGTCCGATGTGCCCAAGGACGTCAGGGACAGCATCAGCAACCAGCCGAGCCTCATCGAGTCCCTGCACCTGGACCCGCACAGCGTCTCTCTGATGTTCGTGGCGCTGCTGCTGCTCTCCGGAGGCATCGCCCTCCTGATCGGTCTCGGCGCGGAGCACCCGTATCTCGCGGCGTACCGCACCACCGCCGAGCAACTGCGGGAGCTGGAGCGGGAGACCGAGGCGGACGTCGCCGGTGCCGAGCGCGCCAAGGAGGCCGAGGCCACCCTGGACAACCGCGCCGGAGCCCGCCGCGCGGCCCACGAGGCGCGCCTCTACGCCGTCGACGACCTGTACGAGGCCGCGGCCCACGCCTATCTGGACGGCCTCGCGGTCCAGTCCGCGGACCCCGCCGTGACCGAGGCCGCCATGCGGCTGTCGCGGCAGTGGCCGCTGCTGCCGCACTGAGGGGGTGGATGACCGATGGAACCGGCGGGCGAGGAGCAGTACATCCTCATCACGCAGTGTCTACAGAACGACTTCTTCCTGAATCTGGACTGTCAGCTGTCACTGCCTGAGAGCGCGGTCTCCAAGCTGCTGCTGGACTGCGAAGGCGGTGACGCCCTCCGCACGGAGGGCCACCGCCGGGTTCTGCCCGAGGCGGAGCTGAGCCGCTCGCCCCTCGCCCGCTTCCTCGACGCCACCGTCGGCTCCCGTGTCCGCGGCCATGGCGAGGGGACGCTCCACCTGATCAACGTCCGCGACTGGCATGTCCCGGGGGAGGCGTACGACCTCGAACGCAGGCAGTACGGCGCGCACTGCGAGGCCGACACCTGGGGCGCGGCCTACGTCGACGGCCTGACCGACCTGCTGGCCCCCGAGCCGCCGCCCGCCTGCGGCCCCGAGGACGGCTGGGGCGGCAGGCTGCGCGTCCACCATGTGCGGTCCAACACCCTCTACGACTTCCAGGACACCCCCGCCACCCGCGAGGCCTCCCCGCTGGCCACGCTGCTGGACGGGCTCCTGGCCGACGGCCGACACGAGACGACCCACGTCGTGGTGATCGGCGTCCTCACCGACATAAAGATCCAGCTCCTGCTGACCGGCATCCGCTCCCGCTACGACGTGCGGCAACTCGTCGTCTCCGACGCCCTCACCGCCAGCCGCACCCTGGAACGCCATCTCACCGCCCTGGACTTCTGTCAGCGCGTGCTGCGCACCGAGGTGATGAACGGCCTCGCCGAACTGGCCCGCTTCCTCGGCTCCCGCCCGGACGACGACCGGCGGCTCGCCCGCGGCGAGGACGCGGAGTTCGCCGGCTACTCCTCGTACATCCAGGACAAGCAGGGCATCCTCTCCTACGAGGACGCCCGGCTGCGCGACTACCGCATCCAGACCTCCGAGCGCCTCAGACAGGCCCAGCGCACCGTCGGCTTCGCCAGCAAGTTCCTGCTGGGCCTGGGCACCTGTCTGCTGCTGACCGCCCTCCTGCTCTCCCTCCTCGGCGTCTTCCTCCCGGGCCGGGTCGGCTGGGAGAGCCCCGCCGTCCTCGGCGCGCTCGGCGCCGGCCAGATCGTCACGCTCTTCTTCACCCGCCCCGTCAGATCGGTCCAGGACGCCCTGGCGGAGGAGACGATCTACCGGATGGTCCTGGAGAGCCGCAGCCTGAAGGTCGCCCTCGCCCGCTACCACGTCACCACGGCCAACGCGCTGCGCAGGCATGACGACTTCGGCTCGCAGTCCGATGCGCTGGAGCGGCAGCTGGAGGTCCTGGAGAAGATCGACACAGCGGACTTCGAACGCCTCAAGGGCCTAGGCGTCACCCCGCGCGGCGATCAGCCCGGCCCGGGAACCCGCGGCCGGGGCGCCCGTCGCGGCCGTACGCGCTCGGCGTGAGGCTGTCACCGGGCCGGGCCCGTCGGGTGTCCGGCGGGCCGCCCCGGAGAAGGGGCACGGACGGACGGGGCCGACTGGGGGTTACCGGCCGTTCAGGCCCTGTGCTCCCGAAGCTGCAGCGAAGTGACAAGTAGCTCTTTGTCATCCGATTGACGCTCGGTCAGGGCGAGCCGGGCTGTGCGTCACACTTCGGGCAGGCGTGCTGTTCGACGTCGTCGGCGTCCGACCGGTCGGTTGGGGAAGGGTGCTGAGGCTCCGTCATGGCCCCGGGTTTTCGCACCATGCAAGTCTCAGAACGGGGTCTGTCCCCTGCTTTTGGGTGAGAACGGGTTCTGCGAACCGATGTGAGATCAACGAAGGTTTGGCGGACCATTGTCGATCTTGCTCCAGCAAAGGACCGTTTGTGCGAGCAGTCGCGGGTCGGGCTCCAGTCCATGCTTCCCTGTCGGGGAGATCACCAAGGGAGAGGCGGGGGCTCCGCCGGGTCTGCCGGGTGGGCGGCGCTGTACCTCGGGCACACGGCCATGCCGGTTCACGGCGTGCCGGACACCAGTCCGACCCGGTAGGTGAGGACAACGGCCTGGACGCGGTCGCGCAGGCCGAGTTTCGCCAGGATTCGCGACACATAGGTCTTGACGGTCTCGGGCGTGATGAACATCGCCGCAGCGATCTCCGCGTTCGACAGCCCCTCGGCGATCAGCTGGAGCGCTTCCAGCTCGCGGGGGGTCAGCGCACGCACGATGTCCTGCCTGGCCGGCCGGGAGGTGTCGGCCGGTCGCAGATGCTGGGCGAAGTGGCCGATGAGGTGGCGGGTGACGGCGGGTGCCAGCAGGGCCTCGCCCTGGGCGACGGTCCGGATGCCGTTGACCAGCTCCGCCGGAGGCGCGTCTTTGAGGAGGAAGCCGCTCGCTCCGGCGCGCAACGCGTCGTAGACGTAGGCGTCGACGTTGAACGTGGTGACGACCAGTACCTTCGGCGCGCCTTCGGTATCGGGACCGGCCAGTTGCCGCGTCGCCTGGATGCCGTCGAGCAGGGGCATCCGGATGTCCATCACGACCACGTCGGGGCGCAGCCGCCGCGCGGCCTGAACCGCCTCGTGGCCGTTCTCGGCCTCCCCGACGACCTCCATGTCGGGCTGCGCAGAGAAGATGGTGACGTAGCCGGTCCGCACCAGCGCCTGGTCGTCGCAGACGAGCACACGGATCGGTGGCGGCGCATCGCTCACGGGGTCACTCCTGAAGGGGCTTGGACGGAATCGTGGCGCAGACCTCGAACCCGCCCTCGGGGCGGGGACCGGCCTCCAGTTCACCATCGAGCATCCGCACCCGTGCACGCAGCCCGGCGAGCCCTCGTCCGCCCGCAGGGCCCGGTTTCCGCGTGACCGGTGCGGCGACGGGTCCGTCGGTGGTCACCTCGATCTCGATGTGCTCGTCGCTGTGCCGGAGCAGGACCCGTGTCGGCTTCCCGGCCGCGTACTTCATGGCGTTGGTGAGCGCCTCCTGCACCACCCGGTACGCGGCCAGCTCCACGTCCACGCTCTGCGGCCGCCGCTCGCCCTGCTCGCTGAACTCGACCGGCTGACCCGACCTGCGGGCCTGCTCGGCCAGGTCCCCCACCCGTCCCAGGGTGGGCGCCCGGCCCGCACCCGCCTGGTCCGCAGACGCCGACTCGCCGGTCGCCTCCAGGACGCCGAGCAGGTACCGCAGTTCCGTCAGCGCCCGACGGCCGGTGTCGCTGACGGCCGTCAGTCCCTCGCCGGCGCGTTCCGGCGCGGACGTGAGCAGGAACTGCGCCGCGTCGGCTTGGACCACCATGGCCGTCACGTGGTGGGTGACCACGTCGTGCAGTTCGCGGGCGATCCGCGCCCGCTCGGCTGCCGTGGCCACCTCGGCAGCCAGTCGCCGCCGCTTCGCCTCTTCCGTCCGCCGCGTGCGCACCGTACTCCCCACCAGCCAGACCGCGACCAGAACCAGATAGAACGCGAGATAGTCCGGTATTGACTGCGGTGAGCCGAGGCGGTCCAGGACGACGGCCAGCATGGCGTAGCCCACACTCGCCACGACGGCCAGACCGTGGCGGAAGCGGACCTGATGGGCCCCGGCAGAGTACAGGGCCAGATACAGCCCCATACTCGCGAACGTCGTCGCGAAGCCCAGCGACTGGTGCACGGCGAACGCGCCCGCGACGCCGGCCAGACAGGCTGCGGGCCACCTGCGGCGGACCGCCAGCGGCAGGGTCTGGGCCAGGACCAGCCCGACGCTCAGCACGTTCGCCGGCCGCTCGGGCAGATCGCCGATCTGCGCACCGATGTTGGACAGGGTCGGCACGAAGGCCAGCAGGGTGAGCGTCAGGGCGAGGATGCCGTCCTTGAGGAAAGCATCCCGCTCCTGCCACCAGTCGAGCGGCGCCTGGAGCAGCGGGAGGCTCCAGAACGCCTGACGGGACATCACTTCCGTTTCCTCCAGCCGGCCTGTCTCAGTGGCCCGCGCGTCGACGGGTCTTGATCCCACCGTTCCGGTGGGTGAGGACGAGCATCGGGACGGCGAGAGCCACGCCGATGAGGACGGACACAATCGATGTCTCCAGGCCGAAGCTGCCGCCGCTCAGGAGGGCGGAGCCGTGGATGTCGGCGGTGAACAGACCCTCGGGGGTGTGTCCGGAGACCGGGATGCCGAGCAGCTGCTCCGTGGTGTTCCAGGCGAAGTGCAGACCCGCGACGAACCAGATGTTACGCCGCCACAAGAACGCGGCTCCGAGCAGGACGCCCGCCTCCAGAGCGATCGCCAGTCCGCTCCACGGGCTCGCTCCCGGGGCGCCAAGGTGGGCGACACCGAAGAACAGCGAGGTGATCACGAGGGCGGCACGGCTGCCCCACAGCTGCTCCAGGGCCTGCAGGGCAAGACCACGGAACATCAACTCCTCGGTGACCGCGGCGCCGATCTGCACCACGACTGTGGTCCAGACGACCGACATGAAGCCGTTGCCCGCCCAGGAGAACGAGTAGCCTCCGAACGCCGTGATCAGGAGAGCGGACACAAGGATGAAGCCCAGGCCGATCCCGCCGCCGAGCAGCGCATCCCGACCGGCCCCGAGCCGGGCGATCTCCGGCGTGGAGCGTCGTGCGACACGGCGCATGACCCACCAGTACACGGCCACCGCGGCGGCCGCGCCCAGCACCGGCACCGGGCCGGGTCCGGTCGCCGTCAGGGCCGAGACCAGACCGACGCCGACCATCCCCGTCAGCATCCAGCCGAGCGGAGAGCGCGCGATCCGGCCGAAACGGCCGCCGCGTCCGTCGCGGTCCTTGTCCAGGCCGGAGCCTGTGTCGTGCTGTGTGGCGGACGTCGTGTCCATGGTGGCCTCCCCTGTAGTGGTCGCACCTGCGGCGACCTGATGACCACGCTAGGAATCCGCCGACGTCAGCGAATCACCTGCGCATGGACAGCTCCTGTAGCTCTCACGGGGGATGCGCCACCCGCGCCCGCCCGCTCAGCCCGCTCCGCCACGGGACACAGCCGAGGCACGAACAGGACCGGGCGCCGTGCGAGGCCCAGGAACCATGGCCGCCGCGGAGGCGAGATCGAGGTGGGAGTTCATGTCCGGCTCGAACCGGCCGTAGGGGTTCACATGCGTCCAGAACAGTGGGGACAGCGCCCGCCGGTCCGCACCGGAGAGGCGGGCCTGCCACTTTTCCCCGGACAGAATGTCCTGGAGCAGGCGCGTGTTGACGTGCACCAACGCGGACTGGAGCAGGCGCAGGGCCAGCATGGAGACTTCCTGGCTCTCCTTGTCCTGCCCGGCCAGGTCGCCGTCCTTGCCGTAGAAGAGGTCGTGGTTGGCGGAGTTCCGGTTCTACAGAGAGCTACTTGTCACTTCGCCGTGGCTTCGGGAGAACAGGGCCGTTCATGGCAGCCCGCCAGGTTCCACGGGAAAGGTGACAGACCCCATCAGGGGTGATGCGGACTCGCGCGCCGTACAGCGGTAGCCCTCCCTCGGCATTGATCCGGTTCCGGATGCGCTCCAGGGCCGTCCAGAGCCGTTGCGGGCCGCCTTGGTGGACCGTGGGCGGGTCCAGCCATTCCCCAGACGCACGGGCCCATGAACCGTCCTCATGGACCAGGTAGGCGGTCCGGTGTCTGCCTTCCTGGTGGTATGCGAGTTCCACCCCCGGTGTGGTGATCTCCAACATGGATCGGATTTCCCAAGCGTTCGCCACATCCAGCACGGGATACCGGCCCGTGCTGATCTCGTCCCCGTCTGCTTCCCGTGCGAGGGCGAACACAGCGGAGGGTGGGGGCGGGTAGTCCTCCCCACTGCGGGTCAGCATGAATCCGGCGGTGTCGCGTTCGATCTGGCCGAGTGCTTCTCCATCGCTTCCCTTCCACGCTGTGAGGATCAACGAGGTGTTGGCCAGCGTGGTCACCAGCCGCCCGCCCTCACGGAGTGCCCCGAGCATCGTCCGGAACGACGTGCCGGGTTGGAGAGCGACGGTCGCGATGATCCGGTCGTACGTGCCGGAGATCGTCGCCGTCGCGTCCAACGTGATGAACCGTGGACGCAGCCCCATACGAGTGAGCCGTTCCGCAGCAGCGCCCGTCACGTACGGGTCCACGTCCACGCTGGTCACGTGGTGGTCTCCAAGCCGCCTGGCAGCGTAGGCGGTGAGTCCCCCGGCCCCCGTGCCCAGGTCCAACAGGACGAGCCCGTCGGCAAGTCGTCCATGGCGCAGCATCCGTACCACCAGGCTCGGCAGCGTGGCGGACGACGTGGGCAGCCCCTGGGGGCGGTCGTCCGGCTTTGCATGGTCGGCGTGCAGTGTGCCCACGCGGGTGATCACTGACCTGTCGCTGTAGGCAGTGGTCAGCCACGCTGAAGGATCCGCAGTGCCGTCCCGCAGCATCCACCCGCCGGCTCCGTCCCTCTCCCACCAGCGGGGTACCAACTCGTGACGGGGCACGCTCGCGACGGGTTGCCGCCAGCGTGATACGGGGTCGGTGACTTCGTCCGCGAGCCTGGCGGCGTGTGGTTCCCAGTCCATGGGTCCCTTCCTACCTACTCGTATGCGGGGTCGCGCGCCGTGGTGTTGGAAGGGTCGCAATCGCTGGAGTCGTCAGGTGTGCAGGCCGAGTTGCTTAGCGGGATTCGCTCGACGGCCGCACGCCACTCGGGTCCGTCGAGAATCGCCGCAAGCGGCTGCTCCTTGACGTTGCCGCACGGCATGAACCGTGACAGTACGCACAACGCGAGTTCCCCGTCAGGGAGTACCGCCGCGCGTCCCCGCCCGCAACGCCCACGCAGTTCGTTGACACTGGGCGTCGTGCCAAGCTCCGCCCCTCGCCCCACAGCGCGCACACGATCGATGTTGATCTGTTTGACCCCCATCGCGACGAGTTCCGCGCGGCCTTCCCTAACCCGCTGGCCAGGCAGCACGTCAACCATGCCGACGCGTAGCGGGATGCCCCGTCGCACGGCTTCGGCGATGTTCGCGTAAGTTCGACCCAGTGCGGGTACAGCGTCGGCTCTCCGCCGATTAACTGAATCTTGGGGATTTCCAGCGCTGCCGCGTCTGTGATGATCGTTTGCCACTCGGCGAGCGTCATGGTGCCGTGCGTGCCCTGCGGGCTGGACGAGCTCAGGCAGTGGATGCACCGCTCCTGACACTTACCCGAGATCTCCATTTCCAGAACGCTGAGCAGACCCGTCGGTGTGTGAGCCAGGCCTTCGAGGATTGCTGTCATTGCGCTGGTGCTCTCCTTGGATTTACTTAGATCTATGGATTGAGCTGTTGTCTTCCCAGGGTCCTGGTACCTGGCCCGGACTTCCACGGCGCGTAGGGCACCCGCCCGGCGCTCGGCCTCGCAACGGTCCCGCCAGAGCGCGTTGCCTCGAGGCCGACGCGCCGGGGGACGGGCCGGGGGAAGCCACATTTACGGCGTGAAGTGAACTGTCACATGCGCCCAGCCGTCCGGACTCACGTAACGCCATTTGCCGATCTCGTCGGCCGATAGCATCGCCTCGGAGTACAGGGCTCCGGCGAGGAGTTTCCAGGGCTTGTCTCTCTCAGCGGTTCCCTCGTGGGACAGATCTCGTAGTGACTTGTCGGCCGCCTTGAATATGGCTGTGCGAATATCGAAATACCGCGCATCGTCGACTGTTCCCGTGGTGACGCCGGATGCGTTGATGAACGTCCATTCGGCGTGCCAGGGCCCATCTGCCATGGTTGATCATCCGATCTGGCGAAGTGTTCTCGGTGACTTTGCGGTGGATATGAGACGCAGACGCGCCGTGGCGTTGGCGTGTCGCCGTCCTATATCCACCGCAAACTCTGGTGCGTGTGTGGCGCGGGCTATGCGGGGGCGATGCCTCGTTGGCGCTGAGCGTGAAGCTGGGCGATGGCTCGTAGCTGTCGCAGCTCGTACGCGGTAGCGGGGCGTACCGAGGCACAGTGCGACCGCCATTCGAGGCCGGTGGGGCGGGTGAGGCACACCATCGGACCGTCGAAGTCGGCGATCGTCCCGGGCATCTCGTAACGCCGGTCGTAGACCACCATGCCGATGGCGAGACGGGGCAGGACGTTGGTCCAGTCCCCGCCGTTCACTGTTCGACCCCCCGACTCAGGTGCTGAGCGATCTGCTCGCTAAGGGCAGCGGACTGCTGCCACAGTTCCTCAAGGGTCGGGCGGTCGTGGCTGTCCTGCTGCCGTTGCGGCGCGTCCTGTCCGTCGTCCCGTCCTCGCTGCGGCAGAGACGTCGTCGGGGTGCTCATCTACGCCGCCACCTTCACACCGTGGATCAGGCGTGGCCCGACATCGACCCCGTGCACAGCGAGCCACAGCGCCCGGCGACGCTGCCGCCTCAGCCGACGCTCGGCGCGCTCCAGCAACCGCTGCTGTTCGTGCGCTACGACGTAGCGTCGGATCATGGCCGTCCCATAGCCGGTCGGCGGCCCGAAGGCCGGGCGGAACTGGTCGGCGGAGGTGTCGGCGCGCTTCGTCGCCATAGGGCGTGCGGGTGTGGCGGGCACCTGTGCTACGCGCAGCGTCGGCGCGTGACGGCCGTCGGCAGCGCGATGACGGCCTGACGGCGGTAACACCAGCCGTAGCAGCGCTTTGAAGATCCAGACGATAGCGTAGACCACGCTCATCAACCTCCCAGGGGTTGTGGGCCACTGCCCCCGGGCCGGTCGCACGGTCGCGGGGGTCCTCTGACCCTGGAATCGTGCCGACATGCAGAGGCCGGAACTATCAGATGTCGCTGATAGCCCCGGCCATTGGATGACACTGCGTCACATCACAGACCCAGCCATGAGCCGTAGTTGCTGAAGGTGTCCGGCATCCTGCGCTTCGCCGACTCCAGCCCGGCGTACGTCTCGCGCACTGTGGGGTGGTACCGCGTCTGCTGTGGTGCGAGCTTGCGCGCCTTCAACAAGCTCTTGAATGCAGCGTCCGTACGGCCTGTCCACATCTGCGCTCGAGCGACCTCGGCGTGGTAGTGCGCGCGCCGGGACGGGGGCCACCCGTCCGGGATCGTGACCTCTTGCCCGCAGTGAACAGCCTGCGTGTACAGGTCGAGTTCTGCCAGGACGCTGACTCGGTGCACGCCCACGTTGGTCGGGCCGAATGACAGCCAATGGACCTTCTCAGCGGGGCCCGTCCGCTCCGCAATGCGCTCCGCCTCGCTGAGGTGTCCTTCTGCGGCGTCTTTGTCCTTGTTGCGCCCCGCCAGCACGGCGGCGCCGAGGTGGAGCTGTCCGATGACGACATCGGTCACGCGCCCCGGTTCCGCCTGTTCCAAGGTGCCCATGCCCAAAACGACAAGCCGCTTGCCTGTGCGGTAGTCGCTTGCACGGAGATAGACGAGCGCTCGCAGGTACTGACGCATCCCGCTCAGCACCGGGTCAGAAGCTCGCTGCGCTGCCCAGTCCATTCGGTCCAGCGCCACCGTGCACAGGTCGGGAAATCCGAGCTTCGTCGTCACGTCGTACGCAGTGCGGTATGTGCTGGCCAGCAGACGCCAGTTGGAGTCGGCTGGGTTCGTGTGTGCCGTCGTCGTTGCTTCATGGATCAGGCCGGGAAGGTCGGCGGCGACCTGCTTGATGTTCGTCGCACGGACCATGGCGCACAGCTTCTCCGCGTGCGCCTCCAATTCCTCGACCGGGCGCGGGGTCACGTCCGGGTCGGGGCCGAAGTCGTAGATGTTCAGGGCCTCACGGATGGGGTTGATCAGGCCGTCCAGCTGGTCCTGTCGCAGCTCTTCGAGGTAAGGCTGTCCGGTCAGTTCGGTAACCGGTACGGAAAGGGCACGGGCGAGCGCGCCGATCACAGACGGACTCGCAGGCAAGACGCCCTGTTCCACTTTGGTGAGGGTGCTGTAGGAGACGTGCGAGAGGTCGGCCAACTCGCTTTGTGTCAGTCGGCGGACCTTGCGCGCGTGTGCGACGCGTGCACCCGCGTGTTCGTCAATGTTCGGGGGCATACTGGTCTCCGTTCTGCATCGACACCAGAACGGTACCCCTGGTCTGTCACAGGGAAATGGTGATCGGCTCCCGTCACCCCAGCGAAGCCGTTGCCGACCTGTCGATGTCCACTTACGGCGCGATGCGTGATTCCAAGGTCCCGCACGGCCCAGTGCCATTGGTGCTGTCGGGGCGGCTGGGGATCGGAACAAGCAACATCGCACAGACAGCGGCCCCGTGAACGACGGGCGAATCGGAGGGCGGCTGCCGCAGGCTACTGGACTGGAGTTGGGTTGGCATGACCGTGCTCAAGGCTGATCAGGACGCGATCGACCGGCGGTCGCTGCATGAGCGAATCGCCGCGGACCTGCGGGACGAGATCATGTCGGGCGAGCTTCTACCGGGCGCGAGGCTCCCCTCGACCGCACAGCTCAAGGAGCGGTTCAGCGCGTCGAACGCGACCGTGCAGAAGGCACTGCAACTGCTGAAGGACGAAGGTCTCGCCGTCGGCCGGGCCGGGGCGGCCGTCACCGTACGGGAACACCGGCAGCGCACCATGCGGCCTGCCGCGTACATGGCGCCGGCCGCGCCGGGAGAGCCGTATCGGTGGATCAGCGAGGCGGCCACCGGGCACCAAGCGCGCGGGAGCAGTCGCCTTCTGGAGGTCGGCGAGGTGAGGCCGCCTGCGGATGTGGCCGAGGCGCTGCGGCTTCCGGAGGGCGCGATGGTGCTGCTGCGGGCGCAGGTGTTGTCGCTGGACGACGAGCCGGTGGAATTGGTGAAGTCCTACTATCCGCTGGAGCTCGCTCGTGGGACGGCGATGATGGATCGCCGCAAGATCAAGGGTGGTACTCCGGCGTTGCTGGCGGAGCTGGGGTACCCGCCACGGCTCAGCGTGGACAAGGTTTCCGCCCGTGTGCCGACACAGGAGCAGTACACCGTGCTCGGCCTGCCGGGGAATCTGCCCGTCCTGCGGACGTTGCGGGTCGTGTACAGCGATGACGAACGCCCTATTGAGGCCACGGTGATGGTCAAGGCCGGTCACCTTTATGAGCTGCACTACGAGTTTTCGCCGTCCTGAGCGGTGCTGTGGCGTCCGCGGGCGCGCCGACACCACAGCCGCTCTGCGTGAGAGTGAGGGTGCTCAGGAGCCGATTGCCTGGGGATAGCGGAAGAAGTCGGTCGGGTCGTACCTCCGCTTCACGCGGACCAGCCGCGGGTAGTTGACGCCGTAGTAGGCCTCCCGCCAGTCCTTCAGCTTCGGGTCGGGAAAGTTCTGGTAGGAGTGCGCGGGAGGCGCCCCGTCGAAGATGGCGGCGTAGAACTCCTGGAGCCAGTGCAGATTCGCGGCGGCGACATCGGGGGAGTCGGAGTCCGCCCAGGAGGTCTCGGCGGCGAGGATGAACAGGCCGTTGCGGTGCACGAAGGCCGTCGCCCGGCGCGGTACGCGGTTGATCTCCCCGCCGAGTGCGAACATCGCGTACCCGGCCCCGTCAGGGTTGCTGCTGCCCGGCCAGTCGAGCAGCCGCTCGGCCGCGGCGCCGACCTGCTGGTCGGTGAGGAGGGTTCGGGAGTTCAGGACCGCCGACTTGGCGGCGAACTTCTCCACCGGGGTGGTGGCGCTCAGCAGCGTGCTCGCCTCTGCCGGGGTGACCTCGCGGACGGCGGCGCAGTTCCGGGCTCGTTCCTCGGGGGTGCCGATGGCGAGGAGCGGGGCGAGGATGGCCCGCAGCTCATCGAGGGTTCCGTAGTACTGGCCGATCGCGTTGACGTTGGCGTTCGTGCGGATCTGCTTCCGGGTGCGCCCGCGGGTGCCGATGCCGAGGCGGAGGTGGAATCGCTTGTCGTCCTCGGTCGCCTGGGCGATGCGCTGTGCGGTCGCCATCACCGGCAGTACGGAGTCCAGGCTCCAGCTGAGCCGGTAGAACCCCACATCGCCCTGGAACCGCTCGTACTGGAACGTGAACGAGGTGTGCACGCCGAAGTTGTTGCCCGCGCCGCCCCGGCAGGCCCAGAACAGACCGGGCTGCGAGTCCTCACTAACCTCGACGACGCGGCCGTCGGCGAGTACGACGGTCGTGGCGACCAGCCGGTCGCAGGTCAGGCCGAACATCTTGTCGCTGAAGCCGATCCCGCCGCCCAGTACGAGACCGGCGACCCCGACCGTGGGGCAGCGGCCCGTCGGCACGAAGATGCCCTGGTCCTCGAGCAGCGGGTGAAGGTCGCCGTTGGTGACCCCGGCCCCGACGGTGACGGTGCCCGCGCCGTGGACGACCTTGATCGGCCCGTATGCCCGGGAGCGGGCGGCGTGCCGGGGTGTGGAGACGATGTTCTTCATCCGGCTCATGTTGAGCAGCAGGCCCGTGGTGGCGGAGTAGCCCGCGTAGTTGTGGCCAAGACCGGAGCGGGGTACCGCGGGCAGCCCCACCGAACGGGCCCAGCGGATCGACTCGCGTACGTCCCCGACCGTGGCGCAGGCGACGATGCCGGCGGGGTGGATCCCGGCGTACCGGTGGTTGAACGGGAGCGCCAGTGGCGGGTAGCCGGGGTTCGCGGGCCGGTAGAGGGTGGCGCCGGGGGAGAGCGACGCGGCCAGTCGCTTCCAGTCCTGGCGGCTGACCCGCTCCGCCGGCTCGGTCGCCGCGGCCGCGTCGGGCGGCGCTTTCATGGCCAACGCCCCGGCGCCGAGGGCGCCCAGGGTGCCTGTCCGCAATGCGTTCCGCCTGCTGATCACTGTGGCCTGCCTTCGCGAAACGGTCGGAGGCTCGATTGCCTCGGGATCGACTGGTCCACCGATCGTTCACCGACCTGGCCGTTTGTCATGGACCGCCCGCGAGCCGGCCACCCGAAAGCGTGCCTGACGCACCGCCTGATAGCGGAGCCGGAGTGCCCCGGCAGCCCGCCGGACCCGCGCCCCGAGGAACCCCGGCGGGCGGCGGCCCGTTACGCATGAGGGTGACCTGAAACCGCGTGGAAGCAGAAGCGCCATGTGCACAGAGTTCAGTGAGTTGCCGTTGCCGTTGCCGTTGCCGATGCCGTCGCCCTTGCCGATGCCGGGGAGTCGCTGATCTCGCCAGGCTCCCCAGGCTCCCGCCCCCACCCCACCCTTCACGGAGGTCCGGAACCATGACCCGGAACCACCCCCAGCCGTCCCGGCGCGCCGTTCTCGGCGGTGCCGCCGTCGCCGCGTTCGCGGTGGCGGCCGGCGCCGGGGCGGCACAGGCCGCCACCGCGGCCCCGGCCGCCGCGTGGCCGGCCGAGTTCCCGCTCCCCGACGGCTTCATGCCCGAGGGGATCACCATCGGCCGCAGGCCGTATGCCTATATGGGCTCGCGCGCCAACGGCGCCGTCTACCGCACCGATCTGCGCACCGGCGAGGGCCGCGTCATCCACGAGGGCGCCACGGGCACGGCGACCGTCGGGCTGAAGCTGGACGAGGACGGTCTGCTCTACGTCTCCGGAGGCGGTGGCGGGACGGCCCGGGTCGTGGACTCCCACACCGGCCGGCTCGTCACCACATACCAGCTGACAGACGCCACCGGGCACTTCATCAACGACGTCATCCTGCTCGGCGACCGCGCCTGGTTCACCGACTCGCGCGACGCCGTCCTCTACGGCGTACCGCGCGGCCGCAAGGGGGCGGTCCGCCGCCTGCCGCTCGGCGGCGACTGGGTGCAGACGCCCAACGTCAACAACGCCAACGGAGTCGTCGGCACCCCTGACGCCCATGGGCTGATCGTCGTCAGCAGCTCGCCCGGCCGGCTCTATCACGTCGACCTGGCCGACGGGCACGCCACCGAGATCGCCCTGGTCGGCGCGGCCGATGTGGCCAACGGGGACGGTCTTCTGCGCATCGGCCGCTCCCTGTACGTCGTCCAGAACCGGCTCAACCTCATCAGCGTCTTCGACCTCGACCTCAGGGCCCGCACCGCCACTCTGCGCCGTACGGTCACCGACCCCCGCTTCGACGTCCCCACCACCGTCGCCCGCTGGGGCGACCGCCTCTACCTCGTCAACGCCCGCTTCACCTCGCCCCAGACCCCGGAGACGACGTTCAACGGCGTCGCCATCCCCATCGGTTGACAGACGTGACGGGCGCGCGCGATGGTCGCCCGGCCAGTGAAGCGGCGCAAGGGGTGTGGAGATGAGCGAGGTTCTGGACTTGGCGCTCGCGCGGAAGGTGCTGGCGGCCCAGCCCTTCAGCAATCTGCTCGGCACCCGTCTGGTGGCCTTCGGCGACGGCGCGGCGACGCTTGAGCTGGACATCCGCGACGAACTGCGCCAGCAGCACGGATTTCTGCACGGCGGGGTACTCGGCTACGCCGCCGACAACGCGCTGACCTTCGCCGCGGGCACGGTGGCCGGGGCCCGGCTGATCACCGCCGGGTTCACCATCGACTATCTGCGGCCCGCCGAAGGAGTGCTGCTGCGGGCCGAGGCGCACGTCGTCCGGGCCGGCCGCACCCGCGTCGTGTGCCGCTGCGACCTGTCCACGGTGGACGGCGCGGGGGCCGAGACCCTGTGCGCCGTGGCGCAGGGCACGATCGCGGTGACGCCGACGACCGAGCCGCCGAACGCGACCTGACGGGGGCGGGCCCCGGCGGGCCCGCCCCCGTCAGTCGCCCACCGGCACCCCCCCCCGCAAACTGCCGATCGTCCTGGCCGCGCCGCGCTCCAGGACTCCTGAGCCGTCCGGCCCTCGGGCGAGCCCCCTTCCCACTCACTCACTAGGTAGACTGGCCTACCTAGTGAGTGGAAGGGAACGTGATGGGCGACACCGATACCGCGGCAGCACGCTCCGGCAAGCGGCGGGGGACCGCGCGGGAGCGGCTGCTGGCCGCCGCGGCGCGCCGCTTCTACGCGGACGGCGTCTCGGCGACGGGGATCGACACGATCACCGCCGAGGCGGGCGTGGCGAAGATGAGCCTGTACAACAACTTCTCCTCCAAGGCCGACCTGGTGATGGCCTACCTCGACGCGCGGCACGAGGAGTGGCTGGGCCTGTACCGGCGGCGCCTGGAAGGGGTCCGGGACGGGCGCGGCGGCGTGCTGGCCGTCTTCGACGCGTACGCCGATCACGCCGCCTTCGCCTACGAGCACGGCTTTCGCGGGTGCGGCCTGCTGAACGCGGCTGCCGAGCTGCCCGCCGAGGACGAGGGGCGGGCCGTGGTGCGCCGGCACAAGGAGGAAGTCGAGTCCCTGCTCGCCGGGCACGTCGGGGAACTGCTGCCCGACCGTCCCGAGGAGGCTCGCGCGGTGGCGGAGCATCTGGCGTTCCTGCTGGAAGGAGCGATGGCGCGGGCCGGTCTTGAGGGCGCGGGCACGCGTCTGGAGCGTGCGCGGACGATGGCGGCCGACATGCTGGACCGGCTGTGACGCGGGCTGTGACGCGTCCCGCAGGGCATACGGTCGGCTCGGCCGGCGCGGGGTCGCTGTGCGTGCTCGTGGCGTCGGTGCTGTGGGGCACCACGGGCACCGCCGCGACCTTCGCCCCAGCCGTGGGGCCGCTCGCCATCGGGGCCGTCGCCATGGGGCTCGGCGGACTGCTCCAGGCCCTGATCGCAGGCCCCCCTATCGCCCGGGAAGCGCCGGGGCTGCGCGCGCAGCGCGGCGTGGTGCTGCTCGGCGCGCTGGCGGTGGGGACCTACCCGCTGGCGTTCTACACCTCCATGCACCTGGCCGGGGTCGCCGCCGGCACCGTGGTGTCGATCGGCTCGGCCCCGCTCGCCTCGGCCGTGATCGAGCGAGCCGTGGACGGACGCCGCCTCACGCGCCGCTGGATGACCGGCGCCGCGCTGGGCCTCGCCGGGACGGCGCTGCTGTGCGCGGCCGAGGCGGCCGGGGCGGCCGGGGCGCACTCCGCCGCCGGGGCCCGCTCCGCGGGGTCGACCGTGCTCGGAGTGGCGCTGGGCCTGGTGGCCGGTTTCACCTACGCCCTGTACTCCTGGGCGGCCCACCGCCTGATCAGCCGCGGCGTCACCTCCCGCGCGGCCATGGGGACCGTCTTCGGGATCGGCGGCCTGCTGCTCCTGCCGGTGCTGCTGGCCACGGGCGGCCCGCTCCTGGACTCCTGGTCCAACGCGGCGGTCGGCGTCTACATGGCCCTGGTGCCCATGTTCATCGGCTACGTCCTGTTCGGCTGGGGCCTGGCGCACGTCCCGGCGAGCACGGCCACCACACTCTCGCTGCTGGAACCCGCTGTCGCGGCGGTCCTGGCCGTACTGGTCGTCGGCGAGCGCCTGCCCGCGCTCGGGTGGGTCGGCGTCGCCCTGGTCGTCGGCTGCCTCGCCGTACTCACCCTGCCGACCGGGACGGCCCGTCGGCGGCCACGGGCGGAGACGGCGCCGGCGGTCGTCGCGCCCGGACAGGCCCCGGGACAGGCCCCGGGAGAGCCCGCCGACGCGCACCCGTGAAATCCGTTGCGGCCGGCGCGCCGCGGCGGACAGCTTCTCGAGCTCGTCGTGCCGCGTACGGGTGACGGCCGGCACTACGGCACCGGCGTCCTGCCCGAACATCGCGGGCTCGGCCTCGGCCGATGGATGAAGGCCGAGGCGATCCGGCAGGCCGTCGAGTACCACCCGCGTCTCGAGGGCCTGCTGACGGACACCGCCGCGAGCAACCGGCCCAATGCGCGCCATCAACGACGAGTTCGGCTACTCACCCACGCACACGACGCTCCGGTACCAGCTCGATCTGTAGCCGCGCCGGACGCCGGGCGGGGCGGTCGCCGGCCGGGGACGCGCTGTCACCCGAAAGGCGTGCCCCGGCCCGGCGTCAGGCGAGTTCGGAGAGATCCTCACGGGTGAGGGCGATCGACCCGGCGGCGATGTTCTCCTCCAGGTGGGCCAGGGAGCCGGTGCCGGGGATGGCCAGGGTGACGGGCGAGGAGGCGAGCAGCCAGGCCAGGGCGATCTGCGGGACCGTCGCGCCGTGCCGGGCCGCGACCTTGGCCATGCGGTCACCGGTGAGGTCGCTCACGCCGCCGCCGAGGGGGAAGAACGGCACGTAGGCGATGCCCGCCTCCTCGCAGACGGCCATCAGCCGCGCGTCGTCGCGCTGGGCGGCGTGGAAGTGGTTCTGTACGGCCGCGACGGGGGCGATCTCACGGGCCTGGGCGAGGTGGTCGGCGTTGACGTTGCTCAGGCCGAGGTGGCGGATCAAACCCTCCTCACGCAACGCGCCGAGCGCCTCGAAGCGCTCGGCGGCGGACTCGTCGTGCGGCGGACCCTCAATGCCGCCGATGCGCAGATAGACCAGGTGGAGGCGGTCCAGGCCGAGGGTTTCGAGGTTCTCCTCGACCAGCGACCGCAGGTCCGCGGGGTCGGTGGTCTCGACCAGGCCGCCGTCGGGGGTGCGGGCCGGGCCGACCTTGGTGGCGATGACCAGATCGGCCGGGTAGGGGTGGAGGGCCTCGCGGATCAGGTCGTTGGCCCGGACGGTGCCGTCGCCGCTGGTGTAGAAGGCGGCGGTGTCGATGTGGTTGACGCCGAGCTCGACCGCTCGGCGCAGCACGGCGCGACCGGTGTCGGGATCACGGGCCGGGCCCCGAAAGCTGTTGGTGGGCAGGCGCATGGCCCCGAAGCCGATGCGGTTGATCACAAGGTCGCCACCGAGGCGGAAGTCATCGCTCATGGGCTCAGCCTGGGCGGCGGGGTGTCAGGGCCGCGAACCCATGGCAGCTTGCTGCCAGTGGGCACAATGGAGGCGTGGCTGAGATCATGACGATCCGCGGTGACCTGGAACTTCTCGCGCGCACGGAGCATCTGTTCGCCGGGGTCCGCGAGGAGTTCGTCTGCGCCGCCCGTGATCCCGACACCTGGGCGCACCTCGCCGCCCGCCACGCCGCCCGCGACCGGATCATCCGGAACAGCGGCAGCACGCGGCGGTTCCGCAAGCTGTACAGCCCGGCCGCCCTGGCCGACGAGCGCGGCCGCGCGCACCTGAACGAGATGGCCGACAGGGGCGCCGACGTACGGGTGGCCGTCACCGCTCTCCCCCACGAGACGATCATCATCGATCGCCGGTTCGCGATTCTCGCCGGCGCGGACGCTCCCGGCGGCCGGGAGTACACCGTGACCACCGCGCCCACTCTGGTCGGCGGGGTCTACGCGCTGTTCGAGGCCGCCTGGGAGACCGCCACCGACTTCAAGGTCTTCCTGCGCGGCGAGCGACCCCAGCTCGATGCCGAGAGCCGGACGGTACTGCGCGCGCTGGGGTCCGGCGCCACCGATGAGACGGCCGCGCGAGAGCTCGGCATGTCCCTGCGGACCTACCGACGCCGGGTCGCCGAGCTGCTCGCCGCCCTCGACGCGGGTTCACGGTTCCAGGCCGGGGTGCGCGCGGGCGAACTCGGCCTGAGCGGCTGACCGGCCGCTGTCACCCACGTCAGCGGCGCCTGCCCGCGGGCGGGCGCCGCGCCCGCGCATCGATAACATCTCGGCGACCCCACCACGATCTTCGGCAGCGGAGAGTGAACATGACACCGGAACCGGGCCTCCCGAAACCTCCGCTGGGTACGGACACACGGGTCCGCATCGCACGCCCGTCCCGGGATCTCGCCGCGGCCATGCGCTTCTACGTCGAAGGTCTCGGCCTCGACGTCCTCTGGCGCACCACCGAGCACGCGCCGGGCAAACACGACCTGCTCATGCTCGGCCCGCGCGACGGAGTCTGGCACTTCGAACTCACTCACGACCCCGAGCAGCCTCTCGAACCCAGCCCGACCGTCGACGATCTCTTCGTCGTCTACCTGGGAGAGCCCGTCGACGAGGATCTCGTGAACCGCCTGCTCGCCACCGGCGGCACCCGCGTGACCGCCCACAACCCGTACTGGGACGAGCACGGCGTGACCGTCGCGGACCCCGACGGCTACCGCCTCGTCCTCTGTTCCCGCTCCTGGACCCGCTGAAATCCGAGGACTTGAGCGCATGAGAGGCTGCCGTGTTCGATCAGAGAGCGGTCGGGCCTCATCTCGTAAATGATCCTCACCGCAGCACCGGGGACGGCCCGCGGCCAGTTGCCGAGCCCACCGCACGCGTGGGAGCTAGGCAGCCCTCGACCGCGCCGCGCGCACGCCCGGGGCGGGTTCCTGTACCTCCTCAGGCAGGAAGGTCTCGTCTTCCCCGAAGTCCGGGGCCTGGAAGGGGTTTGTCGCCGGAGGCGGCGATGCCGGAGTGGTACGGCGGGGTTGCCCTTCCAGGGCGGAGAACAGCGACGTCAGATCGATGAGAGGTCTCGCTTTCGTTACAGGTCCCTGAAGGGGCCTGGCGTGCCGTGACCGGGCACAGTGCTTCTACAACTTGGTCATCTTGGCGTACGGGCTCAGGATCCGCATTCGCTCCGAGCCAAAATCCACGAGCGCGGCGATTCCATCCTCGATGCCGATCACTCGGCCGAGGCCGTACATGTCGTGTGTGACCTGGTCGCCCACGGCGAAGTGCTTGGGAGCCGGCGTGACCGGGGCCTTGAAGGGGCTGGTGGGCAAATGACGCTTCGGTGCAGCAGGCTTTGTCATTGCCCCTAGTATGCGCCTACGAACTGAGCTGGTGGCTGCCTCGTCGATCGTTGGACTCCGCTCCAGCAAGAGCTGAGCCTGCCGACCGGCCGGCAGACGCCCGTACAGTTCGTGGTGTCTACGGCGTCACATAGCGGGCGCAAAACACTGGAGGCAATACCTCGTGCTGATTGCTCAGCGTCCGTCACTGACCGAAGAGGTCGTCGACGAGTTCCGTTCCCGATTCCTGATCGAGCCGCTGGAGCCGGGCTTCGGCTACACCCTCGGCAACTCCCTCCGTCGCACCCTCCTGTCGTCGATCCCCGGCGCTGCTGTCACCAGCATCCGGATCGACGGGGTCCTGCACGAGTTCACCACCGTGCCGGGCGTCAAGGAGGACATCACCGACCTCATCCTCAACATCAAGCAGCTGGTCGTCTCCTCGGAGCACGACGAGCCGGTCGTGATGTACCTGCGCAAGCAGGGCCCGGGTCTGGTCACCGCCGCCGACATCGCGCCGCCGGCCGGTGTCGAGGTGCACAACCCCGACCTGGTCCTGGCCGCGCTCAACGGCAAGGGCAAGCTGGAGATGGAGCTGACCGTCGAGCGCGGTCGCGGCTATGTCTCCGCCGTCCAGAACAAGCAGGTCGGCCAGGAGATCGGCCGGATCCCGGTCGACTCGATCTACTCGCCGGTGCTCAAGGTCACGTACAAGGTCGAGGCGACCCGTGTCGAGCAGCGCACCGACTTCGACAAGCTGATCGTCGACGTCGAGACCAAGCAGGCCATGCGTCCGCGTGACGCCATGGCGTCGGCCGGCAAGACCCTGGTCGAGCTGTTCGGCCTGGCGCGTGAGCTGAACGTGGACGCCGAGGGCATCGACATGGGTCCGTCCCCGACGGACGCCGCCCTGGCCGCCGACCTGGCGCTGCCGATCGAGGAGCTGGAACTCACCGTCCGCTCGTACAACTGCCTCAAGCGCGAGGGCGTCCACTCGGTGGGTGAGCTCCTGGCGCGGTCCGAGGCGGACCTGCTCGACATCCGTAACTTCGGCGCCAAGTCGATCGACGAGGTCAAGGCGAAGCTGGCCGGCCTGGGTCTGGCCCTCAAGGACAGCCCGCCCGGATTCGACCCGACCGCCGCCGCCTTCGACGCGGACGACAACGGGAGCACGGGTTTCATGGAGACCGACCAGTACTGAACCCTGTGCCGGGTCGCGGACGGCGAAGCCGTTCCGGGCCGGTACACGACGAGGGCCCCGACCGGTGAACCGGTCGGGGCCCTCGTCTGCCCTGCTGGGCGGGTGCGGAGGATACGAGATTCGAACTCGTGAGGGGTTGCCCCCAACACGCTTTCCAAGCGTGCGCCCTAGGCCTCTAGGCGAATCCTCCGCGAGGAACAATACAAGACCGGAAGCAGTAGATGCGAACTCGTTCCCACCCCCGTCCATCCGCTAGGGTGGGGGCCAGCCCCTCACGTGGCGCTATCTCACCGAACTCCCCCAGGGCCGGAAGGCAGCAAGGGTAAGTGGGCTCTGGCGGGTACGTGGGGGGCCCTTGCGTTGTGGGGCGGCTCCGGATGTCCGTGGGCACCGATATCGTCGTAAGCGTGTCGTCCCTCGCGCTGTACCGCCGCTACCGCCCCGAGACCTACGCCGAGGTCATCGGCCAGGAGCATGTCACCGGCCCGTTGCAGCAGGCGCTGCGCAACAACCGGGTCAACCACGCGTACCTCTTCAGCGGTCCGCGCGGCTGCGGCAAGACGACGAGCGCGCGCATCCTGGCCCGCTGTCTGAACTGCGAGAAGGGGCCGACCCCGGAGCCGTGCGGGGAGTGCCAGTCCTGTCTGGACCTCGCGCGGAACGGACCGGGTTCGATCGATGTCATCGAGATCGACGCCGCTTCTCACGGAGGCGTGGACGACGCCCGTGAGCTGCGGGAGAAGGCGTTCTTCGGGCCCGCGTCGAGCCGGTACAAGATCTACATCATCGACGAGGCGCACATGGTCACCTCGGCGGGGTTCAACGCCCTGCTGAAGGTGGTCGAGGAGCCTCCGGAGCATCTGAAGTTCATCTTCGCGACCACGGAGCCCGAGAAGGTCATCGGCACCATCCGGTCGCGTACGCACCACTACCCGTTCCGGCTGGTGCCCCCGGGGACGCTGCGCGACTATCTGGCGGAGGTCTGCGAGCGCGAGGCGATCCCCGTCGAGGACGGGGTGCTGCCGCTGGTGGTGCGGGCCGGGGCCGGGTCGGTGCGGGACTCGATGTCGGTCATGGACCAGCTGCTCGCGGGCGCGGGCGCGGACGGTGTGACGTACGCCATGGCGACGTCGCTGCTCGGCTATACGGACGGCTCGCTGCTCGACGCGATCGTGGACGCCTTCGCGGCGAGCGACGGCGCTGCCGCGTTCGAGGTGGTCAACCGTGTGATCGAGGGGGGCAACGACCCCCGGCGCTTTGTCGCCGACCTGCTGGAGCGGCTGCGTGACCTGGTGATTCTCGCGGCTGTGCCGGATGCGGCGGAGAAGGGGCTCATCGACGCCCCGGTCGATGTCATCGAGCGGATGCAGGCCCAGGCGTCCGTCTTCGGCGCCGCCGAGCTGAGCCGCGCCGCCGACCTGGTCAACGAGGGCCTGACCGAGATGCGCGGCGCCACGTCGCCGCGGCTCCAGCTGGAGCTGATCTGCGCGCGGGTGCTGCTGCCCGCGGCGTTCGGGGACGAGCGGTCGGTGCAGGCGCGGCTGGAGAAGCTGGAGCGGGGGGCTCTGGCGGGCGGTCTGGGCGGAGGCCCAGGAGGGCCTGGAGGCCCCGGAGGCATCGTCGGGGGGTTGGAGGGCCATGGGCCCGCCATGGGGTACGTACCGGGGCCCGACGCGCATGCCCCGGCCGCGGGCCCGTCCGGCCCGGCGGCCGCGCGCGCGGCCGTGACGGGCCGCGGCGGGGCCGGCCAGGGCGCGGCACCGGCCGTCGGCGGTGCGCCCTCGGGCCCGGCCGAGGCCGAGGCCGGGGCCGGGGGACCGCAGCCCGGAGCGTGGCCCGGGGGCGCCCAGCCTGCGGGGCACGGCGGTGGCGGCGGCCAGCGCCCCGGTGCGGGCGGTGCCGACTCGACCGGCGGTGCGGAAGGTGGCGGGGCGCCTGCCGCGTCCGCGTCGCGGCCCGGGGCCTGGCCGACCGCCACGGCTCCCGGTTCCGCCCAGGGCTCGGGGCGGCAGCCCGGCAGCTGGCCGTCTGCCGCCGCGCCTGGGCAGGGCGGCGGGGCGGCGGGCGGTTCCACAGGGCCTGCCGGCTCCTCCGGTGCTTCGAGTACTTCCACCGGCTCCGGCCCTTCTGGCCCTTCCAGCCCCTCCGGTCCCGCCGGAGCGCCCGCCGCCCCCGCCGCGTCCGCGCCGGGCATGGCGCAGGGCGCCATGCAGGTGCGGCAGATGTGGCCGGACATCCTGGAGGCGGTCAAGAACCGCCGCCGCTTCACCTGGATCCTGCTGAGCCAGAACGCGGGGGTCACCGGCTTCGACGGCACCACCCTTCAGGTCGGCTTCTCCAACCCCGGCGCGCGTGACAGCTTCGTCAGCGGCGGCAGCGAGGACGTGCTGCGCCAGGCGCTCAGCGACGCGATCGGTGTGCAGTGGCGGATCGAGGCGGTCGTCGACCCCTCGGGCGGCGCCGCCCAGCAGGGCGGGCCCGGCGGTGCGGGCGGCGGTGGCTTCGGCGGTGCCGGTGGTTCC
Source organism: Streptomyces sp. NPDC097640 (assembly GCF_040302705.1). NCBI lineage: Bacteria > Bacillati > Actinomycetota > Actinomycetes > Kitasatosporales > Streptomycetaceae > Streptomyces > Streptomyces sp. NPDC097640. The sequence continues at coordinate 49,421 of NZ_JBEOSB010000017.1, forward strand.
GGCGGTTCCGGCGGCTTCAGCGGTTCCGGCGGCTCCGGCGGCTTCGGGGGCGGTGCGGCCCCGGCGGCTCCGCCGCGCCCGCCCGCCCCCCGGCCCCAGGCCCAGGCGGCCGCCGCCGGGCCCGCTGCCCCCGGCGCGTCCCCCGCCGGCCCTCCCGCCGCGTCCGCGGGCCCGCCCGCGCAGCCGTCGGCGTACCGGGAGCCGGAGCCCCCGCCCGTCGCGCCCGAGGACGACATGCCGGCCGAGGACGACCCGGATCTCGACGACACCGCGCTCAGCGGTCATGACCTGATCGTGCGCGAGCTCGGCGCCACGGTCGTCGAAGAGATCGCGAACGAGTAGAGATCGCGAACGAGTAGAGGTCGCGAACGAGCAGAGGTCGTGAACGGGAAGGGGCCGTGAACAGACAGGGGTGTGGGCGAAGAGGGGGCGCGCGGTCCGGACCAGTACCGCCCTGCGCGGCCCCTGAGTTGTGACCTCCAGCGCCACTCCTCGCTCCTCCCTACGGCGTAGAGCGAGGCGCCCCGTGAGCACGTAGGCTCGGGCTATCGGTAAGAAGAACTCTGTCGACAGCGCAGGAGTGAGCTCGTGATCCCCGGTGGTGGCCAGCCCAACATGCAGCAGCTGCTTCAGCAGGCCCAGAAGATGCAGCAGGACCTCGCCGCGGCGCAGGAGGAACTGGCCAGGACCCCTGTCGAAGGCTCGGCGGGCGGCGGCCTGGTGAAGGCCACCGTGACCGGCGCCGGTGAGCTTCAGGGCCTGGTGATCGACCCGAAGGCGGTGGACCCGGAGGACACCGAGACCCTCGCGGACCTCGTCGTCGCCGCCGTCCGCGACGCGAACAACGCCGCTCAGCAGCTTCAGCAGCAGAAGCTCGGTCCGCTCGCCCAGGGTCTCGGCGGCATGCCGGGCCTTCCGTTCTGAACGGGCTTTCCGTTCGGAAACGGCTCTCCGCGGTCTGGCCCAAGCCCTGACCCGGGCCTTATACCGAAGTCTGTAAGAAGAGAAGCCACCGCGTGTCAGCGCGAGATTGGATGCGGGCGTGTACGAGGGCGTGGTCCAGGACCTCATCGACGAATTGGGCAGGCTGCCCGGCGTCGGTCCCAAGAGCGCGCAGCGCATCGCCTTCCACATCCTCCAGGCCGAGCCCACCGACGTCCGCCGCCTCGCGCACGCGCTGACCGAGGTCAAGGAGAAGGTGCGGTTCTGCGCGGTGTGCGGCAATGTCGCCGAGGCCGAGCAGTGCCGGGTGTGCCAGGACCCGCGCCGCGACCCGGCCATCCTCTGTGTGGTCGAGGAGCCCAAGGACGTCGTGGCGATCGAGCGCACCCGCGAGTTCCGTGGCCGCTACCACGTGCTCGGCGGCGCGATCAGCCCGATCGAGGGTGTGGGCCCGGACGATCTTCGAATCAGGGAGCTGCTGACACGGCTCGCGGACGGTACGGTCACGGAGCTGATCCTGGCCACTGATCCGAACCTGGAGGGCGAGGCCACCGCCACCTACCTGGCGCGCATGGTCAAGCCCATGGGTTTGAAGGTGACCCGGCTGGCTAGCGGTCTCCCGGTCGGGGGAGACCTGGAGTACGCCGACGAGGTCACGCTGGGGCGTGCCTTCGAAGGGAGAAGACTTCTCGATGTCTGACGCAACGCTGCACGCCGCCCATCCGGATCCGGACGACTTCGCGGTCCAGATCTCCGATCAGATCGAGAGTTTCATCGTCGCCGTCACAGAAGTGGCGAAGGGCGACGAGCCGGACAGCGCCGTGCCGTTTCTGCTGCTCGAGCTCTCCCAGCTGCTCCTCGCGGGCGGCCGGCTGGGCGCCCATGAGGACTTCGTGCCCGACGAGCGGTACGAGCCGGACGTCGGCCCCGAGCCGGACGTGGACGAGCTGCGTGAGCGCTTCGCCCGGCTGCTCGACCCGGTGGACGTCTACTCCGAGGTCTTCGACCCGTATGTGCCGCGCAGCCGGCCCGTGGCCTGCCGGATCTCCGACGACCTGGCCGACATCATCACCGACCTGCGGCACGGCATGGCCCACTACCGCGACGGCCGGATCAGCGAGGCGCTGTGGTGGTGGCAGTTCTCGTACCTGTCCAACTGGGGTACGACCGCCTCCGCCGCCCTGCGCGCGCTCCAGTCGCTGGTCGCCCACGTGCGCCTGGACAGCCCCCTGGACGAGCTGGACGGCCTGGACACGGACAGCAACGCGGGTGGGGACGACCAGCTCGCGGAAGAGGCGGGACGCGTCATGGCGGCGGAGATCGCGGCCCCGCTCGGGATCCGGTCCGTCCAGACCTGAGAGTTCCGGGATGTGACCTGGGTTACGTTTTCGTATGCTTCGGGCGCGAGCGGGCAGGGTTGGTCGCTGAGCGGGTGGCACGGGAAAGTGGACGTCTGATCACAAAGTGAGTCATGTGTCTCGCAATGTGATATAGGCGGGGTAATTTCCGGCCACTCGTTAGACTGAGCCGACCGCAATACTGAGAGCCGTAGGGAGCGCACGTGGGCCTTGTCGTGCAGAAGTACGGAGGCTCTTCCGTTGCCGATGCCGAGGGCATCAAGCGGGTCGCCAAGCGAATCGTCGAAGCCAAGAAGAACGGCCACCAGGTGGTCGTCGTGGTTTCGGCGATGGGCGACACGACGGACGAGCTGATCGACCTCGCCGAGCAGGTGTCCCCGATTCCGTCGGGGCGTGAGTTCGACATGCTGCTGACCGCCGGAGAGCGGATCTCCATGGCCCTGCTGGCGATGGCGATCAAAAACCTCGGGCACGAAGCGCAGTCGTTCACCGGCAGCCAGGCCGGGGTGATCACCGACTCGGTCCACAACAAAGCGCGGATCATCGACGTCACGCCCGGCCGTATCCGGGAGTCCATCGACGCGGGCAACATCGCGATCGTCGCGGGCTTCCAGGGCGTGTCCCAGGACAAGAAGGACATCACCACCCTGGGCCGCGGCGGCTCCGACACCACCGCCGTCGCTCTCGCGGCCGCCCTCGATGGCGAGGTCTGTGAGATCTACACGGATGTCGACGGTGTGTTCACCGCCGACCCGCGGGTCGTGAAGAAGGCCCAGAAGATCGACTGGATCTCGTTCGAGGACATGCTGGAACTGGCCAGTTCCGGCTCCAAGGTGCTGCTCCACCGCTGTGTGGAGTACGCACGCCGTTACAACATCCCGATCCACGTCCGCTCGTCCTTCTCCGGGCTCAAGGGCACGTGGGTCAGCAACGAGCCGCAAGGGGACCAGCCGATGGAGCAGGCGATCATCTCGGGTGTTGCCCACGACACCTCCGAGGCCAAGATCACGGTCGTCGGCGTGCCGGACAAGCCGGGTGAGGCCGCGGCCATCTTCCGCACGATCTCGGACGCCGAGCTCAACATCGACATGGTGGTGCAGAACGTCTCCGCCGCGTCGACCGGCCTGACCGACATCTCCTTCACCCTCCCGAAGACCGACGGCCACAAGGCCATGGAGGCGCTGACCAAGGCGCAGCCGACGATCGGCTTCGACTCGCTGCGCTACGACGACCAGATCGCCAAGATCTCGCTGGTCGGCGCCGGTATGCGGACGAACCCGGGCGTCACCGCGTCCTTCTTCGAGGCGCTGTCCAACGCCGGGGTCAACATTGAGCTGATCTCGACCTCCGAGATCCGTATCTCGGTCGTCACCCGCGCCGACGACGTCAAGGAAGCGGTCCGGGCCGTGCACACCGCCTTCGGGCTGGACAGCGACAACGTGGAAGCCGTCGTCTACGGAGGGACCGGCCGATGACCGGCCGTGGCGGTGCCGGTGGCCGGAAGCCGACGCTCGCCGTCGTCGGCGCGACCGGAGCCGTCGGCACCGTCATGCTCTCCCTCCTCTCCGAGCGCGCCGACGTCTGGGGCGAGATCCGGCTGATCGCCTCGCCGCGCTCGGCGGGGCGGAAGCTGACCGTCCGGGGCGAGCAGGTCGAGGTGGTGGCGCTGGCCGAGGAGGCCTTCGACGGCGTCGACATCGCGATGTTCGACGTGCCGGACGAGGTCTCCGCGCAGTGGGCGCCGATCGCGGTGAGCAAGGGCGCGGTCGTGGTCGACAACTCCGGAGCCTTCCGGATGGACCCGTATGTGCCGCTGGTCGTCCCCGAGGTGAACGCGCACGCGGCCCGGGTCCGCCCGCGCGGCATCATCGCCAACCCCAACTGCACCACGCTCTCGATGATCGTCGCGATCGGCGCGCTGCATGCCGAGTTCGGGCTCCAGGAGCTGATCGTCTCCTCGTACCAGGCGGTCTCCGGGGCGGGCAAGGAGGGCATCGACACCCTCCGCGCACAGCTCGCCCTCGTCGCCGGCACGGAGCTGGGCACGCAGCCCGGCGACGTACGGCGGGCGGTCGGCGACACCGGGCCGTTCCCCGGGCCGATGGCGCTCAACGTGGTGCCGTTCGCGGGCTCGCTCAAGGAGGACGGCTGGTCCTCGGAGGAGCTCAAGGTGCGCAACGAGTCCCGCAAGATCCTGGGGCTGCCGGAGCTGCGGGTCACCGCGACCTGTGTCCGCGTGCCCGTGATCACCACCCACTCGCTGGCCGTGCACGCGCGGTTCGAGAACGAGGTGACGGTGGCCCAGGTGCACGAGATCCTGGCGGCCGCGCCCGGGGTGGTGCTCTGCGACAACCCGGCGGAGGGCGAGTTCCCCACCCCGGCCGATGCCGTGGGCACCGACCCGACCTGGGTGGGCCGGGTGCGGCGCTCGCTGGACGACCCCAAGGCGCTCGAGCTGTTCGTGTGCGGCGACAACCTCCGCAAGGGCGCGGCGCTCAACACCGCGCAGATCGCGGAACTCGTCGCGGCGGAGTTCACGGCCTGAAGGCCTGAAGCCCTGACCGCCTGAAGGCCTGTTGTCCTCGCGTAAGGTGATGGCTCGCCGGCGTGGGCCCAGAGCCGACTGTGAAGTTTCTGTGACCTGGACAATGGCCTGGACCACTTGAACTGGGAGCAAACCAGGGCAAAGATCTGTGAAGAAGATTCCCTCCCCGCCCGCTGCAACCGGCAGCAGGCGGGGAGCGTCTTTCCAGCCGCCCTGTAGTGGGCGTTGAGCAAACCGGGGCATTGGGGATGGGTTGGTCTGCATGGGGGCATTCGTCGCATCGTCAAACGCGATGCCTCACGCGTACAACCCTGACAGGGGGCAGCGTGTCCAACTGGCGTGGCAGCAGAGGTATTCGGCATCGCAACGATCCCAGGGCGCGGCGGCACGGCAGTGCGGCCCCCGCGTCCCCGCGCTCCTGGCGGCATGCCGGTGATCGCGCCGTGGTCCACCGCTCGTCCCGCGCAGATCTCGGCGGGGCGCGAGGACACTGACGAAGCGATGGCAGTCGGCACCACAGTCGATCACCTCACCGAGACCTACCGCGCCCACTACCGGTCGCTGCTCGGTCTTGCCGCGCTGCTCCTGGACGACACCGCCTCCTGCGAGGACGTCGTGCAGGAGGCGTTCATCCGCGTGCACTCCGCGCGGCGCCGGGTCCGTGACCCGGAGAAGACGCTCGCCTACCTGCGGCAGACGGTCGTCAACCTCTCGCGCTCGGCGCTGCGCCGCCGCATCCTCGGGCTGAAGCTGCTCTCCAAGCCGATGCCCGACATGGCGAGCGCGGAGGAGGGCGCGTACGAGCAACTCGAGCGGGACCAGTTGATCAAGGCAATGAGAGGGCTCCAGCGCCGCCAGCGCGAGGTTCTCGTGCTGCGCTACTTCGCGGACATGACCGAGGCCCAGGTCGCCGAGACGCTCGGCATATCGCTCGGCTCGGTCAAGGCGTACGGATCGCGTGGCATCGCGGCGCTTCGCGTCGCAATGGAGGCTCCGGCATGAACGACGACACACTCAAGCCGGCGCCGGGGGACGATCCCGACCGGCGGGACGTTCACGAGCCGGACGGCACGGCGCGGCTCGGCAAGGCCGCGGGCACGGACGGCGGGGATCGTACGGACAGCAGGAACAGCAGCAGGAACGGCAGCGGCGACATGAACGGCCCGGACGGCGGGGACGACAGGACCAGCCCGGACGGCATGGACGACGGCATGGACGAGGACTCGCTGCGCCGTCTCCTGCACGGCGCCGTCGGCGAGCTGGAGCCGTCACCCGACTCCCTGGAGCACCTGCGCCGCGCCGTGCCCGCCCGCCGTACGCGCCGCCGCCAGGCCCTGGTCGGCGCCGCCGCGGCGGTGGTGCTCGGCGGGGCCGCGCTGCCCGCGCTGGTCCACGTCGCCACCACCGGCGGCTCGGACGACCGCCCGGCCATCGCCGGCAGCAGCCACAACACGCCCGGCACCGACGAGGAGAAGCGCGGCGAGGACAGCGGCGGGAAGGAGACCGGCCGGCCCGCCGACCAGGGCAGCGAGGACAAAGAGGACAAGGGCAAGGACGACAAGGAGAAGGACCCGTCCAAGAAGCCGGAGGGCGACTCGGGCGGCGTGGCCCCCGACCCCTCCAGCACGCTGAACGCCACCTCGCCCACCTGCGCCCGCTCCCAGCTCGGCAACGCCACCGGGACGGCCGGGACGGCGGACGCCGAGGGCCGGGTCTACGGCTCGTTCCAGGTGCTGAACATCTCCGGCACGCCGTGCACGGTCGTGGGCGGCGGCAGCATCAGCCCGAGCGCGCTGGGCGGCGCGGACGCCTCCCGGGTCTTCGTCGTGGACCACACCTCCGGCGACGCGGCGAGCGGCCTGCCCGACCCGGCCACCGCGCCGGGCCAGCTCATCCTGAAGCCCGGCCAGGCGTACGAGGTGAGGTTCGCCTGGATCCCGCAGTCCGGCGGCGGTACCTCAGGCTGCTCCAACACCAGCTCCACGCCGAGCCCCGACCCCTCGCCGGACGCGGCCGCCGCGGACGGCGAGCCCTCGGACACTCCGGGCGACGGCTCCGGCAGCGGAAGCGGTGGCGGCGGTGGCGGCGGCGAGCAGCCGGCGGGGAGCGTCTCGCTCAGCTACACGCCCGAGGCCGGTGACCCGCCCGCGGCGAGCGTGACGCTCGGCGGCGCGTGCGCGGGGACGATCTACCGCACCGGGGTGCTGGCGGGCGCGTAGGCCGGGGCGAGCCGAGCCCGAAGAGAGCCCACCCCAAGGGCGGGCCGGCGGTCGCGGGCCCGTACGGTGGTGGTGTGTATCGGTTTCTGCTGACACCCCGCTGGTGGGTGATCAACGTCTTCACCGTGCTGGCCATTCCGGTCTGTCTGTTCATGGGCAGCTGGCAGCTGAGCCGCTTCGAGGCACGCGTCGAGAACCACAACAAGCAGCAGGACAAGTCCTCCGAGGCCAAGGAGGGCGCCGAGCCGCTGACGGCGCTGCTGCCGGTCACCGACCGGACCTCGGGGCGGTCGGCCACCGCGACCGGGCGCTATGACACCGAGCATCAACTGCTCGTCCCGGACCGGCGGCTGGGCGACCACGACGGCTTTTACGTGCTCACGCTGCTGCGCACCGACGGGGGCAAGGCGGTCCCGGTCGTGCGGGGCTGGCTGCCCGGCGACGCCGACGACAAGGCGGACGTCGCCAAGGTGCCCGCGCCCCCGGCGGGCGAGGTGACCGTGACCGGGGCGCTCCAGGCGTCCGAGCACTCGGGCAGCGACGGGGTGGTGGCGAGCGGCGGGCTGCCGCGCGGCCAGCTGGGCATGATCAGCGCCGCCTCGCTGGTGAACCTCGTGCCGTACGGGGTGTACGACGCGTGGATCACCGCCGCCTCCGCCCCCGGGGCCCTGAAGCCGGTGCCCCCGGCCGTGGCGGAGGGCACCGGGCTCGACCTCAAGGCGTTCCAGAACCTCGGCTACACCGGCGAGTGGTTCGTCTTCGCGGGCTTCGTCGTGTTCATGTGGTTCCGGCTGTTCCGCCGCGAGGCGGAGACGGCGCGCGACCTGGAGCTCGGGATCATCGCGTCGGAGACCCCGGCTGCGCCTGAAGATCACGCGAGTCACGCGAGTCACGCGGATCGTGCGGACCACGCGGATCCGGCAGCTGACCCAGGTGACGCTGAGCGAACTCGATCTCCAAGCGCAACTGCTTGATCCGCTCCTCGACCACCAGCGAGCCGTGCCCCGCGTCGTACCGGTACACCTCGTGCGGGGCGTCGCGCCGCGCCAGCCGCTCCACGTAGTTGTCGATCTGCCGGATCGGGCAGCGCGGGTCGTTGACCCCCGCCGAGATGTAGACCGGCGCCCGCACGGCGTCCACATACGTCAGCGGTGAGGAGGCCTCGAAGCGCTCGGGGACCTCTTCCGGCGTGCCGCCCAGCAGCGTGCGGTCCATCGCCTTCAGGGCCTCCATCTCGTCGTGGTACGCCGTGACGTAGTCCGCGACCGGCACCGCCGCGAGCCCCAGCGCCCACGCCTCGGGCTGGGTCCCGAGCCCCAGCAGCGTCAGATAGCCGCCCCACGAGCCGCCGGCCAGCACCAGCCGCTCGGGGTCGGCGAGCCCCGAGTCGACCGCCCACCGGCGTACGGCCGCGATGTCCTCCAGCTCGATCAGCCCGACGCGGTGCTTCAGCGCGTCCGTCCAGGCCCGTCCGTACCCGGTGGAGCCGCGGTAGTTGACCCGTACGACCGCGAAACCGTGGTCGACCCAGGCCGCCGGGCCCGCCGCGAAGGCGTCGCTGTCGTGCCAGGTGGGCCCGCCGTGGATGTCGAAGACGGTCGGGAAGGGGCCCTCGCCCGCGGGCTTGTGCACGAGGGCGTGCACCCGCCCGCCGGGCCCGTCCACCCAGATGTCGCCGACCGGCACCGACCCGGGAGCCCTGAGCCCGGGCGGGTCGAGCACCACGCGCCCGCTCGTGGAGCGCACCTGCGGCGCCTCGGCCGCCGAGGACCACAGGAACTCGAACGTGCCGTCCGGCCGCGCCGTCGCCCCGGAGATGGTGCCGGGCGGGGTGTCGAGGCGGGTCAGCTCGCCGGAGGCGAGGTCGTACCGCCACAGCTCGCTGCGCGCCTGGTAGCTGTGCTCGACCAGCAGCGCCGTCCCGTCCGGCACCCAGTCGGCGCCGACGTCCCCGGGCAGGTCGATGGCCAGCGCCGTCTCCACGCCGGTGTCCGGGTCCCACACCATCGGCTCCCAGCGGCCGCGCCGCTGGTGCCCGACGAGCAGCCGGTTGTCCCCGGCGACCGGCGCGAACCCCATGACGGACAGGCCCAGCTCCTCGGTGCCGCCCTTGGTGTCGTCCAGCTCCGCGACGGGCGTGCCGTCCAGCCGTACGATCCGGATGGCCGAGTGCATGGCGTCGCCGTGTTCGGTGTGCTCGATCGCGATCAGCGTCCCGTCGTACGACAGGTCGCCCACCCCGGCCGACTCCCGGTGGCGGTAGATCTCCTGGGGCGCGGCCCCGGGCCGTACGACGTGGACGGTGGAACCGTCCTCGTCCGTGGACCGCCCGACGACCGCGGTGCCGTCGCGGCCGAGCGCCAGACCGGCCGGGTAGGAGGGGTCCAGGCCGGGCGCCGCAGGCTCGTCCGCTCCGCCGCCCTGCGCCGCTGTTCCCTGGCTCGGGACGGCGTCCGGGGCGAACGGCTGGCGCATCCACACCCCGAACTCGTCGCCGTCGGTGTCCGAGAACCACCAGATCCACCGGCCGTCCGGGGTGAGCACCCCGTCCGTCGTGCCGTTCGGCCGGTCGGTCACCTGGCGCTGCGCTCCGGTCGCCCGGTCCCACGCGTACAGCTCGTACGTCCCGGTCGCGTTGGACACGAACAGCGCGCGGTCGGGTGCGTCCTCGGCCCAGTCGGGCAGGGAGACGCGCGGCGCCCGGAATCGTTTCTCCCAGTCGGGCATGGTCTGTGCGTCATTCATCCCTCCATCAAACCCGATCGGACCGGCGCCGACCGCCGTGATCCTTGCTAACGTGCGCATCCATCCACACGCGTGAGGCGATGCGCGGAGTGGGGCACGGAGTGATACGGGGGCTGGAGACCGCGGTGGCGTTCACTTATACGAATCTCCTCGAGATGGACCTCGGCAAGCTCGGTGCGGCGGTCGCCGACTGGAAGACCTTGGTGAGCGATCTCGAAAAGCTGGGGACGGATGTCGACCGGGGCCTGGTGCGGAAGTCGAACGCCGCGAAATGGGCCGGTCTCAACGCCACGGTGACCCGGGAGTTCGTCGGCAAGACGGCGAAGGAGTTCCGGGATCTGCACCGCGAGGCGAAGAGCGTCTGGAGCGTTCTGGACGATGCGAACACGGAGCTGCGGGGCATCCAGAAGCGGGTCGGAAAGCTGGTCGCCGACGCCGCGGCGGGGGAGCCGTCGCTGTTGGTCAAGGACGCGGGCGACGGCTCGGTGCGGGTGACCGAGACGCTGTGCAATGTCGACAGCGACAGCCAGCGCACCGAGGACCTGCTCACGTGGTACACCGACTCCATCACGGAGATGGTCACCTACGCCGCGGAGATCGACGCCGCCGTCACCCGCGCCCTGCGCGCGAGCCACGGCCAGGACCGCCATGACGCGGGCCATGCCGTCTACACCTCGCTGGACGAGGACATGATCCCGCGCGCGGTCGAGCTGGCCTCGCTCGGGGACGAGGCGAGCCCGGAGGAGCGCGCCCGGCTGCGGCGGCTGTGGGAGTCCCTGAGCCCGCGGGCGCGCGGCGAGCTCTGGGCGGCCCACAAGGACGACCTGGTGGCGGCGGGGGTCCTGTCCCCGCGGATCAGGCAGATCTCCCCGGACGCGGGGTCGGGCCGGCACGGTGTCGAGTCCCCTGGCCTCGGCGAGCGGGTCACCCTGGAGAAGGCCAAGATGATGGCGGAGGGGGCGTCGCTGCTGGGGATGGACGACGCGGCGAAACATATGATGCATTACCTGGATAATTCCGGTACGCCGCTCAATCTGCCCGTCGACAAGATGATGAAGGACGACAAGCGGCTTCTCGACGACGCCAACGGTGTCATTCTCCTCGCTCAGGATGAATGGCGCGAGAAGGCGCTGGCCGAATACAAGAAGAACGATGGCCGACCGGTCGCCATCACCATAGAGACGGGCAACAGAGGCTTTCGCTTCTCCAGCAAGCATGAGAACTGGGTCTACGCCGTCGGCTCGGTCACCACCAATATCAGCGGCGTGGTCACGGTGACGCCAGGGGATGACGGAAAACCCCGTGTGGGCCTCGACGCCCAGCTCAATGTGTGGGACCGCTACAACTGGGATGCCGACAAGTTCACCAACGTAGCCGGGATCACCACCGTCGCGGACGACGAGCTGGGCCGGCTGCACCGGACCGGGCTGGCCCAGGAATTCGACATGCGGGGCAGCAGCTCGGTCATGCATACCGACATCACCGAGGCCAAGGGGCCTTCCAACCCCGTCCCCCAGCCGGATGTGTCGCGCGACGTCGGTGGCGCGCGTAAGGACCCGGGCCGGGACGACCCGTACCGCTGAGCCGCCGCGCCCCTGTACCCCGGCCCCGCCGGGCGCCCTCGCGAGGCACCCGGCAGATGATCCGGTTCGGGGCGGGCTGTCGGGGCGGGCTACTTCAGGGTCACCGGCAGCGCCTCCACGCCGTACACGATGGACAGCTTCCGGAACGCGAGCTTCTCCTGCGGGACGGCCAGCCGCATCTCCGGGAACCGCCGCACCAGCGCGGGGTAGGCCGCGCGCAGCTCCATCTTGGCCAGCTCGGCGCCGATGCACCGGTGGATGCCATGGCCGAAGGCCAGGTGGGACGGGGTGTGCCGATGCGGATCGAACCGCTCCATGTCCGGGCCGAGCTTCTCCTCGCGGTTCGCCCCGCTCAGCGAGCACAGCACCAGATCGCCGGTGGATATCTTCGTGCCCGCGATCTCCATGTCCTCCTTGGCGAACCTGGGGAAGGCCACCTGGACGACCGTGAGGTAGCGCAGCAGCTCCTCGACGTACCGGTCGATCACCTCGTCGTTGTCGCGGATCTCCGCGAACCGCTCGGGGTCGCGGAGCAGCACCAGCGTGCCGAGCGCCAGCATGCTCGCGGTTGTCTCGAAGCCGCCGGTCAGCACCCCGTCGGCCAGCCCGGCCAGCTCCTGGTCCTCGATCTCGTCGCCGTGCTCCTTGACCAGCATCCCGAGCAGCCCGTCGCCCGGCGACTCACGCTGTTTCTTGACGATGTCGAGCAGATACGACAGCGAGTCGGATATCGCGCCGAACGAGGCGTCGGCCCCGTCGAACAGATCGAATCGCGCCATGCTCAGCTGCTGGAAGTCCGCCCGGTCCTCGTACGGCACGCCGAGCAGCTCGCAGATGACCAGGGAGGGGATGGGGAGGGCGAAGGTCTGCACCAGGTCGACCGGGTCCCCGGCCGCGCCCATCGCGGCCATCTCGTCGAGCCGCTCCTCGACGATGGAGTGGATGCGCGGGGTGAGCCTGCTGAGCCGGCGCATGGTGAACTCCGGCGTCAGCAGGCGGCGCAGTCTCGTATGTGTCGGTGGATCGCTGAAGCCGAGGCCTCCTGGATTCTGCTGTGGGGCGATGCCGATGTTCTTCTCCGAGAGATTGGTGAAATCGGAGCTGAATCCGCTCGTCCGGCCCAGGACGGCCTTGGTCTCGTCGTATCCCGTGACAAGCCATCCTTTCATCCCGAAAGGCAATGGAAGCTTACTTATCGGCTCTTTTGCGCGAGTGCGGGACAATTCGGCCACGGGGTCCAGGCCGTCCCGTCGCAACGGGGTCAGCGTCGTATCCGACAGAAACGACAACTTGGACAGGTCGAAGCCGTTCTTCTGGATCCTGGAAAAGTACTTGCGGCCGAGCCAGGCGACGATGTTTGAGCGGAGATTCGACATGGGCGCAATACTGCCCTGCTTCGGTCGGGTGTCCGTAATGCGTCTGGTGGCGCGCCTCGGTGTGATGCGCCACACGGCGCGCGCCGGCGCGCGGCCCGAGGAGCGGCCGGGGTGGCGCGCCCCGAAAAAACGGGAGAAACTCTGACCAAGGCAGTGCTATCGGGCATCATGTGCGGACGGTGACGGCTGCGCGCACGCGGGAGCCAATCGCCTCCGCGCGCGGAGGCGGAACGGCAACCGCCGCGCGCACGCGGAGGCGGAGTGAGGTGAGCAGGCCGTGGAGAGGCGGGAGAGATTCCGCGCGGTCCAAGGCGCGCCGTGCTGGGTCAGCCTCATGGCGGCCGACCTGGACCGGGCGCAGAGCTTCTACGGTGACCTCTTCGGCTGGACCTTCCGTCCCAGCCGCCACGGCCAGGGCCGCTACACCATCGCGTTCACGCCGGACGGCGCCCCCACCGTCGGCATGGGCATCCCGGCCGCGACCGGCGGCACCCGCCCCGTCACCTGGACCACCTACTTCGCGGCCGACAGCGCCGACGAGGTGGCCTGGCGCGCACGCGAGCGCGGCGGCACGGTCGCGGTCGGGCCACTGGAGTTCGGCAGCGGCCGGGTGGCCTGGGCGGCCGACCCTGACGGCGCCGTCTTCGGCATCTGGGAAGGCGAGCTCACCTCCGCCTGGTGGGGCGAGCGCCGCCCGGGCGCCCCGGTCTGGCTCGAGCTGCGCACCCGCGACGCCTTCGAGGCCGCGCTCTTCTACGGCCACGTCTTCAGCTGGGACGCCCAGGGCCAGGACCGCTGCGACGTCCGCTTCGAGCACGACCGGGTCGTCCTCCACATCGACGGCAAGGCCGTCGCCGGCCTGCTCGGCGGCGCCCTCGAAGCCGCCCCCGACCCCAACGTCCGCCCCCGCTGGCACATCTACTTCTGCGTCGAGGACGTCGACCGCGTGGCCAGCCACGCCGCCACCCTCGGCGGCGGCATCATCTCCGCCCCCTCCGACACCCCCTACGGCCGCATCGCGGCCCTCCGCGACCCCGAAGGCGGACTCTTCAGCATCGCGGCGACGACGGGCGCGGTGCGGTCCTCCGAACCCGCACCCCGCCGCTCCCACAACTGACCGCCCTATGGGAGGCGCTGAGGACCCTGTACGCCGCCTTCGCCAACTCCCCTCCACCAAACCGGTGGTGGCCGCGTCAGTAGTCGAGCAGACCCGGGTACGGGCAAGGCTCCAGCGGGCCCTCCGGGCGGTCCACCCAGTGCCACCAGACCTGCCGATCGGCGCAGCCCCAGACCATGCGGCAGGTCAGCTCGCCGTCGTCCTCATCACGGTGGTCGCCAGGCCGGTGAAGTTCCCGCTCCAGCAGCCGGCCGACCGAGTCGTCGTCGAGCGGAGACCTGATCCGGTGCTCGGCATGGGTGATCCGGGACATCTCTTCACGGTTCACCGGCACGGCCCGTCAACCGACGGAGTTCGCACGCACCTCGTTTTCGCTCACGTGCGGACAACGCAGAGGGCCACCTACCGAAACCGGTAGGTGGCCCTCTGACCTGTGTCGGGGTGGCGGGATTTGAACCCACGACCTCTTCGTCCCGAACGAAGCGCGCTGCCAAGCTGCGCTACACCCCGAAGCAACGAGCTCTACTTTAGCGGACCCGTGGCCAGAGACGAAATCCGGTTTTCGGGGCCTCGCAGGTCGGGGCGGGGTGGGCCGGCCGTCGGGCGCCGGTCGGCCCACCCCGGGGGGTCAGGCGTTGGGCGGGGTGAGGGTGAGGAGGGTGGCCTCGGGCGGGCAGGCGAAGCGGACCGGGGTGTAGCGGTTGGTGCCGCAGCCGGCGGAGACGTGGAGGTAGGAGGTGTGGCCGGAGGCGTGGTGGGTGGAGAGGCCCTTGACGCGGCGGGCGTCCAGGTCGCAGTTGGTGACGAGGGCGCCGTAGAAGGGGATGCACAGCTGGCCGCCGTGGGTGTGACCGGCGAGGATCAGCGGGTAGCGGTCCGCGGTGAAGGCGTCGAGGACGCGCAGGTAGGGGGCGTGGACGACGGCCAGGGAGAGGTCGGCGTCGGATTCGGGGCCGCCGGCCACCTCGCCGTAGCGGTCGCGCTTGATGTGCGGGTCGTCGAGGCCGGTCAGGGCGATCTCCACGCCGTCCAGCTTGAGCCGGCCGCGGGTGTTCGACAGGCCGACCCAGCCGGCCGCGTCGAAGGCGTCGCGCAGGTCTTTCCAGGGGTTGTGGACCGCGCCGACGACGGGGGGATTGCCGTTCAGGCCGTGCTTGCCGCTGGCCTTCTCCTTCAGGTACCGGGCGGGGTTGCGCGGCGTGGGGCCGTAGTAGTCGTTCGAGCCGAAGACATACGCGCCGGGGAACTCCATGAGCGGGCCGAGCGCGTCCAGCGTCTCGGGGACGCCCTCGGGGTCGGAGAGGTTGTCGCCCGTGTTGATGACGAAATCGGGGCGGAGCCCGGCCAGGGCCTGGAGCCAGCGCTGCTTCTTGCGCTGGCCGCTGACCATGTGGATGTCGGAGACCTGGAGGACGCGCAGGGGCCGCATGCCGCGCGGCAGTACGGGGACGGTCACCCGTCGGAGGCGGAAGGACCGGACTTCGAAGCCGGCGGCGTAGATGAGGCCGGCGGCGCCGACCGCCGTGATTCCCAGGGGTACTCCGTATCGCGCGCGCATGGTCACCATGGTCGCAGACCGTGGACGGGCGAGAAATCTTCGGGTGATTCCCGGCCAGGGCTGGCAGACTCGACGCCATGACCACCACGCTCAAGTCCAGGCTGCACGACGATCTCACCGCGGCGATCAAGGCGCGCGACGAGCTGCGCTCCTCCACGCTCCGGCTGACCCTCACCGCGATCCAGAAGGAAGAGGTCGCGGGCGAGACCGCCCGGCAGCTGTCCGACGCCGAGGTGGAGAAGATCATCACGCGCGAGGCCAAGAAGCGCCGCGAGGCGGCCGAGGCGTTCGCGCAGGGCGGCCGGGTGGAGCAGGCCGAGCGGGAGCGGGCCGAGGGCGAGGTGCTCGCCGAGTATCTGCCCAAGCAGCTCTCGGACGAGGAGCTGGCCGCGCTGGTGGCGGAGGCCGTGCAGGAGGCCGTGGCCGGCGGGGCGCAGGGGCCGCGCGCGATGGGCGCGGTGATGAAGATCGTGAACCCGAAGGTGGCGGGCCGGGCCGAGGGCGGCCGGGTCGCCGCCGCGGTCAAGAAGCGGCTCGCCGAGGGCTGACCCGCCGCAGGGGGCGAGAGAAGCTACGGCAAAGCGGGCCCGGACGATGTCCGGGCCCGCTTTACTGCCGCTTGCTCGTCCGGCCTCCGCTACGGGAAGTTCCAGCCGCCGTTGTTGTTCCCGTTGCCGCCGTTTCCGTTGCCGCCCCGGCTGCCGCCGGACCAGCCGTCGCCTCCGCCGATCAGGTCCGGCGGGATGGTGACGTCCGGCCACGGCTTGTCCTGGCCGCCGTTGTTCCCGCCGTTGTCGCGGCCCGGCTTGTCGCCGTTGTTGTCGCGGTCGCGCTTCCGGTCGCTCGGGTCCTTGATCGGCACGGTGACGAACTGCTCCACCGTCTTGCCCACCAGGGCGCCGTTCATGGCGTCCTTCCAGATGGGGCCGGGGGTGTCGCCGCCGTAGACCTTGTCGTGGAGGATGCCGCCGATCCGGATGTTCTCCATCTTGACGCCCTTGGAGCCGGAGCCGCCGACCCAGACCGCGCCGGCGAGGTTCGGGGTGTAGCCGACGAACCAGGCGGCCTTGCGCTCGTCCGTCGTACCCGTCTTACCGGCGCTCGGCCGGTTGTCCAAGCCCGCCTTCTTGCCGGTGCCGTCCTCGACGACGCCGCGCAGCAGGGTGTTCATGGTGTCGGCGGTCTTCTGCGACATGGCGCGCGTGCAGGAGGACTTGGGGACCTCGAGGTCCTTGCCGCCCGGGCCGGTGATCGACTCGATGAAGACCGGCGTGCAGTAGACGCCGCGGTTGGCGAAGGTCGCGTACGCGTTGGCCATCGTCAGCGGCGAGAAGCCGTCGGTGCCGAGCGTGATGGCGGGCACCTGGTTGAGCTTCTCGCCGTCGGCGCGCTTCACACCCATTTTCTCGGCCATCTCGCTGACCGGGCAGACGCCTATGTCGCTGATCATCTGCACGAAGTAGGTGTTGATCGACTTGGCGAGCGCCTCCTGCATGCCATACGGGCCCTTTTCGCTGACGTCCTCGTTCTCGACGGTCGCGCCCTCGCTGTTGGACCAGGTGCCGTTGCACGTGGAGACCGGGCTCGGGTAGTCCATCTTGTACGGGGACGAGTAGCGCTGGTACGGCTTCTTGCTCTGCTCGAGGGCGGCCGCCGCGGTGATCGGCTTGAACGTCGAACCGACCTGGAAGCCGTAGTTCGAGCCGCCCATGGCCTTGTCAGCGGACAGGTTGATCGTCAGGTCGTTGGGCCCGAAGCCGTACGGCCTGGACTGGCCCATGGCGACCACCTTGCCGGTGCCGGGCTGGACGAGCGTGACGGCGGTGGCGACCGGGTCGTCCTCGTAGACGTGGGTCTTGATCGAGCTCTGGACCGACTTCTGGGCCTGCGGGTCCAGCGTCGTACGGATCGTCATACCGCCGCGGTCCCAGCGCTGGGAGCGCGCCTCGCGCGTCTTGCCGAAGACCGGGTCGTTGAGGAAGACCTCGCGGACGTAGTCACAGAAGAACCCGGCGCCGTCGACGGCCGTTATGCAGCCGTTCTTGGGCGAGCTGACCTTGAGGCCGAGGGGCTTCTTCTTCGCCGCGTCGGCCTGGGCGTGGGTGATGTCCTTCACCTCGGCCATGCGCTGGAGCACGGTGTCGCGGCGGGCCTTGGCCACCTCCGCGTTGTTGACCGGGTCGTAGCGGCTGGGCGACTGGACGAGGCCGGCCAGCAGCGCCGCCTCCTCCAGCTTCAGGTCCTTGGCGTGCTTGCTGAAGTAGCGCTGGGAGGCGGCCTCGATGCCGTAGGCCTGCTGCCCGAAGAACGTGATGTTCAGGTAGTTCTGGAGGATCCGCTTCTTGCCCAGCTCCTTCTCCACCTGTATCGCGTACTTCAGCTCCTTGATCTTGCGCCCTATCGACTGCTTCTGGGCCTCGGCGACCCGCTCCGCGTCGTTGCCCGCCTCCTCCACGAAGACGTTCTTCACATACTGCTGGGTCAGCGTGGAGGCGCCCTGGGAGACGCCGCCTTCCTGGGCGTTCTTGTTGAGCGCGCGCAGCACGCCCTTGAGGTCGACCGCCCCGTGCTCGTAGAAGCGCGCGTCCTCGATCGCGACGATCGCCTTCCGCATGTACGGGGAGATGTCCTTGAGCTCCACGATGGTGCGGTCGCGGGAGTAGACCTTCGCGATCTCGCCGCCCTTGGCGTCCAGGATGGTGGTCCGCTCGCTGAGCGGCGGCGTTTTGAGATTGGCCGGAATCTCGTCGAATCCCTCGACCGTTCCCTTGGCCGCGAGCCCGAGCGCGCCGACGGCGGGCAGCGCGAGCCCGGCCAGCACCGCTCCCGCGAGCACGCTGACACCGAGAAACTTCGCGGCCTGCTGAGCGGAGGACAGCCCTCCGCCCGAACGCTTGTTACCCATGGGGGCAGCCTACGTGTCGAATCGCCGGACAGGGGACCACCAGTTCGCATACGCTGTTTCACGCCAGTCACCCAGGTGCGGTCGAGCACCATCCTCCTCATCACTCGAGTGAGTGATGAGCCCTGTCCCATTTGTGATCTTGTGCCCCGTCATGCCCCTTCTGGCGTGGGTGAACTGCCCCCATTCGTACGGGAAGTCGCGGATGTCGTCAGCTCACTCCGTTGGGTGATCTGCCGCGTACCCATAGTCCGTTCGGGCCATCCAAGATTGGGCCCGCTGGGGGTGTTGCACCCTGTCCGCCTTCCGTAACGTCCTCAACTGGCGACGGTGAATATGCCGTTTGTCGCCGTGGGGGAGCTCCGAATCGGGAGAGGACGGCGCCAGCATGGGCTGGGTAACCGACTGGAGTGCGCAGGCCGCCTGTCGCACGACTGATCCAGATGAACTGTTTGTCCAAGGCGCGGCACAGAACAGGGCCAAAGCGGTCTGCACCGGATGCCCGGTGCGCACCGAGTGCCTTGCCGACGCGCTGGACAACCGCGTCGAGTTCGGCGTGTGGGGTGGAATGACCGAGCGTGAGCGGAGGGCGCTGCTGCGCCGCCGTCCCACGGTCACCTCCTGGCGCCGGCTGCTGGAGACCGCACGCCTCGAGTACGAGCGCGGTGCGGGGATCCTGCCGCTCGACGACGAGGAGTACGAGCGCTTCGCCGCCGTCGGTTAGCCGTCGGCCAGGAGTTCTCGTGGGGCCCGAGCGCCTGAGCGTCTGAGCGCGGGTGTGGGGTGCTGTGGCGCTCTCGCGCGCCCTGTGCCGTTCCCGCGCCGTGGTGCGCCGCCCCGCGCTGTCGCGCGCCCGCGTCCGGCTGTGTCGGCTCGCCCGGTCGGTCGGCCTTGCCCGTCAGCCCGCCGCGTGCCCCGGCTCCCGCTCCGTCTGGTCCGCGAGGCGCTCGCCGATCGCCCGCAGCCCCGCGAGGTCGTGTACATCGCCGGGGAGCGCGGCCACCTCCGCCACGGGAACCTCGGGGTGCAGTGCCGTGAAGCGGTGGTGTGTGCGCTGCTCGCGGGCGAGCACCTGCATACGCTCCGCGTGCAACCGGAGCAGCCCCACGGCGAGCCGCTCTGCCGACGTGGGGGAGCCGTCGGGGTCAGATGCCGAGGAGTCGTCCGCCGCTGAGGCGTTCTGCCCTTGAGCATTCCCTGAACCGGGGTCGACAATGCCGCCCTTGCCAAGATTTTCTGGGCTGTTGATGGTGACGGCCATGGCTTCGGGGTCGTCCGCCGGGTCGGCCGGGTCGGCAGGGTCTGCCGGGACGGTCGCGTACGCCACGTCCACCGGGTCGGCCTCGTCCGTCTGCTCCGCCGAGTTCGCCGGGGCCGGTGTGCCCGGCGTGCCCAGTGTCTCGGCCAGGCCCAGGCCCAGGGCCAGCGTCTCCGCGGCCGCCAGCGCCCGCTCCGCCGAGAGCTGCACGGCGCCGCTCCCGTGCACCCTGTTCAGTACCAGCCCCGCCAGCGGCATCTTGTCCGCGGCCAGCCGCTCCACGAAGTACGCCGCCTCGCGCAGTGCGTCCCGCTCCGGGGCCGCCACCACCAGGAAGGCCGTGCCCGGGGCCTGTAGCAGCCGGTAGGTGGCCTCCGCGCGGGTGCGGAAGCCGCCGAACATGGTGTCCATGGCCGCGGCGAAGGTCTGCACATCGCGCATCAGCTGCCCGCCCAGCACCTTGCTGACCGTGCCCGTCATCATCGACACGCCCACGTTCAGGAACTTCATCCCGGCCCTGCCGCCGACCTTCGCCGGGGCCATCAGGATCTTGATGAACTTTCCGTCCAGGAAGGAGCCGAGGCGCTTCGGGGCGTCCAGGAAGTCCAGCGCCGACCGGCTCGGCGGCGTGTCGACGATGATCAGGTCCCACTCGTCGCGGGCCCGCAGCTGGCCGAGCTTCTCCATGGCCATGTATTCCTGCGTGCCCGCGAAACCGGCCGAAAGTGATTGGTAGAAGGGGTTCGCGAGGATCGCGCGGGCGCGCTCGGGTTCGGCGTGCGCCTCGACGAACTCGTCGAAGGTCCGCTTCATGTCGAGCATCATGGCGTGCAGCTCGCCGCCCGCCGCGCCGTCGATGCCCTCGACCCGGCGCGGCACGTTGTCCAGCGCGTCGATGCCCATCGACTGTGCGAGCCGGCGGGCCGGGTCGATGGTGAGGACGACGGCCTTGCGGCCCTGTTCCGCGGCCCGTACGCCGAGGGCGGCGGCCGTCGTGGTCTTGCCGACGCCGCCGGAGCCGCAGCACACCACGATGCGGGTCTCGGGGTCGGCCAGCAGCGCGTCGGTGTCCAGCCGCGGTGCCATGTCCATGCTTATGCCGCCTCCTGCGTACGGCTCGTACCGCTCACTTTTGCGGCCCGTGCAGTTTGTGCAGTCCCTGCTCTTCGTGCAGCTCGTACTGTTCGTGCTGATTGTGCCGCCTGTGTCCGCCGCGGCACCCGCACGGCCCGTTCGACAGCCGTACGGGTCGCCGTACGGGTCGCCGTGCGGGTCACATCGGCCACTGCTTGCGCAGATCCGCCGCGAGCCGGTACAGGCCGGCCAGGTCGATGCCGTCGGTGAGCAGCTCCAGCTCGTACATGGGCAGCCCGAGGTCCGTCAGCTCAGCCCGCTGCGTCCGCTCCAGGGCGACCCGCTCCGCGTGCTCGCGGGCCTGCGCCAGCAGCGGATCGACCAGGCGCTCGGCGAGCCCGCCGCGCCGCGCCCCGCCCAGCCCCGCCTGGGACAGGGCCTTGGCGACGGCGGCGCGCTGACCGTTGGCGGCGGTGTCGACGGCCGCGTGGTCGAGGACCGCGGGCCGCACCATGTTGATGATGACCCCGCCGGTCGGCAGCCCGTCGGTACGCAGCTCCCCGATGCCGTCCGCGGTCTCCTGGACCGGCATCTCCTCCAGCAGCGTGACCATGTGGACCGCCGTCTCGGGGGACTTCAGGACGCGCATCACGGCCTGCGCCTGATTGTGTATGGGGCCGGTCCTGGCGAGCCCCGCCACCTCGTGGTTGACGTTCAGGAAGCGGGTGATCCGGCCGGTCGGCGGCGCGTCCATGACGACGGAGTCGTAGACGAAGCGGCCGTCCTTGCGCTTGCGGCGCACCGCCTCGCACGCCTTGCCGGTCAGCAGCACGTCGCGCAGCCCGGGGGCGATGGTGGTCGCGAAGTCGATCGCGCCGAGCTTCTTCAGCGCCCGGCCGGCGGAACCCATCTTGTAGAACATGTGGAGGTAGTCGAGGAGCGCGAACTCGGGGTCGATGGCGAGCGCGTGCACCTCGCCACCGCCCGGCGCGCGGGCGATCTTCCGCTCCTCGTAGGGCAGCGCCTCGGTCTCGAAGAGCTGCGCGATGCCCTGGCGGCCTTCGACCTCGACCAACAGGGTTCGCCTGCCGTCGGTCGCGAGGGCCAGCGCGAGTGCCGCGGCGACCGTGGTCTTGCCGGTTCCGCCCTTGCCACTGACGACATGGAGCCTGCTCACAGTGGGGAGCCTAACCAGTCGTCGTCCGGGCTACGCACCAGGCCCCGGCAGACAGGCACTACAGTCGGCCTATGACCAAGTGGGAATACGCGACCGTACCGCTGCTCGTACACGCCACCAAGCAGATTCTGGACACCTGGGGCGAGGACGGCTGGGAGCTCGTCCAGGTCGTGCCCGGGCCGAACAACCCCGAGCAGCTGGTGGCCTACCTCAAGCGGGAGAAGGCCGCATGAGCGCGGTCGAGGACAAGCTCGCCGGGCTGGGCCTGACCCTGCCGGAGGTCGTGGCGCCCCTGGCCGCGTACGTGCCCTCGGTCCGCTCCGGCTCGTACGTCTACACCTCGGGCCAGCTGCCCATGGTCGACGGCAAGCTCGGCGTGACCGGCAAGGTCGGCGCCGAGGTGACGCCGGAGGAGGCCAAGGAGCTGGCGCGCGTCTGCGCGCTGAACGCCCTGGCCGCGGTCAAGTCGGCCATTGGTGACCTGGACAAGGTCGTGCGGGTCGTGAAGGTCGTGGGCTTCGTGGCCTCGGCGCCGGACTTCACCGGGCAGCCGGGCGTGATCAACGGCGCGAGCGAGCTGCTCGGCGAGGCGCTGGGCGAGGCGGGGGTGCACGCCCGCAGCGCCGTGGGCGTGGCGGTGCTGCCGCTGGACGCGCCGGTCGAGGTCGAGATCCAGGTCGAGGTCGCGGACTAGGTCCGACCAGGTCAGGTCAGGACAGGGCCACGGGACCGCAGGGTCCAGGGCCCTGCCCGACTCGCCTTCGTGGGCGGGATTCCTGGGCGCGCTTCGTTGGCGCGCTCCGTCGGGCTCAGCCGGCCGTTGGGCTCAGCCAGTCGTTGGGGCGAGCGCCACGAAGTCCGCGCCGGACGGGTCGAGGCAGACGGCCAGCCGCCCCACGTCCGGCATGTCCACCGGGCCCATCTGCACGCTGCCGCCGCCCTCGGTGACCTTGGCGACCGTGGCGTCGCAGTCGGCGACCGCGAACACCGGGTGCCAGTACGGCCGGCCGCCGGCCAGCGCCAGGTGATCCGCGGACAGCCCCATGATGCCGCCCTGCGCGCGGTCAGGGTTCAGGCCGGCCGGGGTGACCAGCGTGTACGTCCCCCCGTCGCCCGGCAGCGGGGTGTCCTGGGTCTGCCAGCCGAAGAGGGAGCCGTAGAACTCCTTCGCGGCGGCCGCGTCCGTCGTGTACAGCTCGGTCCAGCACAGGGAGCCCGGCGCGTCCGCCACCTCCAGGCCGCGTACCGTCGCCGGCTGCCAGACGGCGAACTGGCCGCCCTGCGGGTCCGTGAGCTGCGCCATCCGGCCCTCGCCGTCCGCATCGAGCGGAGCGACCCTTATCGAGCCGCCGGACCGCTCCACCGCCGCTGCCGTGGCCTCGGCGTCGGGCGTCAGGAAGTAGATCATCCAGGCCGAGCGGGCCCCCGCCTGGGTGAGCGGGCCCAGGCCGCCGACGCTCTTCCCGCCCAGCCGGAAGACGGCGTATCCGTCCGCCTCCGGCTCCGGTGGTTCGAGCTGCCAGCCGAAGACCGAGCCGTAGAAGCGGGCCGCGGCGGCGACATCGGGCGCCCCGAGATCGATCCAGCACGGCGAGCCGGGCACAAAGTCTGTGGTGATCATGGCGCCTCCCTTCTCGACCGGTGCATCCAGGGTGACACCCGCCACTGACATTCGCTCTCCGACGCCTGTGGCGGGGACAACCGGACAATCCCGGACTGTCCGGGACGCCGGGAGCTGTTGCCGGACGGCACGGCGCCGAAAAGGCTCCTTCATGGGCCGCCGCGAGGCCCGTTCTGAGACGAGGGGGACCGATCCCGCATGAACATGCCCATAGACATGCCCTGGCCAACTCGCGTTCGGATTAGGCTGCTTGGACAGCCCGAGCGCATAGGAGCGGTCATGGAGACGGGGCCTGACCCGAAGGCGGCGCGTACCGCAGCCGAGTTCGTTGTCGCGATGCGGCAGCTGCGCAGTTGGTCCGACCTGAGCTATCGCCAGCTGGAACGGAAGGCGGAGGCGGCCGGGGACGTGCTGCCGCGCGCGACCATCTCGGGGGCGCTCAGCCGGGACGACCTGCCCAGGGAGCAGCTTCTCGCCGCGTTCGTACGGGCGTGCGGCGGGGACGAGGAGACCGTGGCCTCCTGGCTGACGGCCCGTCGGCGGCTGTCCATAGCCACGTCGGGGTCCGAGTCTCCCGCCGCGTCAGAAGCCATGTCAGGAGCCGCATCAGGAGCCGTGTCAGGGGCCGCTCCCGCCGCGGGGCCTGCCGCAGCCTCCGTAGCCGCGTCCGAGGCGGCCCCGGAGCCCGATGCCGATGCCGCTGTCGGCGCCGCCGGGCCCCGGGCCTCCGAAGCCGCCACACCGGCCGTCACACCGCTCCATGGCCCACCGTCGGCCGACCCGGCCGAGCGGAGGCATGAGATCAGCCGTCCGGCCGAAGGGGCCGAGGTGCTCGCCTCCGGCAAGGAGCCCGGGTCGGCACCCGCGGAGCCCACATCCGGCTTGGCGTGGCGAAGACGGTATCTGCCCACGCTCGCGGTCGGGCTGTCCGCCGCCGTCGGGGTGCTACTGCTGGCCTACGGGCCGTTCTCGGGCTCCGACGGCTCCGGCCCCGACGCCCGGTCCGGGGCCGGAGCCGGCCCGTCCACGGACGCCGCCTCGCCTTCGAAGAGCTCCGACACCTCGGACACCTCCGACACCGCCGACACCTCGAAGACGCCGGGCACCAAGGAGCCCATCGCCGACGACGACACCGCGCCCGCGTCCCCGACCCGCGACGCCTCCTCGTCGAAGCCCGGCCCGACGGCCACGGCCACCGGCTCCAAGCCCCGCCTGCCCGCCGCGGGCCCGACACGGATCCATCCCGTCTCGGCGTCCGACCTCTGCATCAGCGAGGGCCGGGAACGCGGCAACCCCCAGAGTGATGAGATCGCCGCCCAGATGCCATGCGCCGACGTCCCGCTGCCCCGCGTGTCGCTGGACGCGGTCGGCGACGGCGTCTACCGCATCCAGTGGGACCATCCCGACCCAAATAAAGGCCTCGGCTGCCTGACCGTCAACGGGGGCGCGAAGGACCAGGGCGCCCTGCTCTACCCGGACAGGTGCTCAGACGCGGACAACAGGAAGTTCCGGCTGGAGCCGTCCCACGGCGGATTCCGGCTGCGCCCCGTCCACAGCGGGCTGTGCGTCGGGATCCAGTCGCCCCGTACGGAGGGCGCCGAGGCGATTCAGACCGCCTGTACCGGCGCGGCGGACCAGGCATTCCGTTTCACCGCGCCCTGAGGCGGCGCGTCACCCCCCGGGCCCCTCGAACATCAGCGCGCCAGCGCATAGCATCCGGCCATGTCCACTACGAATGGTCAGTGGTATCCGCCCGACTGGCCGGAGCGCATCCGGCGGCTGGCAAACGGCGAACTCACCCCGGTGCCCCCGCGCCGGGCGGCCACCGTGCTGCTGCTGCGCGACGGGGCGGAGGGCCCCGCCGTGCACATGCTGCGCCGACGGACGTCCATGGCCTTCGCCGCCGGGGCCTACGCCTATCCGGGCGGCTCGGTGGACCCGCGTGACGAGCGCGAGGTGGCCTGGGCCGGGCCTTCGCGCCGGGAGTGGGCGCTGCGGCTGGGCCTCGCGGAGGGCGACGGGACGGCGGCCCAGGCCATCGTGTGCGCGGCGGTCCGGGAGACCTTCGAGGAGGCGGGCGTGCTGCTCGCGGGCCCGACGCCGGACACCGTTGTCGCGGACACGACCGGCAAGGAGTGGGACGCGGACCGCGCGGCGCTGGTCGACCGGGAGCTGTCCTTCGCCGAATTCCTGGACCGCCGCGGGCTCGTGCTCCGTTCGGACCTGCTCGGGGGCTGGGCGCGCTGGATCACCCCGGAGTTTGAGCCGCGCCGCTACGACACCTGGTTCTTCGTGGCCGCCCTGCCGAGCGGTCAGCGCACCCGCAACGTCTCGACGGAGGCGGACCACACGGTCTGGATCCCGCCCGCCGAGGCGGCCGCGGGGTACGACCGGGGCGAGCTGCTGATGATGCCGCCGACCATCGCGACCCTGCGCGACCTGGAGCCGTACGGCACGGTCACGGACGTGCTGGCGGCGGCCCCGGGCAGGGATCTCACGCCCGTACTGGCGCAGGCGCGGCTGGAGGGCGGCCAGGTCGTGCTGAGCTGGCCGGGCCATGACGAGTTCACCAAGCACATCCCCACGGGCCCCACGGGAGGAGCGACCGGATGACGTACGCAGCGGCCCTGCCCGGCCAGCCGCGAGGCGGCGGGATCGGCGGCCGGGCCACCGAGCGGGCGCTGTGCGTCCTCGCGCCGAACCCGTCCCCCATGACGCTCGACGGCACCAACACCTGGCTCGTCTCCGAGCCGGACTCCGACCTGGCCGTCGTCATCGACCCCGGCCCGCTCGACGACGCGCACCTCAAAGAGGTCGTCGCCACGGCGGAGCGGGCGGGCAAGCGGATCGCCCTGACGCTGCTCACCCACGGCCACCCCGACCACGCCGAGGGCGCGGCGCGCTTCGCCGAGCTGACGCGTACGCGCGTACGGGCCCTGGACCCGGCGCTGCGGCTGGGGGATGAGGGGCTGGGCGCGGGCGACGTCATAACCACCGGCGGGCTGGAGCTGCGGGTGGTGCCCACGCCCGGCCACACGGCCGACTCGCTGTCCTTCCACCTCCCGGCCGACGCCGCGGTCCTCACCGGCGACACGGTGCTGGGGCGCGGCACGACGGTGGTGGCGCATCCGGACGGTCGGCTCGGCGACTATCTGGACTCGCTGCGGCGGCTGCGCTCGCTGACGGTGGACGACGGGGTGAGCACCGTGCTGCCGGGGCACGGGCCGGTGCTGAACGACGCGCGCGGCGCGGTGGAGTACTACCTCGCGCACCGGGCCAACCGGCTGGCGCAGGTGGAGACGGCCGTGGAGAGCGGCTACCGCACGCCCGCGGAGGTCGTGGCGCATGTGTACGTGGACGTGGACCGGTCTCTGTGGCCGGCGGCCGAGCTGTCGGTCCGTGCCCAGCTGGACTACCTGGGCGAGCACGGGCTGATCTGACGCCGGGTGCCGGGGTGACAGGGGTGCCGGGTTGCCAGGGCCCTGAGGTCCCGCACGCGGACGTACGAGGAGGGCCCTCGCGAGGGCCCTCCTCATATACGGCGTACGACGTACGGCGTGTGCCTCAGCGGGACCGCTTGGCCAGCCGCTCGACGTCCAGCAGGATCACCGCGCGCGCCTCGAGCCGGAGCCATCCGCGGCCCGCGAAGTCGGCGAGCGCCTTGTTGACCGTCTCGCGGGAGGCGCCGACCAGCTGGGCCAGCTCCTCCTGGGTGAGGTCGTGGACGACGTGGATGCCTTCCTCCGACTGCACACCGAAGCGGCGTGAGAGGTCCAGCAGGGCGCGGGCCACGCGTCCGGGGACATCGGAGAAGACCAGGTCGGACATCTGGTCGTTGGTCTTGCGCAGGCGCCGGGCGACCGCGCGCAGCAGCGCCGTGGCGACCTCGGGCCGGGCGTTCAGCCACGGCTGGAGGTCGCCGTGGCCCAGGCCGAGCAGCTTGACCTCGGTGAGGGCGGTGGCGGTGGCGGTACGCGGGCCGGGGTCGAAGAGCGACAGCTCGCCGATCAGCTCGCCGGGGCCGAGCACGGCCAGCATGTTCTCGCGGCCGTCGGGAGAGGTGCGGTGGAGCTTCACCTTGCCCTCGGTGACCACGTACAGGCGGTCGCCGGGGTCCCCTTCGTGGAAGAGGGCGTCACCGCGCGCGAGGGTGACCTCTCCCATGGAGGCGCGCAGCTCAGCGGCCTGCTCGTCATCGAGCGCCGCGAAAAGCGGGGCGCGCCGCAGAACGTCGTCCACGAGACTCTCCTTGTCGACATGCACAGGGGACCGACGTCCCCATGATGCCGGACGGTAAAACAGTGCGATCAATCACAAGTTTGACGCACCTGCCTGCGGCACTGTACGGCAGGGGTCCGATTGAGCGGCTCTTTCGGGTGGTCGGAGCGTATGTCAGTGCCGGGGCTTAGGCTGGCTGGGTGTCCAATAGGCCGGTGACAGCACGGGGCAAGGGGGCCGGACGGGTGAGCGCACCTCGTAATTCCGCTGTGGGCGAACAAGGGTCCGCCGAGGCGACGGAAACGGCAAATCCGCACAAAACAATCAAGCGGACAAAAGCAGCCAATGCCGCGGGTGCCGCTGCCACCGCTGCCCCCAGACCGCGTGAAGCCTCCGGCGCTCGTCCCGAATCCCGGCTCGCGCTCGTCCGCCGGGCCCGCCGGATCAACCGAGAGCTCGCCGAGCTGTATCCGTACGCACACCCCGAGCTGGACTTCGAGAACCCGTTCCAGCTGCTGGTCGCCACGGTCCTGTCCGCTCAGACCACCGACCTGCGGGTCAACCAGACCACTCCCGCCCTGTTCGCCGCCTACCCGACGCCCGAGGACATGGCCGCGGCCGACCCCGAGGCGCTGGAGCAGCTGATCCGGCCGACGGGCTTCTTCCGGGCCAAGGCGAAGTCCCTGCTGGGCCTGTCCGCCGCGCTGCGGGACCGCTTCGGCGGCGAGGTGCCGGGCCGCCTGGACGACCTGGTGACGCTGCCGGGCGTGGGGCGAAAAACAGCCAATGTCGTGCTCGGAAACGCCTTCGGGGTGCCCGGCCTGACCGTGGACACCCACTTCGGGCGGCTGGTGCGGCGCTGGAAGTGGACCGCCCAGGAGGATCCGGAGAAGGTCGAGGCGGAGATCGCCGCGCTCTTCCCCAAGAGCGAGTGGACGATGCTCTCGCACCGGATCATCTTCCACGGCCGCCGCGTCTGCCATGCGCGCAAGCCCGCCTGCGGCGCCTGCCCGATCGCCCCGCTGTGCCCGTCGTACGGGGAGGGCGAGACGGATCCCGACAAGGCGAAGAAGTTGCTGAAGTACGAGATGGGCGGCCAGCCCGGGCAGCGGCTGCGGCCGCCGGCCGGCTATCCGGGCCGGGCCGCCGCCCCGCTGGGGGCCACGGCTCCGCCGGACGCCACTGCCCCAGTGGACGCCACTGCCCCAGTGGACGCCACTGCCCCAGTGGACGCCACCGCCCCGGCGGACGCCACCGCCCCGGCGGACGCCACCGCCCCGCTGGGAGCCGCCGAGTGACGAGCACATACGGCGGCGTGGCCGGCGTGACCAGCGACGGCCTGCCCGAGTGGCTGATGCCCGTGGCCCGCGCCGCCGAGACGGTGGAGGCCCGGCAGCTCAGCCGGTTTCTGCCGCCCGCCCGGGGCGGCGGCCGCCCCTCCGCCGTGCTGGTGCTGTTCGGGGAGGGCGACCGCGGGCCCGAGCTGCTGCTCCTGGAGCGGGCCGGCTCGCTGCGCTCGCACGCGGGCCAGGCCTCCTTCCCCGGGGGCGCGCTCGACCCGGAGGACGGCGATCCGAACGGCGCGGGTCCGGTGCGCGCGGCGCTGCGCGAGGCCGAGGAGGAGACGGGCCTGGACCCGGCGGGGGTGCAGGTCTTCTCGGTGCTGCCGCGGCTGTACATCCCGGTCAGCGGCTTTGTGGTGACCCCGGTGCTCGGCTGGTGGCGCGAGCCAAGCCCCATCCGGCCCGTGGACCCCGCCGAGACGGCCCGGGTCTTCACCGTGCCCGTGGCGGATCTCACGGATCCCGCGTATCGGGCCACCACCGTCCACCCCAGCGGCCACACCGGCCCCTCCTTCCAGGTGGAAGGGGCGCTGGTCTGGGGATTTACGGCCGGGGTGATCGACCGGATCTTGCACTTCGCGGGCTGGGAAAGACCTTGGAACCATGACAAGCGCGTCCCGCTCGACTGGCGTGCATGAGACGGTGTCCGGGTGAATGTGCTGGACATCCTGCTGCTGCTCGCCGCCGTGTGGTTCGCGATCATCGGATACCGCCAGGGCTTCATCGTCGGTGTTCTGTCCGTGCTCGGGTTCATCGGCGGTGGCCTCGTCGCGATCTATCTGGTGCCCGTGATCTGGGACGGCGCCACCGACCGGGCGTCGCCGGGCACCTTCAGCGCGGTCATGGCGGTCGTGCTGGTGATCGTGTTCGCCTCGGTCGGCCAAGCCGCCACCACCCACCTGGGCAACAAGCTGCGCCGGCATATCACCTGGTCACCGGCGCGCGCCCTGGACGCGACCGGCGGCGCGCTGGTCAATGTGGTGGCGATGCTGCTGGTCGCCTGGCTGCTCGGTTACAACCTGGCCGGCGCCTCGCTGCCCACCGTGAGCAAGGAGGTCCGTGACTCCAAGGTGCTGCTCGGGGTCTCCCGGGTGCTCCCGGCCGAGGCGACGACCTGGTTCTCCGACTTCCGCTCGGTGCTCGCGCAGAACGGCTTCCCGCAGGTCTTCTCGCCCTTCGCGAACGAGCCCATCACCTCGGTGCCCGCGCCGGACCCCGCGCTCGCCGCGAGCCCGGTGGCCACCGCCGCCAAGCAGAGCATCGTGAAGGTGGTCGGCACCGCCCCCAGCTGCGGCAAGATCCTGGAGGGCTCCGGCTTCGTCTTCGCGCAGCACCGGGTGATGACCAACGCGCACGTCGTCGGCGGGGTCGACGACCCGACCGTGCAGATAGGCGGCGAGGGTCGGCTCTACAAGGCGAAGGTCGTGCTCTACGACTGGAAGCGCGACATCGCCGTTCTGGATGTGCCCTCGCTCAACGCGCCCGTGCTGAAGTTCGCCGAGGGCGACGCGCGCACCGGAGACGGCGCGATCGTCGCCGGATTCCCGGAGAACGGCGCGTTCGATGTGCGCGCGGCCCGCGTCCGCGCCCGTATCGATGCCAACGGCCCGGACATCTACCAGAACGGCACCGTGCAGCGCGATGTGTACTCCCTGTACGCGACCGTGCGGCAGGGCAACTCCGGCGGCCCGCTGCTCACCCCGCAGGGCAGGGTGTACGGCGTGGTCTTCGCCAAGTCCCTCGACGACGCCCACACCGGGTACGCGCTGACCGCGGACGAGGTGCACGAGGACGTCGTGAAGGGGCGCACGGCCCAGACCCCGGTGGACACCAAGGGATGTGCGCTGTAGCAGCCGACCCCGATGCGTCAGCGGTGTGGCCGTGAGTGACCTCGCGGCCACACCGCATGACGGTTGCTACTGGCGACCGCGTGGATGGCGCAGCCGGGCCGAGACCCAGCGGGCCCTGCGGCGGATAATGCGCGGGATTCCCATATCGGGGTCATGGCCTGCGGAAGGCCCGGGACCGCCCCGCTCGGGAACGCTCAGCGCGGTATTGGCAGCAGCGGCGGCTTCGGAGCCGCGGTCGCTTGGTGCGTCACGGTAGTCGTGCGTCCAGCCCATACATGGGTCTCTGCCCGGGGCCCATGGTCCGTAATCGCCCGCGGCTGCGGCAATTGGCCTATGCTCCAGGCAAGTGGCCGTTCGAAAAACACATGTTCGTACGGCTGTGGCCCGTCCGCCGTGCGGCCTCAGCGATCGGGCTCGGGGTCCTTGAGCCAGTTGATCAGCTCGGTGGAGAAGGCGGCCGGGTCCTCCTCGTGCGGGAAGTGCCCGAGGCCGTCGAAGAGCCGCCAGCGATAGGGCGCCTCCACATACTCCCCGGACCCCGCCGCGCTGCGCGTACGCATCACCGGGTCGAGTGACCCGTGCAGATGCAGCGTGGGCACCCGCACGGGCCGCCGCATCCGCCGGTTGAACTGGAAACCGTCCGGGCGCGCCAGCGATCGCACCATCCAGCGGTACGGCTCGATCGAGCAGTGCGCCGTCGACGGGATGGTCATCGCCCGCCGGTAGGTCTCCACGGCCTCGTCCTCGGGCAGCCGCGGCCCCGACCAGTCCCGGAGCAGCCGCCCGACCAGCGCTCCGCCGTCCGCGGTCAGCTGCCGCTCGGGCAGCCAGGGCCGCTGGAAGCCCCAGATATAGCTGCTCGCCGCGCTCTGCTTGACGTCCCTGAGCATGGCCGAGCGCCAGCGCCGCGGATGCGGCATCGAGGCCACCGCGAGCCGCCTGACCAGCTTCGGCCGCATCACCGCGGCCGTCCACGCGAGATATCCGCCCAGGTCATGGCCGACGAGCGCGGCGTCGGGCTCGCCGAGCGAGCGGACCACCCCGGTGATGTCGAGGGCGAGATTGGCCGGGTCGTAGCCCCGGGGCGTGCGGTCGCTGCCGCCCACCCCGCGCAGATCCATCGCCACCGCGCGGAACCCGGCGTCGGCCAGGGCGGTCAGCTGGTGCCGCCATGCCCACCAGAACTGCGGAAAGCCGTGCAGCAGCAGGACCAGCGGGCCGTCACCCAGCTCGGCGATGTGGAAGCGCGCACCGTTGGCCGCGACGTCCCGATGGGTCCAGGGTCCGTCGAGCCGTACGACCGAGGCGGAGGTGTCAGGGGCCGTCATGCCGACGAGCGTGTCACATCCCGTGCCGGGCGGCCGCCATTGGACGCGGCACGCGGGTGCGGCTTGACGCTCCCCAGGACGGCAGCCGTCTCCTTGGCCGAGGCCACGGACTTCTTCGGCGCCTTGACCCGCTTGAACTTGGCGAGCGCGAGTGCGCCGAGGATCGCGGCGAGCAGCCAGTAGATGCCGCCCACGATCAGAAAGCACCAGGCGAGGCCGAGGCCGGTCCAGGCGCGCAGGCCGTAGGCGAGGGCGAAGCTCAGCACCGGCAGCGAGAACAGCAGCAGCACCCCGGCCACGATCGCCGCGCCGCTGCCGAACAGGGTGCGCCGGGCGCTGTCCCTGAATTCGGCCTTGGCCAGCGCGATCTCGTCGTGCACCAGCGCGGACAGTTCGGTGGTCGCCGTGGCCACCAGCTGGCCGAGGCTGCGGTTGCCGCCGTCGTCGGCTGCGCTCATCGCCATCTCCCTCTGCTCTCGCACGTCTTACGCGTCCCGTATGTCATACGCGTTCGCCATGTCCTGCTGATGCGTCGTCCACATCTGCTGTGTTACTCCGCGGTCGTCAAGCCTCTCAGATCATGCCGGACGATCGTCACCGGAGTCGGCCGCAGCGGCCACTTCGGCAAGTCGGCGGTGCTCGGCGGCCTTGGCCTCGTGGATGGCGGCCATGCGCAGGTGGTACTCGGGGCTGTCCAGTTCATAGACGTCGGGGATGCCGTCATGGTCCTCGTCCCGCTCCTCTTCCTCGCACAGCCTGCGGTAGGTGTTGTTGCGCATCTTCAGCAGGACGCCCGACAGGACCGCGGCGATCAGCGAGCCGATGAGCACCGCCGCCTTCACCTCGGCGGCGAGCGCGGGGTCGCCGGGGAAGGCCAGCTCACCGATGAGCAGCGAGACCGTGAAGCCGATTCCGGCGAGCGAGGCGACCGCGAACACATCGGCCCAGGCCAAGTCCTCGTTCAGGGTCGCTTTGGTGAAGCGGGCGGCGAGCCAGGAGCCGCCGAAGACGCCGACGGCCTTGCCCACGACGAGGCCGAGGACGACGCCGAGCGTCTCCGGGCGGGAGAAGACCTGCCCGACGGCGCCACCGGAGACCGGGACCCCGGCGGCGAAGAAGGCGAACAGCGGGACGGCGAGACCGGCCGACAGCGGGCGCATCCGGTGCTCGACGCGCTCGGCGGGGGAGCGCTCCTCGCCCTCGCGCACGGTGCAGCGCAGCATCAGGCCCATGGCCACGCCCGCGACCGTGGCGTGCACCCCGCTCGCGTGCATCAGCGCCCAGATGACGAAGGCCAGCGGGACATAGACATAGGCGCCGCGGACGCCCTTGTGGTGCAGGGTCCAGAACACGACGAGGCCGGCGAAGGCGAGGCCGAGGGCGAGGAAATTGATATGCGTCGTGTAGAAGATCGCGATGATCAGGATCGCGCCGAGGTCGTCGACCACCGCGAGCGTGAGCAGGAACGCGCGCAGGGCGGCGGGCAGCGCGGTGCCGATGACGGCGAGCACGGCGAGGGCGAAGGCGATATCGGTGGCGGTGGGCACCGCCCAGCCCCTGAGGTTCCCGCCGCCGACCGCCCCCACGGTCACATAGACGAGGGCGGGCATGGCCATGCCGCATATCGCGGCCACGACGGGGAGCGCGGCCGCCCGGGGATCGCGCAGCTCGCCCGCGATCAGCTCGCGCTTGAGCTCGATGCCGGCCACGAAGAAGAAGACGGTGAGCAGGCCGTCTGCGGCCCAGGAGGCGACCGAAAGGTGCAGATGCAGCGCGTCGGGGCCGAAGGAGAAGTCCCTGATGTGCTGATAGAACCCGCTGAGCGGGGTGTTGACGAGGAGCAGCGCGGCCAGGGCGGCGACCAGCAGGATGACGCCGCCGACGGTTTCGGTGCGCAGGGCGTCGACGACGAAGGTCCGCTCGGGCAGCGACAGACGTCCGAGGAACTTGCGGCGGAAGGGCGCGGCCACGGGCGGAGGCCTCCTGAGTCGGTCGGGTGTATCCCCATGCGGACACACGTGTGCTGTGTGCCGACCAGACTTCCCGGCGCGCCCCTGAAACCTTGTTCTTGTCGCGCTCTTTACGCGACGGCTTCCCACCCTATCCGGAATGCGCGGAGGGCGCCCGGCCGAACCGGGCGCCCTCCGCTCGTGTACCCCGGTCAGTCCTCGCTGGCGGCGGTCGGCAGCTTGGCCTGGATGAGATCCATGACGGAGGAGTCGGTGAGCGTGGTGACATCGCCCAGGGCGCGGTTCTCGGCGACATCGCGCAGCAGCCGCCGCATGATCTTGCCGGAGCGGGTCTTGGGCAGCTCGGCCACCGGCAGGATCCGCTTGGGCTTGGCGATCGGGCCGAGCTGCTTGGCGACATGCGCCCGCAACTCCTCGACCAGGTCGTCGTCCTCCGCCGCGCCGCCGCGCAGTATGACGAAGGCACAGATGGCCTGGGTGGTCTGGGGGTCGGTCGCCCCGACGACCGCGGCCTCGGCAACCTTGGGGTGCGAGACCAGTGCCGACTCCACCTCGGTGGTCGAGATGTTGTGGCCGGAGACCAGCATCACATCGTCGACCCGGCCGAGCAGCCAGATGTCGCCGTCGTCGTCCTTCTTGGCGCCGTCGCCGGCGAAGTAGCGGTTGGCGAAGCGGGACCAGTAGGTGTCCAGATAGCGCTGGTCGTCGCCCCAGATGGTGCGGAGCATGGACGGCCAGGGCTCGGTGAGGACGAGGTAGCCGCCGGAGCCGTCCGGCACCTCGTTGGCGTCGTCGTCGACGACGGTGGCGGAGATGCCGGGGAGCGGGATCTGGGCCGAACCGGGCTTGGTCTCGGTGACGCCCGGCAGCGGGCTGATCATCATCCCGCCGGTCTCGGTCTGCCACCAGGTGTCGACCACGGGCGTGCGGTCCGCCCCGATGTGCTTGCGGTACCAGATCCATGCCTCGGGGTTGATCGGCTCGCCGACCGAGCCGAGGATGCGCAGCGAGGACAGATCGAACTTGGCCGGGATGTCGTCGCCCCACTTCATGCAGGCGCGGATCGCGGTCGGGGCGGTGTAGAAGATCGTGACGCCGTACTTCTGGATGATCTCCCACCAGCGGCCCTGGTGCGGGGCGTCCGGTGTGCCCTCGTAGAGCACCTCGGTCGCGCCGTTGGACAGCGGTCCGTAGACGATGTACGAGTGGCCGGTGACCCAGCCGACGTCCGCCGTGCACCAGTACACGTCCGACTCCGGCTTGAGGTCGAAGACGGCGTGGTGGGTGTAGGAGATCTGGGTGAGATAGCCGCCGGTAGTGTGCAGGATGCCCTTCGGCTTACCGGTCGTGCCCGAGGTGTAGAGGATGAAGAGCGGGTGCTCGGCGTCGAACGCCTCGGGGGTGTGCTGGTCCGGCTGGCGGTCGACCAGCTCGTGCCACCACACATCGCGGTCCTCGGTCCAGGCCACCTCCTGGCCGGTGCGGCGGACCACCAGCACATTGCGCACCTTGTCGGTGCCGGGGCGGGTCAGGGCCTCGTCGACGGCGGGCTTGAGCGCGGAGGGCTTGCCGCGGCGGTAGCCGCCGTCCGCGGTGATCACCACGCGCGCGTCGGCGTCCTGGATGCGGGTGGCGAGAGCGTCGGCCGAGAAGCCGCCGAAGACCACGGAGTGCGGGGCGCCGATACGGGCGCAGGCCAGCATCGCGACCACGGTCTCCGGGATCATCGGCAGATAGATGGCGACCCGGTCACCGGCCTGGACCCCGAGCTCGGTCAGGGCGTGCGCCGCCCGGGAGACCTCGCGCTGCAACTCGGCGTAGGTGAGGGCTCGGGTGTCGCCGGGCTCGCCCTCGAAGTGGATGGCCACCCGGTCGCCCAGCCCGTTCTCCACGTGGCGGTCGACGCAGTTGTACGCCACGTTGAGCTTGCCGTCGGCGAACCACTTCGCGAACGGCGGGTTCGACCAGTCCAGCGTCTCGCTCGGTTCGGCGGCCCAGGTCAGCCGACGGGCCTGCTCGGCCCAGAAGCCCAGGCGGTCAGCCTTCGCCCGCTCGTACGCCTCCGCTGTCACGTTGGCGTTCGCGGCCAGATCGGCGGGGGGCGCGAAGCGACGCTCCTCCCGAAGAAGGTTGGCCAGGCTTTCGTTGCTCACGACATCTCCCATTCCCAGGGTGACCGTTGTGTCCCAGGCCATAGCTCATCAGCCCGCGGTGCACCCTGACAAGGGTGGTTGGCAAAAATTGGTTTAGACCTGTAATCACATAAGGCCCAAGGCCCCGGACCGGGAGCCGCCTCCTGCCCCGGATCGGAGCCCGTCCTCCGCACGAGACCGGAACATGCCGCCCGCGCCGCCCGTGTCGGCAGAGGCTCTGCTGCTCGCACAGGCGGCGGCCGCCGCCGCGCCGTGGTCCGGCCGCACAGCCGAAAACCTGCCCGATCCCCCCGACTCCAGCACATACGCCTGAGCCTCCCCCACATGGAAGTACATGCCGTGGAGCACCAGCGCGCCCTCCGCCACCCGACGCGCCACACAGCCGTGGGACATCAGATGGTCGAGCTGCTGCACCACATTGACCAGCGCCAGCCGCTCCAGCTCGTCGGCCACCGGCCTGTTGCCCAGCGCCACCTCGCCGCGCCCCAGCCGCCCGATCCGCTCCATACGAGCCAGGCTCGGTCGGCCGTGGCGCAGCCACCGCGCGAGCGGCGTCTGCGCCGCGGACGGCGTCTCTCCACCGGACGGTGCCTCTCCAGCGGATGGAGCCTCTCCGGCCGACGGTGCGGGCACCGCCGAGCCGAGCAGGGCCTGCATCGCCCCGCACCCCGAGTGGCCGCACACCGTGATGCTGCCGACCTTCAGCACCTCCACCGCGTACTCGATCGCCGCGCCCACCGAGTCACAGGCCGGTCCGCCGCCGGGTGGCGGCACCAGATTGCCCACATTGCGCACGGTGAACAGATCACCGGGCCCGCTGGAGGTGATCATGCTGGTCACCAGCCGGGAGTCGGCACAGGTCAGGAAGAGCTGAGTGGGCCGCTGCCCCTCCCGCGCGAGCCGCGCCAGCTCCTCCCGCACCAGCGGCGCGGTGTTCCGCTGGAAGGCGCTCACCCCGCCGAGCAGCTGCTCCCCGCCGGCCAACTGCTCCCCGCCGCTCCGCACGGCCGCCGGGGCGGGGCGGGTGCAGTGATGGTTGCGCCAGGGAGTCCACGGGCGGCAGGCATGGGCGCTGGCCGGTTCGGCGATCGGCCGCCCCGACCGGCCGCCGAGCCTGACCCAGCCGCCGCGCGCCCGGTGCCCCTCGGCCCAGGACTGCAATGCGTCATACGCGGCGTGGTCCATGAACCAGCCGCCCAGCTCCACCACCACGCTCGCCCCGGCGGGCAGCTGCGCCAGGGCCCGGCTGAGCCGGGGCACCGCCAGGAACGTCAGCTGCCCGCTCACCCGCACTCGGTGCAGCCCGGCCTCCTCGACCACGGTGATCCGGGTATGGGTCAGCCGGCGCAGCGCGGTGAAGACCGCGACGACGATCCCGACCGCCGCCCCCTGCAACACGCCCAGCAGAACGACGCCGCCCAGCGTGGCCGCGTACACCGGGAACTCCCGGTTCCGCTGGACGTTCTTGATGTGCGCGAAGCTGACCATCTTCACGCCGACGACCATGACCAGCGCGGCGAGCGCTGCGAGCGGAATCAGCTCCAGCACCCCGGCGAGCAGCCCGGCGCACAGCGCCACCCATGCGCCGTGCAGCACCGTGGACCGCCGGGTCACGGCACCGGCCCGGACATTGGCCGAGCCCCGGATCGCGCCTCCGGCGATCGGCAGCCCGCCCAGCAGGCCGGAGACCAGATTGGCGGCGCCCTGCCCGACCAGCTCGCGGTCCAGCCGAACGGGCCGTTTGTCCGGCACCGCTACCCGCTCCTCCGCCGACGGGTTTTCCGCCCGCCTGTTTGCCGGCCGCCGGCCGGGGCTCGCGGTATGGAGCCGGTCGACGGCGACGGCGGACAGCAGCGATTCCATGCTGGCGACCAGAGTGACCGTCAGTACTGCGGCGACCAGACCGAGCACCGGCCCCTCCGGGAGGCCGGGCAGCGCCGGGAGCTCCCAGGACGGCAGGTCGACACGCGGCAGGGACATGCCGGCGCTCACCGTGGTGGCCGCCACGACGGCGACGAGCGCCGCCGGTACGGCCCGCGCGATCCGCCCAGCTCTCCCCGGCAGCCACGGCCACACCGCGAGCACTCCGACGGTGATCGCGCCCACCAGCAGGGCGGCCGGGTGCGGATGGCTCAGTTCCGTGGGCAGCGCGGCGATATTGTCGATCACCGAGCTGTCGGGGCTGTCGCCGAGCACCACATGCAGCTGGCCGACCGCGATCACGACGCCGATGCCCGCGAGCATCCCGTGCACGATGGCCGGGCTGATCGCGAGCGTCGCCCGGGCCACCCGCAGAGCGCCGAGGGCCAGTTGCGCCGCGCCGGCGAGCACGGTGATCGCGCAGGTGGTGCGCCAGCCGTAGCGCTGCACCAGATCGGCGGTGACCACGACCAGGCCGGTCGCGGCCCCGCTGACCTGGAGCGGGGCGCCCCCGAGCAGCCCGGCCACGATCCCGCCCACGACGGCGGAGACCAGCCCGGCCTGCAACGGGGCGCCCGTGGCCAGCGCGATCCCGAGGGAGAGCGGGATCGCGATCAGGAAGACGACGATCGAGGCGGAAAGGTCCCGTCGACAGGAGACCCCGCCGATCCGGTTCAAGAGTTGCGACATTCCCGTCTCCTCCGGGGCTTCGCGGCCGCGTACGAATACACGGCCGTGGGTCACGGCGTACTGCGGTTTGGCTGCCTGCGGTCTGGATGCCAAGCCCGGCAAGGACTACCAAGCATTGGTAAATGAATCGTAATGCCGAGTAAAGTCCACGAGAAGCTTTTTCGGGCTAACCTGCTCGATATTCCATCTAACGGGTGAATAGTCATTTAAGATGGCTTGTCATCCTCTGTCTTTTCGTCGTTCCGTGCGAGCTTGGCTCTGGGTTCGAGCTCCCGCGACGCGGGGCGACGAGAGAGACGAGGTGGCGGCGTGAGAGCCAGAAGAAACGTCACTGCATGGTTCGCCGTGATGGCCGCGCTGGCCGCGGTGGCCAACTGCACAGGGGGATCGGACCCACAGCGCCCAGGCAGCCCGGGCGGGCCTGGTTCGGATCGCGACGCGCAGCGGAACGGACCGGCGGCGCCGAACCACCCCAAGCGGGCGGGGAAACTCATCGGGGACGGATCGATGTCCGACACCGGGCCACAGCCAGGGCAGCTCAGACCCCGGCGGCTCAAACCGGGCGAGAAGCCACCGCAGTTCGTCGTCTTTTCCTGGGACGGCGCGGGCCAGGACGGCCAGAAGCTCTTCTCCCGCTTCCGCGCGGTCGGCAAGAAGTACGACGCGAAGATGACGTACTTCCTCAGCGGCGTCTACATGCTGCCCGCCGAGAAGCGCGACAAGTACGACCCGCCGAGACACTCGCGCGGCGCCTCGTCGATCGGCTTCAACGACGTCAAGGGCGTCAAGGACACCGTCGAGCAACTCGGCGCCGCCTGGCGGGAGGGCAATGAGATCGGCACCCACTTCAACGGGCACTTCTGCGGCCCGGACGACGGGGTGGGCACCTGGAGCCCCGGAGAGTGGATCGACGAGACCCGGCAGGCCGTGTCGTTCGTCCAGCACTGGAAGACCAACACCGGCCTGCGGGGCGGCGAACCGCTGCCCTTCGACTACGGCAAGGAGCTCGTGGGCGGCCGTGCCCCCTGCCTGGAGGGGCAGAAGAACCTGATCAAGGCGGCCAAGAAGTTGGGATTCCGCTACGACGCCAGCTCCGTGGGCGGCCGTCAGGTCTGGCCGAAGAAGATCCACGGGATCTGGGACTTCCCGCTACAGGAGATCCCCGTGCCCGGCCGCTCCTACGAGACCCTGTCGATGGACTACAACTTCCTCGCCAACCAGTCCGGCACGACCAAGGGCGACCCCTCCAAGCGCGCGGCGTGGGGCAGACAGATGCGAGACGGGCTGTTCGCCGCCTTCGACCGGGCGTACGACGGCAACCGCGCACCGCTGTTCATCGGCAACCACTTCGAGTCCTGGAACGGCGGAACGTATATGCGCGCCGTCGAGGACACCATCAAGAAGATCTGCCCGCGCAAGGGCGTGCGCTGTGTTCCCTTCAAACAACTGGCCGACTGGCTGGACGCGCAGGGCCCCGGGGTGCTGCGCCGGCTGCGCGGACTGGACGTCGGGGAGCGGCCGAAGGGCGGCTGGGCGAAGTTCTTCACCGCCGAGCCGGCCTCCACCCACTCGGCCATGCCCGCTAAGCGGGAGCGGGAGTAGCCGCCGGCCGCTCGGTCCGGACGGATTCGTCCAGGACGAAGGCGGGGTCGACCTGGGCGGCCAGGTCGGCGCCCGTCTTCTCGTTGCCCCAGCTCTGGGCGTTCTTCAGATGGAAGTGCACCATCTGGCGGGTGTACCGCTGCCAGTCCCGCCGCTCGTAGGTCGCGTCCACCGCCTCGTGCAGCGTCCGCAGCGCGCGGCGGTTGACCTCCTCCAACTCGTCGAAGCGCGCTGGGCGGCCCTTTTCCATGGCCCGCACCCAGTCCGAGTGGCCGACCGTGGCCAGCAGGTCCTCGCCCACCTCGGCGCGTAGGAAGGCCAGGTCGTCCGGGCCCTGCACCTTGTTGCCGACCACGCGCAGCACCACGTCGAAGTCGGCGGCGTACTCCTTGTACTGGCGGTAGACGGCGATGCCCTTGCGGGTGGGCTCGGCGACCAGGAACGTCATGTCGAAGCGGGTGAAGAGGCCCGAGGCGAAGGAGTCGCTGCCGGCGGTCATGTCGACGACGACGAACTCGTCCCGGCCGTCGACCAGATGGTTCAGGCACAGCTCGATCGCGCCGACCTTGGAGTGGTAACAGGCGACACCGAGATCGGACTCGGTGAAGGGGCCGGTCACCATCAGACGCACCTGCCCGCCGTCGAGCCCGACCGTCCGGGCGCAGGCCGCGTACACCGGGTTGTCCTCGTCGATCCGCAGGAGCCGCGAACCCTCGCCCGGCGGAGTCGTCTTGATCATCGTGTCGGCCCCGGAGATGCGGGGGTTCGTGCCGCGCAGATAGTCCTTGATCAGGGGGAGGCGGGCGCCCATGGCGGGCAGCTCGGCCGCCTCCGGCTCGTCCAGGCCGAGGGCCGTGCCGAGATGCTGGTTGATGTCCGCGTCGACGGCCATGACGGGGGCGCCGGTGGCGGCGAGATGGCGGATGAACAGCGAGGACAGCGTGGTCTTGCCGCTGCCGCCCTTGCCCACGAAAGCGATCTTCATGTTCACCTAGCGTAGGTGAGTGATCGTCCCGGATGGCGGTAACGGTGAAGAAGACCACTCCAACGAGGGGCGGCGGCCGTGGAAGCCGATGGGTGCGTAGGGTCGTACCCATGAGTACGACAGCAGATCCGCTCGCCGCTCTGGTCGCGCTTCCCGGCGTCGCCGACTCTGTGGAAGCCGTACGCAAGGCGGTGGACCGGATCTACGGCCACCGGGTGATGCGCCGCCGCAGCAATGAGGTCACATCCGAGGCGGCCCTGCGCGGAGCGCGTGGCTCCGCTGCCCTGGCCGGGGCCGATTGGGCGCTGGAGGAGGTGCGGCGCCGCAGCGACTTCGGATCGGAGGGCGAGCCGCGCACGGTGGGGGCGGCGCTGCGGCTGACCGCCGAGGCGGGACAGCTGTTGAGTGTGTGGCGGCAGT
Source organism: Streptomyces sp. NPDC097640 (assembly GCF_040302705.1). Taxonomy (NCBI): domain Bacteria; kingdom Bacillati; phylum Actinomycetota; class Actinomycetes; order Kitasatosporales; family Streptomycetaceae; genus Streptomyces; species Streptomyces sp. NPDC097640. The sequence continues at coordinate 91,375 of NZ_JBEOSB010000017.1, forward strand.
CGCCGCTGCGGGTGCTGGCCCGGCTGCATCTGGTGGCGGCCGGGGGAACAGAGGTGGCCGATTCGGTGGGGCGGCCACGGCTGGCCGGTGAGCCGGTCGAGGAGCCGCTGATCGAGCTGGCGCTGCCGGACGCCGGTGAGATGGCGGGGCGGCTGGACGGGTTGGCGCAGTTGCTCATCGCGGGGAGCGGTGCCCCGGCGCTGGTGACGGCGGCGGTGGTGCACGGCGAACTGTTGGCCCTGCGGCCCTTTGGTACCCACAACGGTCTGGTGGCCCGCGCGGCGGAGCGGATCGTGTTGGTGGGAAGCGGGCTTGACCCGAAGTCCATCTGTCCGGCGGAGGTCGGACATGCGGAGCTGGGGGGCGCGGCGTATGCCGCGGCGCTGGACGGCTATGCCTCCGGGACGCCGGAGGGTATGGCCGCGTGGATCGCGCACTGCGGGCGGGCGGTGGAGTTGGGGGCCCGTGAGAGCACGGCGGTCTGCGAGGCCTTGCAGCGCGGCGCCGCCTGAGTCCGGTCACTCGACCCACTCGGGCGCGGCCGGGCCGCCGCGAACGGGCCCGGACATGGTTGCGGCGGCACCGAGTTCGGTACCGCCGCTGGCACGTCCACCGGGTTACCATGCGTGCACGAAAATTTGCCCATCAGGTCGGGATCTTCGCCCGTCACCTGGTGCGGCTGGCCCGTAATCGACGGGTCGGCGTCGCGTGGGTGCCCGGTATTCATGCTTGGTCCGTGGGCCTTGGTGCGTCTGGGGGGAATCCTCCGGATGCCCCTGGTCTCGCGGGCCTTCGATTCCTTTCTACTCCTGTGCCCGGCCAAGCGGAAGCTTTCATCGCAGTTCTTTGCGATTGGCTTCAAACGCGGGCATACGGTGCGCGGCGTCGACTCGCGTACCACACCAGCCCCGCGGTAGCCGCTGCCGCGCCCACCGCAGCCGCCAGCGCCAGCACCGGACGCGGCGGCATGGAGAGGGAGGGCACTCGCTGCTTCAGCCGCACCGGCCTGTTGAAGGAGAGAACCGGCCAGCCGCGGGCCGCGGCCTCGCGCCGCAGGGCGCGGTCCGGATTGACCGCGTGTGGATGGCCGACGGATTCCAGCATCGGCAGGTCGGTGGCCGAGTCGCTATAGGCATAGCAGCGGGAGAGGTCATAGCCTTCGGACTCGGCCAGCTCCGCGATCGCCTCCGCCTTGGTCGGCCCGTATGCGTAGTACTCCACCTCGCCGGTGAACACCCCGTTCTCCACGACCAGGCGGGTGGCCACGACGCGATCCGCGCCCAGCAGCTCGCCGATCGGCTCGACGACCTCGGCGCCCGATGTGCTGACAATCACCACATCGCGGCCTGCGGCGTGGTGTTCCTCGATGAGCGAGGCGGCCTCGTCATAGATGATCGGGTCGATGAGGTCATGCAGGGTCTCGGCGACGATCTCCCGCACCTGCTGGACGTTCCATCCCCGGCACAGCGCCGAGAGATACTCCCGCATCCGTTCCATCTGCTCGTGATCGGCGCCGCCGGCGAGGAAGACGAACTGCGCATATGCGGTACGCAGTACGGCGCGGCGGTTGATCAGCCCACCTTGGTAGAAGGACTTGCTGAAGGTGAGCGCGCTCGACTTCGCAATGACCGTCTTGTCCAGGTCAAAGAAGGCGGCTGTCCGAGGCAACGAGTGGTTTTCCACGACGCCGAGCATAGGGCCCACCATTCGGCGTAAGCTCAGGCGCGTGGGTTTGCCTGAGAAGGCTCTCGGGTACACCATGGAAGTCACGGATCGTTCGCGACCGTGCTAACCCGGTCCGACTCCTCCCCCCCCGAGTCGGCCGTGGGGACGACCCCCGCTCTCCCCCCCGGCGGGGGTCGTCGCATGTCCGGACGCATTTTCCGTCTTCTCATCTGATCATTTCCCCCTCTCGGGCCTCTGCCCGCGCCCTTCGTGTCACCAGCCTGATCCGTGACTGTCCGTAATCGCAAGACTGCTCTCCGGAAGTCACTGGTTTAGGTGACTGGGATATTCACAACTGATGAGTTGTCCACAGTTTTGGACCAAGATCCCCAAGATTTCCTGGATCGCCGGACGCTGATTCTCCGCGGTGTTCGCGCTCATCGTTCGCGGGAGTGAGAGCGCGTAACGAGATGGGGGAGGGGATCGTGGCTGGATCCATCACAGCGAAACAACCGGCGGCGGATGGACGACAGCGCAGACCGCTGATCGTCACGGAGGACGAGGAGCTTCTCGACGACTTGTTGCGGCTGTGCGCGGCGGCGGGGGCCGAGCCCGAAGTGGTGCATGGCGCGCCCACGCGCCGGGGCAGTTGGGAAAGCGCCCCGCTGATTCTTGTCGGTGACGACGCCGCAGCCCGGCTGCGCGGCACCACCCGCAGGGAAGGGGTGCTGCTCATCGGGCGGGACCTCGACGACCACGACATCTGGCGGCGGGCGGTCGACCTCGGTGCGGACAATGTGGCGTTTCTGCCCGATGCCGAGACCTGGCTGGTGGACCGCATCGCCGATGTGGCCGAGGGCGTCGGCCGCCAGGCCTTCACGATCGGGGTCGTCGGCGGGCGCGGCGGCGCGGGGGCCAGCACCCTCGCCTGCGCCCTGGCGGTCACCGCCGCCCGCGCGGGGCGGCGCACCATGCTCATCGACGCAGACCCGCTGGGCGGCGGCTTGGACGTGCTGTTGGGCGGCGAGGGTGCGGAGGGGCTGAGATGGCCTGCCTTCTCCGAATCGCGTGGCCGGGTCGCCGGGGGCGCGCTGGAGGAATCGCTCCCCGAGCTGCACTCCTTGCGGGTGCTCAGCTGGGACCGCGGCCAATCGGTGGGCATCGCGCCGTCCGCGATGCGGGCCGTGCTCTCGGCCGCACGGCGGCGCGGCGGGGTCGTGGTGGTGGATCTGCCGCGGCGGGTGGACGACACGGTGGCCGAGGCCCTCGCCCAGCTGGATCTGGGCCTGCTGGTGGTGCCCGCCGAGCTGCGGGCCGTGGCCGCCGCCCACCGCGTGGCATCGACGGTGGGCATGGTGCTGCGGGATCTGCGCGCGGTGGTGCGCGGACCGTGCGGCCCGGGGCTCGACGACGAGGAGATCGCCCGGCTGCTGGATCTGCCGCTGGCCGGTGAGCTGCCGCCGGAGCCCGGGCTGCCGGAAGCGCTGGACGGCGGGGAGCCACCGGGCGGCAGCCCCCGTGGGCCGCTCGCCCGGTTCTGCGCCGAGTTCTGGGCGCGGGTCCTGGCCGGCGCGGAGCAGCGAGGGGGCGGGGCATGAGCGCCGGTTGGAGTGAGCGCGGTGGCATGGGCGTCGAGTCGCCGGAGCTGCTGGACGCGGTGCGGCTGCGGCTGGCGCGCAGCGGGGCGGAGCCGACGCCCGCGCGGGTGGCTGCGGCCCTGCGCGAGGAGGGGCGGCTGCTCGGCGACACGGAGGTCCTGGGCGTCGTCGCGGCCCTGCGCTCCGAACTGGTCGGCACCGGGCCGCTGGAGCCGCTGCTCGCCGCCGCCGATGTCACGGATGTGCTGGTCACCGCCCCCGATGAGGTGTGGGTGGACCGCGGAGCCGGACTGGAGCGGACGGATGTCGCGTTCACCGACGCGGCCGCGGTGCGCAGGCTCGCCCAGCGCCTGGCCGCCGTGGCGGGTCGCCGGCTGGACGATGCCAGGCCGTGGGTGGACGCCCGGCTGCCGGACGGCACACGGCTGCACGCGGTGCTGCCTCCGGTGGCCGTCGGATCCACCTGTCTGTCGCTGCGCGTGGTGCGGCCCCGGGCGTTCTCGCTGGAGGAGCTGGTGGCGGCGGGGACGGTGCCGCCAGGCGGCCGGCAGCTGCTGCGGGCGATGCTGGACGCCAGGCTGTCGTTCCTCATCAGCGGTGGCACGGGCTCGGGCAAGACGACGCTCCTGAGCACACTGCTGGGGCTCGTCGGGCGGGACGAGCGGATCGTCCTCGCCGAGGACTCCGCGGAGCTCAGGCCAAACCATCCGCATGTGGTCCGGCTGGAGACCCGGCCTGCCAATCAGGAGGGCAGAGGCCAGGTCACGCTGCGGGATCTGGTGCGCCAGGCGCTGCGGATGCGTCCGGACCGGCTGGTGGTCGGAGAGGTGCGCGGCCCCGAGGTCACCGACCTCCTCGGCGCCCTCAACACCGGGCACGAGGGCGGGTGCGGCACGGTGCACGCCAACACCGCGGCGGATGTCCCGGCCCGGCTGGAGGCGCTGGGATCGACGGCCGGTCTCGACCGGGCCGCGCTGCACAGCCAGTTGGCGGCCGCGGTATCGGTCGTGGTCCATCTGGTGCGGGACCGCGGCGGGCGGCGCAGGGTCGCCGAGCTGCATGTCCTCGGCCGGGATCGGGCGGGCTATGTCACGACCGTCCCGGCCGCGGTGTGGACCCCCGAGGGCTTCGGGAAGGCGGCGGGCTGGGAGCGGCTCGAGCGGCTGTGCGTACGCGGTGGGGGTGCGGTATGAGCGGCGGTGGGGCGCCCCCGGAGACGACGTTGCCGCTGTACGCGGCCGTGCTGTGCGCGGGCGCGGCGGCCTGGCTGATCTCCGGGTGGGACCAAGATCTGCGGCGGGCCAGGCTGCTGTTCGCGGGCGCCGGAGCCGTCGGCCCCGCAAGACGGGCTCCGCGGCGTCGGCTGGCCGAGACGGTGGCCGGGCTCCGGGAGCGATGGTGGACCGCCTACGGCGGGCGGATGGGGCGTGAGCTGCTGTGCCTGCCGGTGGGATGCGTGCTGGCGCTGGTGGGCGATTCGGCGCTGCCGCTGCTGGCCGGGGCCGCGGCCGTGCCGGTCGTCGGCCGGTGGCGGCGGGCGCGCACGCACGACCGGGAGCGGGAGCGGCGGGCCGCCGCGGTGATCGAGCTGTGCGGGGTGGTGGCGGGCGAGCTGCGCGCCGGGCGGCAGCCGGTCGAGGCGCTGTTGGCCGTGCCCCCGGGGCCCATCGGGGAGCGTTGGGGCCTGGTCTCCGCGGCGGCGCGGTTCGGCGGCGATGTGCCCGAGGCGCTGCGCGGGGCGGCCCGGGCGCCTGGTGCGGAGGGGCTCACCGGAGTCGCGGCCTGCTGGCAGGTCGCGGTCGACGAGGGGGCGGGCCTCGCGGCGGGCCTCGACCGGGTCGCGGCGGCCCTGCGGGCCGAGCGGGACCATCGGCAGCATCTGCGCGCCAAGCTGGCTGGTCCCAGGGCGACGGCCGTCCTCCTGATGCTGCTGCCCGCCTTCGGGCTGGGGATGGGCGCCGGGCTGGGAGCGGACCCGCTGCATGTGCTGCTGCACACCCCGGCCGGGCTGGCCTGCCTGCTGGTGGGCGGGCTGCTGGAGTGGGCCGGGTTCGCCTGGACGGCGCGGGTGATCCGGACGGCGGCCGGTCAGGGAGGACGCCGGGGTCATGCGGGCTGACGTCGTCCACAGCCTGTGGATCGCGACGGCCTTCGCGGCCGCCACCGTCTCGGCGGTGGAAGCGGTGGCCGAGGCCCGCCGGGTCCGGACCGCTCGGCGGCGGCTCGCGGCGCTGCTGCCGGAGCCTCACGAGGCGGTGCGGCGTCCGGGGCTGCGGGAGAGATGGCGGGCGTACGGCGCGTCCGACGCGATACGGGGCTGGGCCTCGGCCGCCGGTGCCCTGCTCGTCTGCCTCGTCCTGGTCGGGGGCGTGCTGGGCTGCGCGCTGGGGCTCGCTGCGGGCTATGGGGCGAGGCGATGGCAGCGGCACCGCCGGGCCGGAGATGGCGGGCGGTCGGGCAAGCGGGCCGGGGAAGGCGTGGTGCGTCAGCTTCCGCTGGCAGCCGATCTGCTCACCGCCTGTCTGGCGGCCGGAGCGGGGCCGCGCAAGGCGGCGGAGGCGGTGGGGCGGTCGCTCGGCGGCCCGATCGGCGAGCGGCTCTCCCAGGCCGCGGCAGAGCTCCGGCTCGGGGGCGAACCGGCTGCCGCCTGGGGGCGCATGGGAGCTCTGCCCGGGGCGCGCGGTCTGGCGCGCGCCCTGGAGCACGCCGGAACGACGGGCGCCCCGGCAGTGGAGCCGATGTCCCGGCTCGCCGCCGACTGCCGGGCCGAGCAAGGGAGACAGGCGGACAAACGGGTGCAGCACGCGAGCATCCTGGCCACCGCCCCGCTGGGGGCCTGCTTTCTGCCCGCGTTCCTGCTGATCGGGGTGGCGCCGGTGATGCTCGGGCTCGCGGGCGCCCTGGCGGGCGGTGGATGAGGCGGACGAGAGGGGTGCGAGCACGAAAGCGAGGCACGCACGGAAACGCGAGCGCGGCAACGCAAGCACGGACACGGAAGCACGGCCGTCGGGAACGCGACGGCCGGAAGCACGGGACTCAGCACAGGTCGGGGAGGCCGAAATGGTGATGCGGTGGTGTCTGCGGCGGTACGCGGCGGCCAAGGCACGGGCGGATGCGGGGATGGCGACCGCCGAGTACGCGATGGGGACGATCGTGGCGTGTGCCTTCGCCGCGGTTCTGTACAAGGTGGTGACCGGCGGGGCGGTCGACGACGCGCTGCGGTCGGTGATCGGGAAGGCGCTCGATGCGCAGTTCTGAGGCCACCGGCCGGTCCGGTCCGAGCGGGCGGCGCGGCCCGGTCGGACCGGGCGACCGGGGGTTTGTCACGGCGGAGACGGCCGTCGTGCTGCCGGTGCTGGGGTTGTTCGCCCTGATGCTGATCTGGGGTCTGATGGCCGCGTCCGGGCAGATGCGGTGCGTGGACGCGGCGAGGGCGGGGGCGCGCGCCGCCGCGCGGTCCGAGCCGCGGGCGGCCGCGCTGGCCGCCGCCCGGTCGGCCGCCCCGCGTGGGGCCCGGGTCGAGCTGCGGCGGGAGGGCGACCTGGTGCGGGTGCGGGTCGAGGCCCGCGCGCCCGGGCCCGGCCCGCTGGCGGTGCGCCTGCGCGGCGAGGCGGTCGCCCTCGCCGAGGAATCGGTGGGCCGGGGTGAGACGGTGCCCGGCGGAGGCGGGGCGTCCACCGGCGTGGGGGAGGCGGGGCCATGAGACGGGCTGGGGGAGACCGCGGGTCGGCGACGGTGTGGACCGCCCTGGCCGCCACCGCGCTGTGTGCCGTGTTCGCGGCCGTACTCGCGGCCGGGCAGGTCATGGTGGCCCGCCACCGGGCGGGCGCGGCAGCGGACCTGGCGGCGCTCGCGGCGGCGGACCATGGGCTGGAGGGGCCCGAGACGGCGTGCCGTCTCGCCCGGCGGGTGGCCGCCGCACAGGGCGCCCGTGTGGTGAGGTGCGCCCTGACCGGTGCGATCGCCGATCTAAGGGTGGAGGCGCGCGCCGGGCCGTTCGCCCCCGAGGTGCGGTCCCGCGCCGGACCCGTCGACCCTGCCGGGCGGCCCCAGGCCCGGTGACATACGCCCCCACAGGCGTCCAGCGGCGGCTGCGCGTACGGGGGCGGCCGGAGCGGGCCGGCAGCAGGCCCTGCGCGTCGTCAGACGGGAGCGTCGTCGGTGTCGGCCGGCTGGGGCGGCGCCTTGGCGAGGAGGGTGCTCAGGAGGCGGATGGCGGCCTTCTTGTCGAGCGGGTCGTTGCCGTTGCCGCACTTGGGGGACTGGATGCAGGACGGGCAGCCGGAATCGCACTCGCAGGCGGCGATCGCCTCGCGGGTGGCCGTGAGCCAGCGGGCCGCGGTGTGGAAGGCGCGCTCGGCGAAGCCCGCTCCGCCGGGGTGCCCGTCGTAGACGAACACGGTCGGAAGGAGGGTGTCGGGGTGGAGCGGGACGGAGACCCCGCCGATGTCCCAGCGGTCGCAGGTCGCGAACAGCGGCAGCATGCCGATGGAGGCGTGCTCGGCCGCGTGCAGGGCGCCGCCGAGGGCCTCGGGGGCGACGCGGGCGTCCTCGAGCTGGTCGTCGGTGACCGTCCACCACACGGCCCGGGTGCGCAGCGTGCGGGGCGGGAGGTCGAGCCTGGACTCGCCCAGCACCTCACCGGTGATCAGCTTGCGGCGCAGAAAGGAGACGACCTGGTTGGTGACCTCGACCGAGCCGAAGCACAGCCGCGCGTCGCCCCAGGGGACCTCGGTGGTGGTCTCCAGTATGGAGATCGCCGTGGTGTCGCGGGCGGTGGTCGAATACGGCGGGCTGGCCTCCTCCACGAGCGCGACCGAGTCCTCGAGGTCGAGCTGTCCGACGAGATAGCTCCGGCCCTGGTGGAGGTGGACGGCGCCCTCGTGGACGGTGGCGTGGGCGGCTGAGGCGTCCACGGTGCCCAGCAGCCGTCCCGTCGCCGCCTCCACGATCTGCACCGGCCGCCCGCCCTCGCCGCGGATGTCGGTGAGGTCGGCGGCGCGCTCACGGCGGGTCCAGTGCCAGGCGGTGGCCCGGCGGCGGAGCAGCCTGCGCTGCTCCAACTGCGGCATCAGTTCCTCGGCGGCGGGGCCGAAGAGTTCCAGGTCCGCTTCGGTGAGCGGCAGCTCGGCGGCGGCCGCGCAGAGGTGGGGCGCGAGGACGTAAGGGTTGTCCGGGTCCAGCACGGTGGACTCGACCGGCTGCCGGAAGAGGGCTTCCGGGTGGTGGACGAGATAGGTGTCCAGCGGATCGTCCCGGGCGACCAGGATGGCCAGCGCGCCCTGCCCGCTGCGCCCGGCCCGCCCCGCCTGCTGCCACAGCGAGGCGCGGGTGCCCGGATAGCCGGCGAGGACGACGGCGTCCAGCCCGGCCACGTCCATCCCCAGCTCCAGGGCGGTGGTGGCGGCGAGCCCGAGGAGGTCCCCGGAGTGCAGGGCGCGCTCCAGGGCGCGGCGCTCCTCGGGGAGATAGCCGCCCCGGTAGGCGGCGACCCTGCCCGCCAGCGACCGGTCGACCTCGGCGAGCCGCTCCTGGGCGATCAGGGCGATGAGCTCGGCGCCGCGCCGGGAGCGTACGAAGGCGACCGTACGGACGCCCTGGACGGCCAGGTCGGTGAGCAGGTCGGCGGACTCCGCCGTGGCGGTGCGGCGGACCGGGGCGCCCTGCTCGCCGTGCAGCTCGGTCAGCGGCGGCTCCCACAGGGCGAAGACCACCTCGCCCCGGGGCGAGGAATCGTCAGTGATCTCCATCACGGGCAGCCCGGTCAGCCGGGTCGCCGCGACGGCCGGTTCGGCGGCGGTCGCGGAGGCGAGCAGGAAGACGGGCGAGGAGCCGTAGCGGGCGCAGACCCGGCGCAGTCTGCGCAGCACCTGGGCCACATGGGAGCCGAATACGCCCCGGTAGGTGTGGCACTCGTCGATGACGACATAGCGCAGCGCGCGCAGATAGGAGGACCACCTGGGGTGCCCGGGCAGGATGCCGCGGTGCAGCATGTCGGGGTTGGTGAGCACATAGTTCGCGTACTGGCGGACCCACTCGCGCTCCTCGACCGGGGTGTCCCCGTCGTACACCGCCGCGCGGACGCCGGTGCCCAGCGGCGCGGCGAGATCGGCCACGGCGCGCCGCTGGTCGGCGGCCAGGGCCTTGGTGGGCGCCAGATACAGGGCGGTCGCGCCCCTGCCGTTGGGCTCCTCGGAGCCGTCCAGGAGGGTGCTGAGGACGGGGGCCAGATAGGCCAGGGACTTTCCCGACGCGGTGCCGGTGGCGACGACCACCGATTCGCCCCGCAGCGCGTGTTCGGCCGTACGCGCCTGGTGGGCCCAGGGGCGCTCGATGCCCGCGGCCCGGATGGCGGCGACGACTTCCGGCCGGATCTGGCGAGGCCAATCGGCATGGGTCCCGATACGCGGGGGCAAGTGCTCCGTATGAGTGATGCGCGCAGCCCGGCCCGCCCCAGTGGTGAGCCGCCCTAGGACGGTCCGGGGTGAGGTGCGTATGCCCGCGTTCCGCGGGAGTTGGTTGTGGGCCATCGACACCGAGTCTGTCACTGGTCTGACGGACAATGGGCTCAAGGCGTCGTGCGCGCCTGCTGGTAAGTGATTGAATGCCATCGCGGCTGCCGATCCATGGGGGGCGACCGCTCGATGCAAGGTGCTGGAGGATCCGTGGACCTGTCCCTGTCGACCCGGACCGTTGGCGACCGCACGGTCGTCGAGGTCGGTGGCGAGATTGATGTATACACCGCGCCCAAGCTGCGCGAGCAGCTGGTCGAGCTTGTCAACGACGGCAACTACCACCTGGTCGTCGACATGGAGGGCGTCGACTTTCTCGACTCCACCGGGCTCGGCGTGCTCGTCGGCGGGCTCAAGCGAGTGCGAGCCCACGAGGGCTCGCTGCGCCTGGTCTGCAACCAGGAGCGCATTCTCAAGATCTTCCGAATCACCGGCCTGACCAAGGTGTTCCCGATCCACACCTCGGTCGAGGACGCCGTTGCGGCGACTGACTGATCAGTCACCATCGGAAGAACGAGGGGGCACCGGGCGGATGCGCCCGGCCCCCTGAGATGCACGCCCACACGCCCGAGGGGGATGGCATGGCCACCGTCGAACTCCGCTTCAGCGCGCTGCCCGAGCACGTCAGAACCGCACGCCTGGTGGCGGCGGCAGTGGCGCGCCGGGCCGGTGTGGACGAGGCCGTGCTCGACGAGGTGAGGCTCGCCGTCGGTGAGGCGTGCACGCGCGCGGTCGGGCTGCACCTGAGCAACGGGGTGGAGGCCCCGGTGCGGGTGGTGCTGACCGACGAGGAGAAGAAGTTCTCCATCGAGGTCGGCGACGAGTCGCCGACCTCCGCCGGGCTCGCTCCCGGCTCCCATCCCGATGTGGACGAGGAGCCGGCGGCCGAGGGCGAGGACGAAATGGGGCTCGCGGTCATCAGCGGGCTGGTCGACGACGTCGAGGTGTCGACGAGCGAGACCGGCGGCCGGATCCGGATGAGCTGGCCGACCGCCCCTCAGTCCGTGCTGCCGTAGCCCGACGTGCCGTAGCCCGGCACAGTTCTGCTGCCGCGCGGCCCCCAGCCGCGCGTCTTCCGCCAAAACCCCGACCGCTCGCGCCGGCGTCCCCGACGGACGTCGGCGCCGGGTGCTCCGCCCTGCTCCGGCCCTGCCCTGAGCAGGGCTTTTTATATGACGCTGAGATCGTTTATAGAGATCATTATCCATGCGTCAGCGAATTAGATGCCTTCCTTCATCCGGGGGAATTCCCGCGGCCGAAACCTATTGATCTTCCCTGGTGCAGGCGAATTCCTATTCCGGCGCCCTGTTTTGATCTGGTGTCGCTCCCTACAATCCGTCCACATCTTGAGCTCAGGACGCCTGAGCGTGGCGGCTCTTCTGCGGTCGCAGAACTGCTGCGCGCCCATGTGCCAAACGTCAAGGAGGACGAATGGCGGGGCAACTCACCCCTCATCCACTGGACCTTCCCCCAACCCTGGCCGCCGCAGAACTGACCGACGACAACAGAGTGATCGTGCTGGTGATCGCCGCGGTCGCGGTGGCGGCACTCGTGGTCGCGGTGACGCTGGTACGACAAGTGCTCGCGGCCGACGAGGGCACCGACACCATGAAGAAGATCGCGGCGGCGGTCCAGGAAGGCGCGAATGCCTATCTGGCCCGGCAGCTGCGCACTCTCGGCGTATTCGCCGCCGTGGTGTTCTTCCTGCTCATGCTGTTGCCGGCGGACGACTGGAAGCAGCGCATCGGGCGATCGGTGTTCTTTCTGATCGGCGCCGGATTCTCGGCGGCCACTGGCTATATCGGGATGTGGCTCGCCGTGCGCAGCAATGTGCGCGTCGCGGCCGCCGCCCGTGAGGCGACGCCGGACAAGCCGTCCGGGTCCACTCCCGTCAATGGGAGTTCCCCCTCATCGACCCCGGGCGAATCGGATGTCGATCTGACGGCCGTCTCGCACAAGGCCATGAAGATCGCTTTCCGCACGGGTGGCGTGGTCGGCATGTTCACCGTCGGCCTCGGCCTGCTCGGTGCGTCATGCGTGGTGCTGGTTTACGCGGCCGACGCGCCCAAGGTGCTCGAGGGCTTCGGCCTGGGTGCCGCCCTGATCGCCATGTTCATGCGGGTCGGCGGCGGCATCTTCACCAAGGCCGCCGACGTCGGCGCCGACCTCGTCGGCAAGGTCGAGAAGGGCATTCCCGAGGACGACCCGCGCAACGCCGCGACCATCGCGGACAACGTCGGCGACAACGTCGGGGACTGCGCCGGCATGGCGGCGGACCTCTTCGAGTCGTACGCGGTGACCCTGGTCGCCGCGCTGATCCTCGGCAAGGCCGCCTTCGGCGACTCCGGCCTGGCGTTTCCGCTGCTGGTCCCGGCCATCGGCGTGGTCACCGCCATGATCGGCATCTTCGCCGTGGCCCCGCGGCGCGCCGACCGCAGCGGCATGACCGCCATCAACCGCGGCTTCTTCATCTCCGCGGTGATCTCGCTGGCGCTGGTGGCGGTCGCGGTCTTCGTCTATCTGCCGTCCAGCTACGCCGACCTGGACGGCGTCACCGACCGCGCGATCCTCGGTCACGGCGGGGACCCGCGCGTGCTCGCCCTCGTCGCCGTCGCCATCGGCATCGTGCTGGCCGCGCTCATCCAGCAGCTCACCGGCTACTTCACCGAGACCACCCGGCGCCCGGTGCGGGACATCGGCAAGACGTCCCTGACCGGCCCGGCCACCGTGGTGCTCTCCGGGATCTCGCTCGGGCTGGAGTCCGCGGTGTACTCGGCGGTGCTGATCGGCCTCAGTGTCTACGGCGCGTTCCTGCTCGGCGGCACCTCGATCATGCTGGCGCTGTTCGCGGTCGCGCTGGCCGGCACGGGCCTGCTCACCACCGTGGGCGTGATCGTCGCGATGGACACCTTCGGCCCGGTCTCCGACAACGCCCAGGGCATCGCCGAGATGTCCGGCGAGGTCGAGGGCGCGGGCGCGCAGGTGCTCACGGACCTCGACGCGGTCGGCAACACCACCAAGGCGATCACCAAGGGCATCGCCATCGCGACGGCGGTGCTCGCCGCCTCGGCGCTCTTCGGCTCGTACCGCGACGCCATCGCCGAGGCGGTCTCCGAGGTGCATACGACCGTGGCCGGGAACATGAACCTGAGCCTGGACATCTCGCAGCCGAACAACCTGGTCGGGCTCGTCCTCGGCGCCGCCGTCGTCTTCCTGTTCTCGGGGCTGGCGATCAACGCGGTGTCGCGTTCCGCGGGCGCGGTGGTCTACGAGGTGCGGCGGCAGTTCCGCGAGAAGCCCGGGATCATGGACTACAGCGAGACGCCCGAGTACGGGCGGGTCGTGGACATCTGCACCAAGGACGCGCTGCGCGAGCTGACCACGCCCGGCCTGTTGGCCGTGCTGGCGCCGATCGCGGTCGGCTTCACCTTCGGGGTCGGCGCGCTCGGCTCGTTCCTGGCCGGCGCGATCGGCACCGGGACGCTGATGGCGGTGTTCCTGGCGAACTCCGGCGGGGCCTGGGACAACGCGAAGAAGCTGGTGGAGGACGGCCATCACGGCGGCAAGGGCAGCGAGGCGCATGCCGCGACGGTGATCGGCGACACGGTCGGCGACCCGTTCAAGGACACGGCGGGCCCCGCGATCAACCCGCTGCTGAAGGTCATGAACCTGGTGGCGCTGCTGATCGCCCCGGCGGTCGTGAAGTTCTCCTACGGAAACGACGCCAGCCCGGGCCTGCGGGCCGGGATCGCGTCGCTGGCCCTGGTGATCATCATCGCCGCCGTGTACGCGTCCAAGCGGCGCGGCATCGCGGTGGGTGACGAGGGCAACTCCGAGCGGGTCAGTAAGTCAGCCGACGCCGCGGTGGTGTCCTGACGCGGGCGGAGCGGCCGCGAGCCGGCGGGGCGAGCCCCGCAACGGGCGGGCGGACAGGGTGCGTCGCACGCTGTCCGCCCGCTTCCGCGTCCGTCCGTCGGTGCCCTCTCCAGAGCTCCCTTCGGAGCTCCCTTCAATGAGGCGGACAGCACACCTGGCTTGGTTCAAATGGCTTCATAAGGCCCTATAGGGGACGCTCAACCCAGGGCCCCGGCCGTTCGGCCGTGTATGTTCCGGGGCCGAGAAGAGCCATGGAAGGGACCAATCCGGTGAACAAGAAGCTTGTGGCGGCACTGTCCGGCGGTGCGGCACTTGTCGTGGCGCTGACCGGCTGCGGCGGTGGGGGCGAAAGCAACAAGAAGGTCAACGACTGGGCCAAGACGGTCTGTGACGAAGTACAGCCCCAGCTGAAGAAGATCCAGGCCGCCAACGCCTCGATCCAGGCCGCGTCCGACGAGCAGGACTCCAAGAAGCTTCAGCAGACCGACTCCGAGGCCTTCGGGGACATCTCCGAGGCGTACGCGGCCCTCGCCAAGGCGGTGCAGGACGCGGGCGCCCCGCCCGTCAAGGGCGGCGAGCAGACCCAGAAGCAGGCGGTCAAGGAGCTCAACTCCACCTCCAAGGCGTACAAGGACCTCCAGACGACCGTCGACAAGCTCGACACCTCGGACAAGGCGAAGTTCGCGGCGGGCCTCAAGGGCATCGCCGACGAGCTCAACAAGCTCAGCAATTCGGGTGACAAGGCCCTTCAGAAGCTTCAGGAGGGCGAGGTCGGCAAGGCGATGGCCAAGCAGCCCGGCTGCCAGAAGCCCAAGGGCACCAGCACCGCGTCTCCCTCGTAGCCGCTCGGCCCCCATTGTCAGCGGCCCCCACTGCCGGCGGTTCCCCCGACTGTCAGTGGTTCCCCCGACAATGGGGGCGTGAGTACGCATCGCCTCCCCAGCCCCGCCGGCCCCGAGCGCATCGCCCACCTGCGCGATGCGCTGCTGGCCGCCGCCTTCACCGCCGACGGCCTGCTGGACCTGCTCGGCGCCCCCGCCTACGCCGCCCTGGCGCGCAGCGAGACCGTCCCCGCCCTGCGCGCCACGCGGGGCGACGGCCCGCTGGAGACGCTGGTGCGGCTGTTCCTGCTTCAGCGCCCGGTGGCGTACGGGCGGGCGGCCGCGGCCCTGCCCGTCGAGGACTGCCTGGCCGACGGCTGGCTGGTGCGCGACGGCGACGAGGTGCGGGCCACCGTGGATGTGCGCCCGTACGGCGGCCCGCAGGGCGAGGACTGGTGGATCGTCTCCGACCTGGGCTGCGCGGTCGGCGGCGCGGGAGGCATCGGCGGGCCCGGCGGCGTGGACCGCTCGGGGCTCGTCCTCGGGGTCGGCGGGGCGTCCACCACGCTCGCCGGGCTCACGGTCCGCGCCCCGGTGGGCCGGGCCCTCGACCTCGGCACCGGCTCCGGCATCCAGGCGCTGCACGCCGCCCGCCACGCGGCCTCCGTCACCGCCACGGACACCAACCCGCGCGCCCTGCGCATCGCCCGGCTCACCCTCGCCCTGTCCGGCGCGGCGGAGCCCGATCTGCGGGAGGGCTCGCTCTTCGAGCCGGTCGCCGGCGAGGCGTACGACCTGATCGTCTCCAACCCGCCCTTTGTGATCTCGCCGCCCTCCTCCGAGCGGGACCGGCTGGTCTACCGGGACGGCGGGATGTCCGGTGACGACCTGTGCCGCACCCTGGTCCAGCGCTCCGCCGGCCATCTCACCGACGGCGGCTGGTGCCAGCTGCTGGCCAACTGGCAGCACGTGGAGGGGGAGGACTGGCGCGAGCGGATCGCCTCCTGGGTGCCCAGCGGCTGTGACGCCTGGATCGTGCAGCGCGAGGTGCAGGACATCACGCAGTACGCCGAGCTGTGGCTGCGGGACGCCGGGGCCCACCTCGCCGGGCCCGCCGAGTACGCCGCGCGGTACGACGCCTGGCTGGAGGAGTTCGAGGCCCGCAAGACCAGGGCCGTGGGGTTCGGCTGGATCACCCTGCGCAAGTCCGGGGCCGACCGCCCGTCCGTGATCGCGGAGGAATGGCCGCACCCCGTGGAGCAGCCGCTGGGGGAGGCGGTCGTGGCCCACTTCGAGCGGCAGGACTTCCTGCGCACACACGACGACGCGGCGCTGCTGGCCGCCCGCTTCCGGCTGGCCGACGAGGTCGTCCAGGAGCAGGTGGGGCTGCCCGGGGCGGAGGACCCCGAGCATGTGGTGCTGCGTCAGAACCGCGGCATGCGGCGGGCGACGAAGGTGGACACGGTCGGCGCGGGATTCGCGGGGGTGTGTGACGGCACGCTCAGCGCGGGCCGCATCCTGGACGCGATCGCCCAGCTGCTCGGGGAGGATCCGGTGGTGCTGCGCGACCGCACCCCCGACTCGATCCGGCTCCTGGTGGAGCAGGGGTTCCTGCGTCCGGTGGACGAGCCGGTGGACGGATGGGGTGACGAACCGGGGGCCGGGGCGACCGGGTCGGTGGACGGACGGGGGGAGTAGAGGTAGTGCGCCGGAGCGCGCGCGACACTCCGCGCTCCGCCCGGATGGCAAGAAGTTGCCACTCAGAGGCGTGATCATGGCCGGAAGAGCGGGTCGTGCGCTGTTCACCCGCGGTTCGCGCGTGCGCCTTCCGCGGGTGCCACGCTCTGCCCATGGAGAGGGGACCCGCGATCTTCGCCGGTACGGCGTTCGTCGTGTTCGGCGCGGCGCTGCTGCTGTGGACAGCAGCGCGAACGCGGCGGCATGCGCCGGTCGCGCACGGTGTGAGCCCTGTCGCTTCGGCGGTCCTCTCCGTTCTCTTCGGCACCGCCGCGCTGGGCGGCGGGATCTGGTGCCTGGTTTACGCCTGACAGGGCCCTCTCGCGA
Organism: Streptomyces sp. NPDC097640; assembly: GCF_040302705.1. Classification (NCBI taxonomy): domain Bacteria; kingdom Bacillati; phylum Actinomycetota; class Actinomycetes; order Kitasatosporales; family Streptomycetaceae; genus Streptomyces; species Streptomyces sp. NPDC097640. The sequence continues at coordinate 107,911 of NZ_JBEOSB010000017.1, forward strand.
CACCGAGTGCCGGTCCGGGCGGCAGACAGGACGCTTGTCGGGTTACCGTTCGAGTGGCGTTGCGGGCTTTTTCCGTTTGACACGGGGCCGGGAGGTACCGTCACACTCCGCAGCGTCACCGTAGTGGTGTGCGTGTGCACGTAACCCGTGCAGTAGTGCCCGTTCACCGAGCGTCGACCGGAGAGAAGAGCGAAGTTGTCCCCGACCAGCGAGACCGCACAGGGCGGCCGCCGACTTGTCATCGTCGAGTCGCCTGCCAAGGCGAAGACGATCAAGGGCTATCTCGGCCCGGGCTACGTGGTCGAAGCGAGTGTCGGGCACATCCGGGACCTGCCGAACGGTGCGGCCGAGGTGCCCGACCAGTACACCGGGGAGGTCCGCCGCCTCGGTGTGGATGTCGAACATGACTTCCAGCCCGTCTATGTCGTCAACGCCGACAAAAAGAGCCAGGTCAGGAAGCTCAAGGAGTTGCTCGCCGACTCGGACGAGCTCTTCCTGGCCACCGATGAGGACCGCGAGGGCGAGGCCATCGCCTGGCACCTCCAGCAGGTGCTCAAGCCCAAGGTCCCGGTCCGCCGGATGGTCTTCCACGAGATCACCAAGGACGCGATCCGCGCGGCCGTCGCCAATCCGCGCGAGCTGAACCAGCGGCTGGTCGACGCCCAGGAGACCCGCCGCATCCTGGACCGCCTCTACGGCTACGAGGTGTCGCCGGTCCTGTGGAAGAAGGTCATGCGCGGCCTGTCCGCGGGGCGCGTCCAGTCGGTGGCCACCCGCCTGGTCGTCGAGCGCGAGCGCGAGCGCATCGCCTTCCGCTCCGCCGAGTACTGGGACCTGACCGGCGTCTTCGCGACCGGCCGGGCCGGGGACACCAGCGACCCCGGCACCTTCGGCGCCCGGCTGACCGCCGTCGACGGCCGCCGTGTCGCCCAGGGCCGCGACTTCACCTCGACCGGGCAGCTCAAGGGCGGTGCCCAGGTCCTGCACCTGGACGAGGCGGGTGCGCGCGGGCTGGCCGCGGGCCTCGCGGGCGCCGCCTTCACGGTGCGCTCCGTCGAGTCCAAGCCGTACCGCCGCTCGCCGTACGCCCCGTTCCGCACCACCACCCTCCAGCAGGAGGCCAGCCGCAAGCTCGGCTTCGGTGCCAAGGCGACCATGCAGGTGGCGCAGAAGCTGTACGAGAACGGCTTCATCACGTATATGCGCACGGACTCCACCACCCTGTCCGAGACGGCGGTGGTGGCGGCCCGGGCGCAGGTCACCCAGCTGTACGGGGCCGACTATCTGCCGGACAAGCCGCGCACCTACGCGGGCAAGGTCAAGAACGCCCAGGAGGCGCACGAGGCGATCCGCCCCTCGGGGGACCGCTTCCGGACCCCGGCGGAGACCCGTCTCACCGGCGATCAGTTCCGGCTGTACGAGCTGATCTGGAAGCGGACCGTCGCCTCCCAGATGAAGGACGCGGTCGGCAACTCCGTCACCGTCAAGATCGGCGGCCGGGCGAGCGACGGCCGCGACGCCGAGTTCTCCGCCTCCGGCAAGACGATCACCTTCCACGGCTTCATGAAGGCCTATGTGGAGGGCGCGGACGACCCGAACGCCGAGCTCGACGACCGCGAGCGGCGTCTGCCGCAGGTCGCCGAGGGCGACCGGCTGGCCGCCGAGGAGATCACCGCCGACGGCCACGCCACCAAGCCCCCGGCCCGCTACACCGAGGCCTCGCTGGTCAAGGAGCTCGAAGAGCGCGAGATCGGCCGCCCCTCGACCTATGCCTCGATCATCGGCACCATCCTGGACCGCGGCTATGTCTTCAAGAAGGGCACCGCGCTCGTCCCGTCCTTCCTGAGCTTCGCCGTGGTCAACCTGCTGGAGAAGCACTTCGGCCGGCTGGTCGACTACGACTTCACCGCCAGGATGGAGGACGACCTCGACCGCATCGCGCGCGGTGAGGCCCAGGCCGTGCCGTGGCTCAAGCGCTTCTACTTCGGCGAGAGCACCACCGCGCCCGGGGGCGGGGCGACCGCGCCCGGGGCCGAGAGCGATGCCGCCGCGGCCGGAAACGGCGACGGCGACCACCTCGGCGGCCTCAAGGACCTGGTCACCGACCTCGGCGCGATCGACGCCCGCGAGATCTCCTCCTTCCCCGTGGGCGACGGCATCGTGCTGCGGGTCGGCCGCTACGGCCCGTACGTCGAGCGGCCGACCGAGGCCGAGGGCGAGACCGGCCAGCGCGCCGACGTCCCCGACGACCTGCCGCCGGACGAGCTGACCGTCGAGTACGCGGAGGAGCTGCTCGCCAAGCCGAGCGGCGACTTCGAGCTCGGGACGGACCCGGAGACCGGCCGCCAGATCGTCGCCAAGGACGGCCGCTACGGCCCGTACGTCACCGAGGTGCTCCCCGAGGACACCCCGAAGACCGGAAAGAACGCGGTCAAGCCGCGCACCGCCTCGCTCTTCAAGTCGATGAGCCTGGACACGGTCACCCTGGCGGACGCGCTGCGGCTGATGTCGCTGCCGCGCGTGGTCGGCGCCGACGCCGAGGGCGTCGAGATCACCGCGCAGAACGGCCGCTACGGCCCGTACCTGAAGAAGGGCACGGACTCGCGGTCGCTCGAAGGCGAGGAGCAGCTCTTCACGATCACCCTCGACGAGGCGCTCGCGATCTACGCGCAGCCCAAGCAGCGCGGCCGGGCCGCGGCCAAGCCGCCGCTGAAGGAGCTGGGCACCGACCCGGTCAGCGAGCGGCCGGTCGTGGTCAAGGACGGCCGGTTCGGCCCGTACGTCACCGACGGCGAGACCAACGCGACGCTGCGCCGCGACGACGACGTCGAGACGATCACCCCGGAGCGCGGCTTCGAGCTGCTCGCCGAGAAGCGCGCCAAGGGCCCGGCCAAGAAGACCGCCAAGAAGACCGCGGCCAAGAAGACGACCACGGCCAAGAAGACGGCGGCCAAGAAGACCACGACCGCCAAGAAGACCGCGGCCAAGAAGACAACCACGGCCAAGAAGACCGCGGCGAAGAAGACGGCGACGGCCGCCAAGGCGGCCACGAAGCCGACGGCTCAGGCCGACTGAAGCCGGCGGCCCGGTCCGGGGCGGCGCCTCGTCCCGGGCCTGAGGCGGCGGCCAATGCCTGAGGCGGCGGCCAATGCCTGAGGCGGCGGCCAAAGCCGACGGAAACCGGCGGATCGCGCGGATGCCCGCCCGTTTGTTCGGGCGGGTACCCGGGTATTAACGCGATCCGGATAGGCTGGCGGGATGACGCGAGAGCAGCCTACGGACGTGACCACCACATCCGGCGCCCTTGCCGCGGATTCCCGCGAGCGTGCCGTACGAGCCCTGCTGCGCCATCCGCCGCTGCGCCGCCTGTGGAGCGCCCAGCTCGTCAGCGGCACCGCGGACGCGCTGGCCGTGCTGGTGCTCGTGCTGCTGTCGCTCCAGGCGTCCGTTGCCACGGGTGCCTTCGGCGACGGATACCGCGGCGCGGCCCTGGCCGTCGCGGCGGTCCTGGGCGCACGGCTCCTCGCGACCGTGCTGTTCGGGGCGGTGCTGCTCGGCCCGCTGTCCGCGCTGGTAGGACCGTCGGGACCGCTGGACCGCCGCTGGACCATGATCGGCGCGGACGCGCTGCGGCTGGCGCTGCTGATCGTCGCCCCCCTGTGGATCGACTGGACCCCCGACCGCGCCGTCGCCTGGCTGCTCACCACCACCTTCCTCATCGGCGTCGCCGAGCGGCTGTGGACCGTGGCCAAGGACAGCGCGGCACCCGGGCTGCTCCCGGCCCCGCCCCTCGAGGGCGCGGCCGTCCGCCCGCTGCCCGACCACCTCGACGCGCTGCGCCGGCTGTCGCTCCGTACCAACTTCGTGGCGCTGCCCATCGCCGCCGCCGCGCTGCTCGCCGCCACGCTCGTCGGACGGCTGCTCGCCACCGGCGTCGTGTGGTTCGACACCCACCAGGCGGCGCTGGGCTCGTACGTCGGCGCCGGACTCTTCTCCGCCTCCCTGTCGATCCTGTACTTCGTCGAGCTCTCCGGCGCGGAGACCCCCCGCGCCCGCTCTCCCCTGGAGGGGCTGCGCCGCCCGCGCGCCGCGTCGGGCTCCGGCCCCGACAAGGGCCGCACCGGCGCCATTCCGCTGCTCGTCCTCGCCTGCGCCGCCGTCGCGGCCGCGGTCGCCGCAGCCGTCGGCGTGGCCGCGCTCCAGGCGGTCGACCTCGGCGGCGGGCCGGTCGGCTTCTCGCTGCTCGTGCTCGCCCTCGGCGGCGGCCCGGCCGTCGGCGTCCGCTGGGCGCCCAAGGTCCTGCCCGGCCTGTCCCGGCGCCGCCTGCTGGCGCTGGCGATCGCGCTGACCGGGCTGGCGCTGCTGGTCGCGGGCCTGGTCCACGACACCACGACCGTGGTGCTGATCACCGTGGTCGCCGGGGTCTCGGCGGGCATCGCCGCCAACACCGGCCACATCCTGCTCGACCAGGAGGCCGAGGAGTCCCGCCGGGCCCGTACGACCGAGCATCTGCACGCCGTCGTCCGCGTCTTCGTCGGGCTCGGAGCGGTGGCCGCCCCGCTGCTGGCCGCCGTGATCGGACCGCACCGGCTGGGCAGCGGCGACTTCGTCTTCGCCCACGGCGGCGCGGCCTTCACCCTCATGCTCGTCGGCGCGCTGCTGCTGCCCGTCGCCGCGCTCGTCCTCGGCAAGACCGACGACCGCCAGGGCGTGCCGCTGCGGCACGACCTGCGCGAGGCGCTGCGCGGCGCGGAGGCCGTGGAGGCGCCCGCCGCGACCGGCTTCTTCGTCGTCGTGGAGGGCGGCGACGGAGCGGGCAAGACCACCCAGGTCGAGGCGGTCGCCGAGTGGATCAGGGCCAAGGGCCACGAGGTCGTGGTGACCCGCGAGCCGGGCGCGACCGCCATCGGCAAGCGGCTCCGCTCGATCCTGCTCGACGTCTCCTCGGCCGGGATCTCCCACCGGGCGGAGGCGCTGCTGTACGCGGCCGACCGCGCCGAGCACGTCGACTCCGTGGTCCGCCCGGCACTGGAGCGCGGCGCGGTCGTCATCTCGGACCGCTACATCGACTCGTCCGTCGCCTACCAGGGCGCCGGCCGCGACCTGGCCCCGACCGAGATCGCCCGCATCTCGCGCTGGGCGACGAACGGCCTGGTGCCGCATCTGACGGTGCTGCTCGACGTCGCGCCGGAGACCGCGCGCGAGCGCTTCACCGAGGCCCCGGACCGGCTCGAGTCCGAGCCCGCCGAGTTCCACCAGCGGGTACGGAACGGCTTCCTGACCCTCGCCGCGGCCGACCCGGCCCGCTACCTCGTCGTCGACGCAAGCCAGCTGCCCGAGGCCGTCACCGCCGTCGTACGCCACCGCCTGGACCGGATGCTGCCGCTGTCCGAGGCGGAGGTGAAGGCGCAGGAGGAGGCCCGGCGCAAGGCCGAGGAAGAGGCGCGCCGCAAGGCCGAGGAGGAGGCCCGCCGCAAGGCGGAGGAGGAGCGGCTGGAGCGCGAGCGGCAGGAGGCCCTCGCCAAGGCGCGCGCCGAGGAGGAGGAGCGCAAGCGCCTCGAGCTGGAGGAGGCCCGGCGGCGCGAGGCCGAGCGCCAGGCGGAGGAGGCCCGCAAGCGGGCCGAGGACGCCCGTCGGCGCGCCGAGGAGGAGCGCAAGCGCATCGAGGCCGAGGACCGGGCCCGCGCTGCCGAGGAGGAGCGGCGGCGCCGCCAGGCCGAGGAGGAGGCCCGGCTGCGGGCCGAGGCGGAGGCGCTCCGCCTGGAGAAGCAGCGCAAGGCGGAGGAGGCGCTGCTGCGGGCCGAGGAGGCGCGGCTGGCCTCGGAGGCGCCCGCTCCCAAGGCTGCTTCCCCGGCCGCTTCCCCCTCCACGAGCGCTGACGCCCCGACGGTCGAGACCCCGGCCCCCGCGCCGTCCAAGAACGCGGACACGGCGGACTCGACGGTGACCGTCCAGACGCCGCGTGTCGACCCCCGGACCGCCCGCTCCGGCGGCGGGGCCGCCGACGCCGACGAGACCGCCGTGCTGCCGCCCGTGCGGCCCCAGGGGGGCTCGGACGTCGAGGAGACGGCCGTCCTGCCCAAGCCGCCCTCCCCGCCGGCTCCGTCGGCTCCGCCCGCGGGCGCGGCCGACGAGACGGCCGTGCTGCCGCCCGTACGGGACGACCGGCCCGCCGACTCCCGGTCCGCCGAGTCCCGGTCCGGCGGCCCGGCCGACCGGGTGCCGCCGTGGCTGTTCCGGCCGGAGGAGCAGCAAGGCGCTCAGCAGGGCGGCGCCCAGGAAGGCGGACGCGGACAGGGGAACGAGCGCACCCGCGAGCTCCCGCAGTTCGGCGAGGGGCAGCCGCCCCGGCAGGCCGAGTCCGAGCCGTCGAGCCGCCCCCGGCAGCGGCGCCGCCCGGACTGGGCGGAGGAGACCCCGCTGGACGATCTGCCGACGCTGGCCGACGAGCTGCTCGGCCCGCGTGACGACGAGGACGGCGGCCGGCGCCGCCGCTGACCCCGGTGGGCCGCCCGCGCGGTCGGCGCTGTCAGGCGCTGTCGGCGGGGTGGCCCACAATGGGATGCCGTAAGGACGAGCGGCGGAGGCGGGCATGGCGGTGTGGGACGACCTGGTCGGACAGGACCGGGTGGCGAGCCAGCTGACTGCTGCCGCGCGCGACGCGGACGCGCTGGTCACGGCGGCGGCCGCTGCTGCTGCGGCTGCCGGGGGCCGGCCGACCGCCTCGCCCGACGGGGCCCCCGCCGCGTCCAAGATGACCCACGCCTGGCTGTTCACCGGCCCGCCCGGCTCCGGCCGCGCCTCGGCCGCCCGCGCCTTCGCCGCCGCGCTCCAGTGCGTCAGCCCCGACCGGGCGCTCGGCGGCGCCCCCGGCTGCGGTTTCTGCGACGGCTGCCACACCACCCTGATCGGGACGCACGCCGACGTCGAGGTGGTGCGTACGGACCTGCTGAGCATCGGCGTGAAGGAGACCCGCGACCTCGTCCGCCGTGCCCAGCTCTCGCCGGCCGGCGGCCGCTGGCAGGTGATCATCCTGGAGGACTCCGACCGCCTGACCGAAGGCGCGGGAAACGTCCTGCTCAAGGCCGTCGAGGAGCCCGCGCCCCGCACGGTGTGGCTGCTGTGCACGCCCTCCCTGGAGGATGTGCTGCCCACGATCCGCTCCCGCTGCCGGCTGCTGACCCTCCGCACGCCGCCGGTGGACGCCGTCGCGGACCTCCTCGTCCGCCGGGACGGTATCGAGCCCGAGCTCGCCGCCTCCGCCGCCCGCGCCACCCAGGGCCACATCGACCGGGCCCGCCGGCTGGCCACCGACGAGCGGGCGCGGGCCCGCCGCGCGTCGGTGCTGAAGCTCCCCCTCCGGGTCGATGACGTGGGCGGCTGTCTGAAGGCGGCCCAGGAACTGGTCGACGCGGCGGCCGAGGACGCCAAGCAGGTCGCGGAGGAGACGGACGCCAAGGAGACCGAGGAGATGCGCGCCGCGCTCGGTGCCGCCGCCGGGCCGGGCGGACGGCTGCCGCGCGGCACCGCAGGCGCCATGAAGGAGCTCCAGGACCGCCAGAAGCGCCGCGCGACCCGCACCCAGCGCGACAGCCTCGACCTGGCCCTCACCGACCTGGCGGGCTTCTACCGGGACGTGCTCGCGATCCAGTTCGGCTCGCGTACGGCCCTCGCCAACACCGACGTCCAGGACGCGCTGGAGCGGATCGCGGCCGGCTCCAAGCCGGAGCGGACGCTGCGCCGGATAGAGGCGGTCAAGGCCTGCCGTGAGGCGCTGGACCGCAATGTGGCGCCGCTGCTGGCGGTCGAGGCGATGACCATGGCGCTGCGCGCGGGCTGAGCCCGCGGCGCTCGCGATCACCTGTACGAGTTTCACGGCCACGGAGTTATCCACAGGCGAGCACGGAACGCGTCGATGCGACTACGCTCCGCATATCCGAATCGACCGAGGACTGCCGATGGACATCAGCCGCCGCACGCTCCGCGCCTTCGGCGCCGCCTTCACCGGCGTCGCCCTGCTCCTCGGCGGCTGCACCTCCGGCACCGCCTCGCCGCGCAAGCCGCCGTCGACGAAGGCGTCGGTTCGGGCCGCCGCCCTCGCGCCGTACTACCGGCAGAAGCTCAGCTGGCACGAATGCAGAGGCGGCGCGGGCTTCGAATGCGCCACGCTGAAGGCCCCGCTGGACTACACCCGGCCCGACGGCGGCAGTGAGGTGAAGCTCGCGGTCTCCCGCAAGAAGGCCACCGGCTCCGGCAAGCGGCTCGGCTCCCTGATGGTCAACCCCGGCGGCCCGGGCGGCTCCGCGATCGACTATCTCCAGAGCTACGCGGGCATCGGCTACCCGGCCCGGATCCGCGCGCGCTACGACATGGTGGCCATGGACCCGCGCGGCGTGGCCGCCAGCGAGCCCATCACCTGTCTGAGTGACAAGCAGATGGACGCCTTCACCCAGACCGACCAGACCCCCGACGCCCCGGCCGAGACCCGCCGCCTCGTCGCCTCGTACCAGAAGTTCGCCCGCGGCTGCGCGGCCCGCTCCGGCCGGCTCCTCGGCCATGTCTCGACCGTGGAGGCGGCGCGCGACATGGACCTGCTGCGGGCGGTCCTGGGTGACCGGAAGCTCAATTACGTCGGCGCCTCGTACGGCACGTTCCTCGGCGCGACCTACGCCGACCTCTTCCCGCGCCGCGTCGGCCGCCTGGTCCTCGACGGCGCGCTCGACCCGGCGCTCTCCTCCGAGCGGATCAACCGCGACCAGACCGCCGGCTTCGAGACCGCCTTCACCGCCTTCGCCAAGGACTGTGTGCGCCGCGCGAGCTGCCCCCTGGGCACGCGGGACGTCGCCCAGGCCCGCCGGCGCCTGTCCGCCCTCTTCGCCCGCCTGGACGCCCACCCCGTGCCCGCCGGCGAGTCCCGCCGCCTCGGCGAGTCCCTGGCCACCACCGGCGTGCTCGCCGCCCTGTACGACGAGGGCGCCTGGCCCCAGTTGCGCACCGCCCTCCGCTCGGCCACCCGCGGCGACGGCAGCGGCCTGCTCACCCTCGCCGACCTCTACTACGAGCGCGGCGCCGACGGCTCGTACGCCAACCTCATGTACGCCAACCCCGCCGTCAACTGCCTGGACCTCCCACCCGCCTTCCGCACCCCCGCCGACGTCCGCGAATCCCTCGCCGCCTTCCAGAAGGCGTCCCCCGTCTTCGGCAAGGCCCTGGCCTGGGCCGCCCTGAACTGCGCCTACTGGCCCGTGCGCCCCACCGGCACCGCCCACCCCCTCCGCGCCAAGGGCGCCGCCCCCATCGTCGTCGTCGGCACCACCCGCGACCCCGCCACCCCCTACACCTGGGCCCGCTCCCTGGCCTCCCAGCTCACCTCCGCCACCCTGCTCACCTACGACGGCGACGGCCACACCGCCTACGGCCGCGGCAGCACCTGCATCGACACCGCCATCGACACCTACCTCCTGACCGGCACCCCGCCCCCCGCCCGCAAACGCTGCACCTGACCTGCACCTGACCTGCGCCAACGCTGCGCATCCGGGCAGCGATCAACCCCGTACGGAGCACCCCCCGAAACTGTGTAGACTTGGCGACGCTGCTGATGCCAGTCTGGCCAGGCAGCGTGCCGCCTTAGCTCAGTCGGCCAGAGCGACGCACTCGTAATGCGTAGGTCAAGGGTTCGATTCCCTTAGGCGGCTCAGATGCCAAGCCCCAGGTCAGTCTCTGATCTGGGGCTTGTTTGCATGTAGCCGAGCCATGGCTGGAGAGGGATGTGCGCTCCCGAACTCGGCGATGTGACTGGCAGGTCTGCGCCGAGTGGTTGAGGGGCTTTTCAGCTTCCGCAGTGATCGTCGTCCGGCCCTTCTGATGGGCCCTGGGCGGATACTCTGATTGCAGCGAAGAGAGGGGGACGGCGTGCTGCTCCGATTCCGTGCCGCGAACGTGCGGTCGCTGCGCGACGAGCAAGAGCTGTCCTTCGTCGTCTCTGAGGGCGAGACGGATGCCGCGGCTCGTGATGTGCGCATCGGCGGTGCTCGGTCTGTCAGCGTGTATCCCCTGATCGGGATCTTCGGCGCCAACGCTTCGGGCAAATCGAATGTGCTGGAAGCTCTGACGGACATGCGCAGGGCAGTCCTCAATTCATATGCGCGCTGGGCCTCGTTCGAAGGTATTCCACGCAGGCCGTTCGGGCTCGACCCCAAGAGCGAGACCGAGCCGAGCTTCTTCGAAGCCGACCTCGTAATCGACGAAGTGCGCTGGACCTATGGGTTCGAGCTGGGCTCGGACCGCATCGAGGCCGAATGGATTCACAGCTATCCCCGCGGGCATCGTCAGGTGTGGCTCGATCGGGACGCTTCGCGCCCAGAGGCGTACGACTGGCCGGGCGCCCGGGTCAAGGACCGGTCTCAGCTGGTGCGCCGCACCCGCCCTGACGCCCTTCTCCTGTCCACAGCCGGTACGGACAACCACCCCCAGCTCTCCCCGCTCTTCCACTGGTTCCGGCGCAATCTGTGGCTCATCAACCCGGAGGAAGAGCGTCCCCAGCGCGAGGCGTTCACCAGGCGCGAGCTGTCCGGCAGCCGCGCACGACGGATCAGCGAGCTATTGCAGATCGCCGACCTGGGGATCACCGGTACGGAAGTTGTTCAAGAAGGGAAGGACCGGATCGCGGTAAAGCTCGTCCACCGGTCGGCCACCGGGGGTGTGGCCTTCGACTGGCAGGACGAGTCCTTGGGCACCCGCTCCTGGTTCGCTCTGCTCGGCCCTATGCTGCTGGCCCTCGACGAGGGGGCCGTGCTGCTTGTCGACGAGCTGGACGCGAGCCTCCACCCGCGGTTCGCCGCGGAGGTCGTTCGGCTGTTCCACGATCCGCAGGCCAATCCCAAGGGTGCCCAGATCATCTTTACCTCCCATGATCCGTCGGTGCTCACCACCCCAAGCGGGGGACGCCTGCTGGAACCGGGGCAGGTGTGGCTGACGGAGAAAAGCAAGGACGGGGCCACGGAGCTGTACCCGATGACCGCCGCGTCACCGGAGGCGGACGAGGATTTGATGAAGTCCTATCTGGCGGGTGCTTTCGGCGCGGTCCCCTCGCTCCTGGAGGGGCAGCTCGCCCGGCGGCTGCTGGCCGCCACACAACAGGAACGAGAGCATGAGGCGGAGCGCGGCTGATGGCGCGGACGAGGGGGAAGGACTCGCTGAGGCCGGCCAAGCCGCAGCGCGGGCGGCGTCGCCGGGTCGTCCATGTCTTCACCGAAGGCAGGGTCACCGAGCCCACCTACATTGAGATCATCCGGGAGCGGGGCGTCTACGACGATCCGGCCATGGCCGTCGAGGTGCGGATCGCCAACGCCACGGCACCGGGCTCCCAGCGGAAGCCGGTCAAGCTGGTCGAGGCGGCGGTACGGCTCATGCGCGAAGAGGCCCGAGCGGCGAAGCGCAGCGGCCTGAAGAAGGAGTTCTGGCCGCAGGTCTGGTGCCTGTTCGACCGGGATGAGCACGAATCCATCGAGGCGGCGCTGAAGCAGGCCCGCGAAGGCGACGTCGGCATCGCCTTCTCACATCCGTGTTTCGAGGTGTGGCGGTTGCTGCACCACAAACCGGTGACCGGCACGTTCGGCGGGGTCTGCGGCCAGGCGACGGCCCGACTGCCGTTCGCCAAGGACGCGGCGAACATCAAGGTCGTGCTCCCGGAACAGCTCCCCTCGGGCAGCTTCGAGAAGGCGAAGGAGCGCGCCTTGCGGATGAACGCGGCCCACGGCGAACACGTGCCGCTGCCCCATCGTGACCCGTACACCGACGTCTACACCTTCGTCGAGAACGGCCTCGGCCTCACCTCGTACTGACCGGATGCGATCGGTTCGGGTGAACGGTTTCCGCGGCAGCCCCATGCCCGCGTAGTGTTTCCGAGTTGCATCGGTCTTAGGGAGACGTACGTGGCCAAGCTCACGCTCGCGCAGTTGGAGCGGCATCTGTTCGCCGCCGCGGACATCCTTCGCGGCACGATGGACGCGTCCGAATACAAGGACTACATCTTTGGTCTGCTCTTCCTGAAGCGAGCCAACGACGAGTTCGAGGCCGCTCGTGAACAGATCAAAGAGCAGGCGGCCAAGGAGCTGGGACTCTCCGGGGACGTCCTGGACAGCTACCTGGAGGACGAGTCCGGCTACCGGAACCGCGATGTGCTGTTCGTGCCGAGGAACGCCCGTTGGAAGTGGATCTCTTCGGCCACCCACAACATCAACGAGGACCGGCTGCGGCCGGCCCTACAGGCGCTGGAAGGCCAGAACAGCAAGCTCAAAGGCCTCTTCGATCACCTGGACTTCAACCGCATCGGTGGCTCCGGCACAGCTGCGGGCGCGGCCAAGCTCGCCGATCAGCGGCTGAAGCTCCTTATCGCGCACTTCGGCCGCATCCGGCTCAGGACCGACGACTTCGAGTTCCCTGATCTGATCGGTGCGGCGTACGAGTACCTCATCAAGGAGTTCGCGGACTCGGCCGGCCGGAAAGGCGGCGAGTTCTACACCCCGCGTGCCGTCGTCCGGATGATGGTCGAACTACTCAAACCGAAGCAGGGCATGCGCATCTACGACCCCTGCGTCGGCTCTGGCGGCATGCTCATCCACGCCAAGGAGTACGTGGAGGAGCACGGCGGCGACACCTCGGACATGTTCTTCGCGGGTCAGGACGCCAACAGCGGTTCCTGGATCATGTCGACGATGAACATGGTGCTCCACGGCGTGCGCCGCTTCGACCTGCGTACCGGTGACACCCTCGCCGAGCCCGCGCACGTACCCAAGTCGGACGAGGACCGCTTCGACGGCATCCTCAGCAACCCGCCGTTCTCCATGGACTACGTGCTCAGCGATCTCACGCACGCCGCGCAGCGCACGACGTACGGCACGACGAGCGAGCGCGGCAAGGCCGATCTGATGTTCCTCCAGCACATGTTGTGGGAGGCCAGGCGAGAGGGCGGCCCGAGCGGTCGCGGTGGCATGGCTATCACTGTCATGCCGCACGGTGTGCTGTTCCGTGGGAGCGGCGAGCAGGAGATCCGCGCCAAGCTCATCGAAGAGGACGCGATCGAGGCGGTCATCGGCCTCGCCCCGAACCTTTTTTACGGCACAGGTATCCCTGCCTGCGTTCTGGTGCTGCGCCCACGGAGGAAGAAGGACCCGGACCGCGAGCACAAGGTGCTGTTCATCAACGCCGACCGCGAATACCACGCGGAGCGTGCGCAGAACGTGCTCCTGCCCGAGCACGCCGAGAAGATCACCTCGACGTTCCACGCGTATGCGGAGGTGCCGGGATTCTCACGGGTCGTGAGCCGCGAGGAGTTGCGGGACAACGACTACAACCTCAATATCCGTCGTTACGTCGACAACACGCCGCCGCCGGAGCCGCAGGACGTGCGGGCACATCTGGTCGGCGGCGTGCCGCGCACGGAGATCGAGGCGAAGAAGGACCTGCTCGACGCCTACGCAGCGACGTTGGGTGATCTCTTTGCGGAGCGCGATCCGGTGGACCCGGATTACGTGGACTTTCTTCCGGAGGACCAGCGTCCCGACGCGGCCCGGCTGGAGCAGTTGGCGCGACCGCGTGAGGAAGCGTTGCGGCGTGCGTTCGACAAGTGGTGGGAGGCGGAGGTCCGGCACCTTGAGGCTGTGGCCGCAACACCCGAGCGCCTTGCCGACCTGACGCCGTCGGAGCGCAAGGCGGCGCTGATGGAGGTGCGTGGCTCACTCATCGGGTCGTTCGTGGACTGCCTGGGCGAGGTGGAACTCCTCGACCGGCACGCGCTGGCGGGCGCGGTGGCGGGCTGGTGGTACGAGGCCAAATACGAGCTGCTCACGCTGTCCGAGAACGGTTTCGCGGGCGTCATCGACGGCTGGGTCGAAAACGTCGAGACCATGCTCGCGCCCGAACAGGACCCGAAGACCCGCAAGCTGCGGAAGCGGACCTCTGCGGAGCGGCGCCAGGCGTATGACCACAAGGTCGTCGCCGCAATCGCTCCGGACTTCCTGGAGAAGCTGTCAGCGGCGGACGCGCGGAAGGCGGAGCTGGACGCGCGGTGGAAGGAACTCAACGCGGGGCCGTCTGACGACGGCGGGGGTGAGGGTGACTCCGATGAGGACGGCGATGCCCCCACGCGTGAGGAAGTCGCCCTGAGCGTGGAGCAGTTGGCGGAGCTGGCCCAGGTGAAGAAGGAGCGCACAAAGGTGGGCGCCCTGGTCAAGCGGCTGGAAGCGGACTTCTGGTTCCCCTGGCCGAGCGACCCGCCGAAGCTGGACGAGGAACCGCCGAGGCTGGCTCAGGCGCGGCGGGAGCTGGCACGGGACCCGGAGCGAGAGCGTGGGGTTGTGCTTGGCTTGTTGCGGGATGACCTGGCGGCGAAGCTGGATGGGCATGTTGTGCGTCGGCGGCGGGGGTTGGTTGAAGCGTATGGGGTGTGGGAGGGCAAGTATGCGGTGTCCTTGCGGGAGATCCGGGCGCAGCGAGAGAAGGCGACGGCGAAGCTGGATGGGTTCCTGAAGGAGCTGGGCTATGCGGAGTGAGGCCCCGGTTAAGTGGGTTCCGGTGCGTGATGTGGGCGACGTGCGTATGGGTAAGCAGTTGTCTCCAGCCAGCAGGGACGCGGCGGGACAGTTTCCCTACCTGCGGGTTGCCAACGTCTATGAGGGGCGTATCGATTTCTCAGACGTTAAAACCATGGGATTCTCGCCTGTGGAGCGTGAACTGTTTAGTCTTCGCCCGGGAGACATTCTTTTGAACGAAGGTCAAGAGAACCTTCGGATGGTGGGCAGGAGCGCGATTTATTCCGGTGCACCCAACGCTTACTGCTACCAGAACACCCTCATCAGATTCCGGCCTGGCCCTGGGGTGATCCCAGAGTACGCTCAAGCGGTATTCGTTCAATGGCGCGCGCAGGGGGTGTTTGCTGGGGTTGCCGAGAAAACAAGCATTTCACACCTGGGTGGCAATAGATTTGGGAGGTTGCTGTTCCCGCTGAGGGAAAGGTCGGCGCAGCTGCGCATCGTCGAGGTGATCGACGCAGTTGACAATGCGATCTCTCTATCGAGGAGGGCCCTGGGGAAGGAATCGCTAGTGGAGGAAGGGCTCCTGCGGCGCTCTCTAGAGCCATCGCCAGATGATGAGATGGAGGACTGGGTCAACGGTCGTTTTATCGATCTTGCCCATTTGCAGCGCGGATTCGACATTACGGTTGCTGAACAGCGGGTGGGAAGCGTGCCCGTCGTCTCTTCTTCGGGCGTCTCAAGTTTCCATGACGTCCCTAAAGCTAAAGGTCCTGGTGTTGTCACTGGTCGCAAGGGGAAACTCGGGGACGTTTATTACCTGGATTCGGAATATTGGCCACATGATACGAGTCTATGGGTTACTGACTTTAAGGGGAATGATCCGTATTTTGTTGCTCTCTATATGAGGGCTATGCGTCTTGAGCAGTTCGATGCCGCCACATCTGTTCCGACTCTAAACAGGAACATTGTGCATCGAATTCCGGTGATATTTCCGCGACTTTCGCGACAAATCGAAATTGTTGAACGAGTCAAGGCTCAGAATGTCAAGGTGGCGGCGATCGGGGGTGAAATCGCCAAGCTGAACGCCATTAAGCGAGGATTGGTGAATGATCTCCTTGTCGATAGTTCCTAAGCGCTAGCGAGGTATCCGGGTGTGGATGAAATTTATCGGTCAACCAGAAACTCGCCGTTCTTGATGGCTGTAACGAACGATGACCACGCATCCGCCGAGAGGATCAGCGCGGGCCCGTGGGGGATCTTAGAGTCGCGGACTGGCACGCCTGACGGGTAGCCGTCCAGGATTTCTATGCAACTGTCCGCGTTGTTCCCGCTGTAGGACGACTTGCGCCAGCCGCTCAGCCTGCCAGTGTTCGGGATGGTGTGCTCAGCCATGGTGTCCGTATTCCTTCGCTGTTGCCCTCAATAAGGCGAGTGATTCCTTCCGCGGCAATGCGTCGCTCAGTGCGCAATCGTAGGAGGCTCGGAGCCGTTCGACTAGGTGCGGACTGTCGTGCAGCTTCGCCATGTGCACTGCTTCGGTATAGGCCACCGGGGGTTGATCCTCGAACCACATCAGAGTCAGCATGCTCTGCTGGAGTGGATGAGCGCCAAGGGTGTTCGGAAGTACATGGACGCGCACTCGCCGGTTCTCTGCCAAGCGCACGATGTGCATGATCTGTTCCGACATGACATCCGGTCCGCCCGCCTGGCGGCGAAGCACCGCCTCGTCCAGCAGTGCCCACACTACGGGCGTTACCGGGTCGTTGAGGATCTTCGCGCGCTCAAGCCGTGTGCCAACGATCCTGTCACACTCGTCCTCACTCCAGAGGGGGACGGCGGTCTCCAAAACCGCGCGCGTGTACCTCTCTGTCTGAAGGATGCCAGGTACGAGTGTCAATGCGAACTCGCGGATGGTCGTCGCTTGTTGTTCGAGCTGCCGGGCCGCTTCGAAGTAGTCGGCGACCGGTGCGTCATCGCCGCCCGGCAGGAAGCTGCTCAGCACATTCCCCGTGTTCAGGGCCCGGTCCAGCCGCCGCGCATCCTCCTTGGACGGGAAGCGGCGGCCCGCCTCGATGTGTGCGATGTGCGAGCGGGTCATGAACGCCGCGTCGGCCAGCTCCTGCTGGGTCATGCCCGCCGCTTCGCGTTGCTCTCGGAGCCAATCACCGTACGTGTTGCCCACTGTCAACCCCCTTGTGACAAAACGTCTGTCACCTGCTGATTACTGGCGAGCCTAGCCCGTTCCGTCTCACTCTGTGAGTGGATCGCTACACAACGATGTCCACATGAAGGACCCCCGCGACCGCTACCGACGGCCCGGGGGCGTGGCCATCAACAACCCAAGGAGTTGACGACATGCTGGACTGTATCGCCCGCCTCATCGCGCCGCTGCTGCGGCTCCTCTGGCCCGCCGTAGGCCGCCACCGCGCACCCTTAATCACCGCCGCCCCCACCATGCCCATCGCCGCCACTGCGCTACCGGCCGTCGCCCCGTCCATCGGGGCCGTCCGGGCCGTGCCATGTACCGACGAGGCCCCGCTCGTCCGCCCGTACGTCGTCACTCACGAACAACGTGAGGAGGCCCGGCGACAGCGGTCGCGACGCCGGGCGCTCTGGCTCGCGCTTCACGGTGTCGACATCGGCCCGCGCCTCATCCACGGTGTGGAGGTGACCACGTGATCAGCCTGCCGAGCGGGGCTCGACTGCTCCCGTGGTCCACCCCGGAAGGGAAGCCCTGTTACGTCGTCGGTGACGGGACCGGGTACGTGTCCCATGTCGCCGACAACGTCGAGCGCGTGCAGCTCGACATGGCAGCCAAACTGCTCGGCCACGCCAATGACATGCTCGCCGAACGCAAGACCACCCCCGTACAACTCCGCTTTCTCGCCGCACGTCTGGCAGAGTCCCTGCGCGATGCGCATCGGATCGCCGAGAGCCGGGGCGCCCGGCTGCCCGAGCCCGAAGGCGCCCACGATCCCCACATCAAGCCTGACGAGGACCCCGATGGCCCCGGCCGGCGCGCCCCGCTCCTGACAGAGACCTGAGCCGCACCCGCCGAGCCCGGTGACGCGTACCGCTCGCAGCCTTGGTACGTGCCACCGGGCTTCGCCGCGCCCCGGCGTGTCCCGTAACTCTCGCCCGCCGCACAGCATCTGACGCACAATGGGTCGCCTGAGCGAGCACGGAGACGGCGAGGAAAGGCGCGGGAGCATGGCGGCGGTACAGGCCGAGCGCGACGAGGTGGAGCGGCCCATCGTCGCGCAGCTCCAGGCGATGGGGTGGAGTCACGTACGCGGCACCGAGATCGGCACGCTCGACGTTGACCGACCACTGCTCGTCGGCAGGCTGGACGCCGCCCTGCGCCGTATCAACGTCAAGGCGGAGACGCGCGAGCCGTGGATGGACGACACCGACGTCAAGCGGTCCATCGCAGAGCTGGCCTCCGTGCCCCTCGGCAAAGGCATCCCGCAGGCCAACTTCGACACCACTGACCTGCTGCTCAGCGGAGCCCAGCTCTCCGGTCCCTCCGCCGCGCACGGCGGGGCGTTGGCCACCGTGCAGTACATCGAATGGCACGAAGAACGGCTCTCGCTCAACGAC
The DNA here is from genome assembly GCF_040302705.1 of Streptomyces sp. NPDC097640. Taxonomy (NCBI): domain Bacteria; kingdom Bacillati; phylum Actinomycetota; class Actinomycetes; order Kitasatosporales; family Streptomycetaceae; genus Streptomyces; species Streptomyces sp. NPDC097640. The sequence continues at coordinate 126,045 of NZ_JBEOSB010000017.1, forward strand.
TTCACCGTCGTCGATCAACTCCGCATCAAGAACCGGTCCGGGGAGGTGTCGATACTCGACATCGCCCTGTTCGTGAACGGCATTCCGCTTGTCGCCGTCGAGTGCAAGAGCCCCGACCTGTCCGACCCCCTCCGCAGCGCCGTACTCGATCTTCGGCATTATGCGGGCGACCCCCTCCCCGAGGACGAACGCGACGGGACCGATCTGCCACTCCCGGCCGGAGTCCCCGAGCTGTTCCGTACCGTGCAGCTGCTGGTCGCCGCGACCGCGGAGACCGCGTACCTCGGCACCGTCACCTCCGTGCCCGAACACTTCCATCCCTGGCGCAGCGTCGAGCCGGAGAGTGAAGCGACGCTCCGAGCGGAGCTGCCGAGCAACACCCGTCGGCTCAACGAGCGGCAGAAGCTCGTCGGAGTCGTACTGCGTCCCGCCGCGCTCCTCAAGGTCATACGTCACTACGTCATCCCGCTCCCGGTCGAGACCGAATCCGGTGGCACTCAGACGGTCAAGGCTGTCGCACGGCATCAGCAGTACCGGGCGGCCGAGAAGGCGGTACGGAGGCTGCTCACCGGCAAGAAGCGTTGTGGGGAGGACGACAAGGACGAGCGTGGCGGGGTCATCTGGCACACACAGGGCTCGGGCAAGAGCCTGACCATGACGTTCCTCGTCCGACGCATACATCTGCACCACCGGCTCAGCGAGTTCACGGTCGTGGTCGTCACCGACCGTACGCAGTTGCAGGACCAGCTCTCGAAGACCTTGAAGCTGAGCGAGTCCGACGTCGAGACGGCGGAAACCCGTACGCAGATGGAAGGGCTGTTGCGGGACGGCGGGCGGCGGGTCGTCTTCGCGATGATCCAGAAGTACGGGGCCGGGCTGACCTTCGCCGGGGAAGCCGGCGGCGGCGACGGCGATGACCGGGACCTGGCCGGGGAGTACCGGAACGCCGAGCGCGCCAGGAGGGAGCGCCGCGCCAAGGTTCCGCCGCCCGTACCGAAGTTCCCGGAGTGGAACACATCCTCCGACATCCTGGTCCTGGTCGACGAGGCCCACCGCTCGCATACCAAGGTGCTGCACGCGGCGCTGCGCAGGGCCATCCCCAACGCCGCGAAGATCGGTTTCACCGGAACGCCGATCATGACGGGACAACTGGAGGATACCCGCCGGATCTTCAGCGGCGGTCCGGACGGGGCATTTCTCGACACATACCGGATGGCGGAGGCCGAGCACGACGGTGTCGTCGTGCGCATCCGCTACGAGGGCCGCACCGGTGAGGGCAAGGTCTTCGACAAGGACGGACTCGACCGTGACTTCGCGGACCTGATCCGGGACCGTACGGACGACGAGCGCAAGGCACTGCTGCGGCGCTGGCCCACCGAGCGGGACGTCGCGGAATCGCGGCCGATGATCCGTGCGAAGGCCGAGGACATGCTGGAGCACTGGGTGACCTGGGTGCTGCCGGGCGGCGGCTTCAAGGCCCAGGTCGCGGCGGTCAGCCGAAAGGCGGCCGTCGAGTATCACCACGCCCTGCGGCTGGCGCGCGACGTGCTCATGGCCGACCTCGCGGAATTCGATCCGGAGTCGGTGAGCGGCATTCCACTGGAGGATTTGCCCCCACGGTTGCGCTACCTCCACCAGGCCTATCAGTACCGGGCGCTGCTGCGCCGCATCGACTTCGTCCCGGTCGTCTCACCCGGGGCGGAGCGCAAGCGCAGACAGTGGCTGCACTGGACGGACAAGGACCGGCAGAAGGCATACATCGAGCGATTCCACGAGGCGTTCCCGCAGCTGCCGCCCGACCCGGAATGGGTTGCCTGCACTCCCTTCCACGCGCCGACACAGGAGCCCACGGAGACGGGCGGCGGCGCCGGGGACAATCCGTGGTCCGAGGAGGCGGCCGAGCAGCCGCGTACCCCTGGGGCACCCGGGCCCGATCCGGTGCACCCCGAGAGCCCCATCGCCTTCCTCATCGTGAAGTCCATGCTGCTCACCGGCTTCGACGCGCCACGTGAGCAGGTGCTCTATCTGGACCGTCCGATCCGTGATGCCGAACTGCTTCAGGCCGTGGCGCGGGTCAACCGGCCGATGCGCGGCAAGGAAGTCGGCTATGTGGTCGACTACTACGGTGTCTTCGAGCACCTGTCGGGCGCGCTCGCCGAGTACCAGCAGGCCGACGTCGACGACACCATGCGCAGCCTGTCCGTGGAGATCGGCACCCTTGAGCCGGCTGCCGAGGCGGTGCGTCGCTATCTGCGGTCGCGCGGCGTCGCGGACGCGGATCTTGCCGACGTCGCGGGCGTGCGGGGCGCGGCGCTGGCCTTCGAGGGCGACGAGATGGCACGGTTCGGGTACGACGAGGTGCTACAGGAGTTCCTCGACGTGCTGGAGCGTGTGCTGCCGCATGAGAGTGGCCTGGACTATGTGGCGGACGCCCGACGCTGGGGGATGCTCCAAAAGCGCATTCGCAGGCTTCACCGGGACGCCCCGGGTGGCGCCTTCACCCTGCGGAACTATGGCCGCAAGGTGCGGGCGATGATCGCCGATCACCTGGAAGGGCCGGAGATCGAACAGGTCATCGCGCCAGTCTCGCTCGCCTCGCCCGTCTTCGACGAGAAGGTGCGCGCCATGCCTCCGCGCGAGGCCGCGGCCGAGATGGGACATGCGCTCCGTTTCCATCTGGAGGAGCGGGTCAGGAGGGAGGACCCGGAGAAGTACACCCGGCTTTCGGGGCGGCTGGAGGAGATCCTGCGTGAGCTGGCGGGTCGTTTCGAGGAGCAGGTCAGGGAGTTCGGTGAGCTGATCGAGCAGGCCCGGCAGGAAGAGGAAGAGGACCCCGCGCTCGCGGGGCTCAGCCCCCTGGAACAGCGGGTGTACCGGTTGCTGGGCCAGCTGCTGGAGGACAACCCCGGTGTCGTACGGAAGGAGCAGGACGCGCGCCCACTGATTGAAGCGTTGTGCGACACCGCCGCGGAGACGATGGCCAAGGCGTCTTACCAGGGGCAGCACCAGGATCTCGACACTTTGGCGAACAGCATCCAGACCCAGCTGATCAAGGGCGGTCTGCTGCCCACAGCCACGGACTGGGCACCCCTGCGCGACATCGCGCAGAGACTCGCGGTATACGCGGCGCAGCACCGCTCGCAGTTTCTGCGCAGGTCACGGGGAGAATAGGCCAGGTGACCGCCCTTGCCGGTGATCGCCTGCCCCCGCCCCTTGCCGAAGGGGACCGGCTCACCGTGGACGATCTGGCGCTACGGGTGCGGGTCAGCGGCCGCCGTAAACGGTTCGCACTGACGGTAGAGACGGATGCCGGACTCACGCTCCACGCACCTGAGGGTCGTCCGGCGGCGGAGGCCGAGGAATTCGTCCGGGCGCACCGGGCCTGGCTGGTGGCCAAACGCGGCTTGCGTGAGCGAACCCGTCCGCTGAACCCCACCAAGCGCCTGGTCGAGGGAGAGGTCTTCCGCTATCTGGGCAGGACGTACCGGCTGGCCCTCGTGGCGGACCCGCCCGCCGGCGGGAAGGTCAACCTGATCGCCGGGCGTCTGGTCATGGACCGGGAACAGGCCGGGAGTCCGGCCGGGGGGCGGGCCGCGCTGGTGGACTGGTATTGCCGAGCCGGGCGTGCCTGGGCGGGTCGGCGACTCCAGCCATGGGCAGCACGGATGGCGGTGCCCGAGCCTGATCTGGAGGTCCGTGATCTTGGACGGCGTTGGGGGACGTATCGGCCCGGAGATGGGGACAGCAGCGTTGGCAGGATGAGTCTGGGCTGGCCTCTGTTCCAGCTCCCTATGCACTTGGTGGACTACGTCGTCGCTCATGAGCTGGCCCACACGCGCGTTTTGGGGCACGGTGCCGATTTCTGGCGGTTGTTGCGGTCTGCGCTGCCTGAGTACGAGGAACGGCGCTCGGAACTGGACGAACTCGGGCGACGTATGTGGATGGGAGAGATGTCCTAGCGGCGGGCAACGTGCACACTGCTTCCGGTCATGAAAGGGGGATCCGTAGTCGCCGGGGCCGAACGGGTTACCGGGCCTGGAAGTGCCTTTTGCGGTACTCGCCCGGTGAGATTCCGTAGGCCTTCTTGAAGGCTCTGCCGAACCCCGCGTCGTCCCGGAAGCCCCAACGGGCACGGATCACGCCGACGGTTCGTCCGGCGCGGGACGGGTCCGTCAGGTCGGCCCGGCAGTGTTCCAGGCGCTGTTCTTGGAGGAAGCCGCGGACCGTCCGCTTGTCGTGGTGGAAGAGGAGGTGCAGATACCGCACCGAGATGTGATGCTCTGCCGCGATCAGCTGGGGTGACAGGTGCGGTTCGCCGAGATTCCGGACGATGAAAGCCTTGATTTCTTCGAGGAGTTCGGCCCTCCGGGGGCGAGACGACGGCGGTTCGTGCACCTCGGCCAGGCTCATGAGAAACGCGACCGAGAGATCGACCGCGGCCGAGCCGAGCCGTTCGGTTGGAGTCGACTCAAGGCCTTCCCAATGGTCGGCGAGCCCTTCCAGGAATCGCGCCAGGATCATTCCGGGCCCGGGCCTGGGAGGTACGGGTCGGGTCGTCAGGCTTCGCAGCGCATGGTCCGGTATCGGGACCGCGCCGCGCGGGAGGTTCACCACCACGGCCTGTGCGGGGCCGAGGGCCGGGCCAGGTGGGTCGAATGGCCGCGAGCCCTCGTGCAGCGTCAGGGTGCCGGTTTCCGTGGTCCCTGGTCGCGGGCGGGAGGACAGGAGAGAGAGCTGCCATGTCTCCGGAGTCGGCCTCAGGAGCGGGCGGCGTGGTCGTGACGGTGCGGGTGTCGGTTCGGGGAGATTCACCACCGTGACGCGCACCGGGCCGAGTTCCAGCTCGTGTATCTCACCGGTCGTCTCACGGGGCCGCCTTTCGGCCGTGGGCTCTGCAAGGGAGTCGTTCGCTATCAAGGCCGGAAGGTGCCTTTCGGTCGGCCGAGCCCTGGCCGGGGGCATGCCACAGGACGCGGGCAGTCGGAGAGATGCGCGTGAGCCGGGCGTGGTGGTCGCCCGGGCGCTCGAACGTCAGCCGCAGCGCGGCGCTGACCTCTACACTCTTGACCGCTCAGGGCGTCCCAGGAAGGAAAGGGGCGTCTCATGGGATGTCTTGAGACGCCGCACCGACTCCGGAGGGCCGCCCGCATACGGCGCACAGGGGGCACAGCATGGGGCAACGCAGGTCGGACACTTCGGAGGCGCCCCGTCAGGCGGCGCTCGCCCTGACCTCGTCCGCGGGACGGCGACTGGCGACCGAACTGCGACGCGTCAAGATGGCGTCCGGGCTGAGTTTCGCCAGGCTCGAAGCGCGCACCAACTACAGCCGGGCCTCGCTCGAGCGTTATGTCAACGGCAAGCTGTTCCCCAGCCGCGACGCCGTCGAGGACATCGCGCAAGCCTGCGGGGCGGATACGAAGCCACTGCTGGAACTGTGGGACGACGCGCTGGAGGCGGGCGTCCAGCCGCCACTCGACACGGCGCCCTCACCCGAAACAGCGGCTTCTCCCAGCGAGCAACCTGAGCGCGGGCGCGCCCCGCGCGCCGCTCGGCGGCGTCTGCTCCTGTCCGCGGGCCTGGGGTTGGCGCTCCTGCTCTCCCTCGGCCTCGCCTTACTGCCGTTCAGCCCGCTCAGCCCGTTCGGCTCCGAGCCGTCGTCCCCGGGCCCGACGACCGGGTGCCGCGACTACGACGCGGAGATGCGTGCCTATGCCGTCGGGACGATCTGCTGGAAATCGGCCAGAGCCACGGTGACCGGATATGTGAAGAACCCGAATGGCACCGGGAAAGCGGTGGCCCAGCTGTGTATCTCCAATCGGCCGAACGTCTGCGCGCAGACCATCGATCTGGCTGTCGCGGGGCCGGGCGGCACCTCCCGGTACCGCCGGACGGTCACCCTTCCGGCCGGGCACGGTGTGTGGGTCCGCGCCTGCTCGGAGAATCTGTGCACCCAATGGGACTAGGAGCTTCGCCTGGGAACCCGGCACGGAGCGGGCGGGGCTAGTGATGTTCCTTGGACCTGAGGTCCTTCGCGGTTTCGCGAAGGTTTTGGGCGGTAGCGAGGAAACCGCCGGGCAGCCGTTCCAGCGAGGTCCTGAGCCGGCGCAACTCCCCGGTGAATCGCTCGGCCGCCGGGCCTGACCACACCTCCCTGCCGCCGGCTCGCGCCCCGTTGCCGAGGCGGTCTGCCGACTTCATGGTCGGGCCGCCCAGAAGCTGTTCGACCAGCCCCTTCCAGCCGGAGAACTCCTGGGCCAGCCGATCCTTGTCGTCCGCGGCCGCACTCACCTTGACGCCCCTCCTCAATCCGCGGCCGGTCCCCCGCCCCGCGCTCGTGCCGCCGCTAATTCTTCGCCTTGTCGTCCTGAAGCGCTTTCAGGGACAGCGCGATGTAGGCATTGGCAAGGTTTCTGTAGTCGCCCTCTGTGTAGCCGAGGTGTGCGTCAGCCAACTGCTTTCGCAGCTTCTCCATGTACTTTTTCTGCACCTCGTCCCACAGCCTGGGGTCAGTGTTGTCCGCTACCAACCACTCGGCCATCTTGTGCTGCGGATCGTTCAGAACGTATTTGATGCCGAAACCAACAACGGGGTTATTCACGCCAGGTATGTACCCTGCTCCGATGCCGAGCAGATCGTTGACGAAGTCCACCTGGGCGTCGTGGTCGATCTGCGCGACCTTGCCCGCGCGCAGCAGCAGCCCGACGAAACCCGTCTCCGTGGCCTGTGCTCCGTTCACGTCCTGCCAGAACCGGCTCTGCCCATCGTGGCTGTTCAGATGACGCAACCGCTCGATCGCCGCCGGCGACAACGCCGGGTGCTCGTCCATGTTCCCGTATGCGGCGGTCATGAGCGCCTTGCGCCCGTCCCCGTTGCTGATGAGACCGGCCAGGAAATTTCGGACGTCCGGGAAGAAGTCCTCCTGTTTGTTGTTCAGTCCTGGAATCATCGGTGTGTGCGGCGCGTATTTGGCGACTTCCGCAGGGGAGAAGTTCGCGGCATTGCTTCCCGCCATGAAACTCAGCCACGGGATGTACGGCTTCATCCGCTCTACCAGTGCCTTCGCCAGGTCCGGCGACTGGGCCATCATCTGCCGTATCGGCTTCTCGCCTCCGACCTTGATGAGATTCGTCCACGCCTGCTGCCGGCCGGCCAGGCCCCCCGTCTCGTCGGCAAGCGCTCCTCGCAGAACGGCTGCCAACTCCTTTTGATACGCCCCGAGCCGGCCGAAGTAGACGATGTCCGGCAGGAACAGCGCCCGGGTGTACTTGCGCTCGCGCAGCAGCAGTTGGACCACGCCGGGCCGGCGCTCCAGTTCTTTGAGCAGGATCAGCCGGGTCGCGGCCCGGTCGCTGGCGTCCGGGCCGCTGAAGGGCCCGAGCGGCGCGTCGAGGATGTGCCGGGCCGCGTCAAGCGCGAACCGGTCGCTGTGACCGTCGCTGAGCCGCAGAAAGATGGCAAGCTCATGCGGTTGCAGCCCTGACAGGGCCTCGTTGCGTACGGACATCGGCAGCGTGCCGCCCCGGTCCGCGGCAGCGAACAGGTCGGCCAGCGGTCCCACCTCCTCGCGCAGTCGCCGCAGGCCCTTGCCATCGCCGTTGGCCTCGGCCGCGCCGGCCGTCGGGCTGATGTGCGTGGCGAGAATCTCGTGGAAGGCGTCCTTGCCGAGCGCCTTCAGCAGCGCTCCGGCGTAGTGGGGCTCGTACCGGTACGGCCCCAGCTTCGCCAGCTCGGCGGCCAGTTGCGACGGTGCCAGCGGATTCTTCTGGCGTTGCGACCAGAGTTGCTTGAGCCGCCGGCCTTCCGCCTTGCCGGCCGCCGCGCCCTGCTGCTGGGCCTGCTGGACGCTCTGGTAGGGGAGGTCAGCCGTGTGCCGGGTGTGGTCGAAGGCCGAGCCACCGGTCATGGCCTCGATGTACTGGATCCGCCAGCGCAGGTCCTGGGCCCAGGAGTCGAGGAAGCTCTGGTAGCGCCGCAGCGCCTGGTCGGCTGCCTGGGCGCTGCCGTCGAGGTCGGCGCCGGCCTCGGACATCCCGGAAGGAACCCTCCGCGCGAGGTAGGACGCCGGCCCGGCGGCATCGGCCATGGCCTGGAGCAGGGCATGAGCGCCGGCCGGCTCGATGCCGCAGAACTCGGGCACGTGGTCCTCCTGACGGCTTTACGGAGAGGTCAAATGAAATGAGCAGAGACGCGGAGGGCGCCGGACCCGGGCGGCGGGTCGCCCGTGTACCCGCCGCACCGCTCCGGTGACGGCGTATCAGCGGGTGGCGCTCTCGATGTTCTGGGCGCTCCTGTTGACGGCGGTACTGGCCTCGTCGAGAGCCAGCCGCATCTTCTCGAAGGACGTCCGGGCTTCGCTCCAGGCGCTGCGGAAGCGGTCGGCGGCGGGCCCGGTCCAGATGTGTTCGCTGCCGACCGTACGGCTGTTCAGATCGCTGATGACGCCGTTGAGCTTGCCCGCGTTCACCGAGAACATCCTGGCCATCAGTCGCATCTCTTCGAGATTGCCGCCGCGGAGACTGGACATGAGTGGTGTTCCCTTCTGCTGTACAGGCTGCCCATCGGAGGGGCATTGAAGGGAGTTTCTCCAGTATGGATCGGGAAGTCATTGACGCCGGGCGCACAGGTTTATGCGTCCAGCGCACCAAAATCAGGTGCCTTGACTGTTCCCTATGTTCGCGCGCATGGCCGAGCGCAGGGCGGCCAGCGCGTCGATGTATGTGCGGTGGACGCGCTGCCACTCGGCTGCTCCGGGGGCGTTGTTCTCCGGCGTACCGGGATTGCCGATGGTGACCTCGGTCGTGGCTATGACGTTCCGCATCGCTCGTAGCGAGCGGTATGCCGTATCGGCGGCGTCGGCCACCGGCGTCGGGGCGACGAGGGTGATCTCGTAGTTCAGGGAGAGCAGGGAGTGACTGCGCCAGGCGGCCCGGACGTCGGCTTCGTCCACGGGGGCCTGTTGGCGGATGGCGAGCAGTTGCAGCTCGCTGTCCGTGTTGGTGAGGGCTTCGAGGTAGCGGGCGTACAGCTCCCGCCGGAGCTGGTGCAACTGGTGTCCTCGATCACGTTTTGCACGAGCAGCCTCACCCAGCAGCGTTGATCCGACCCCAACTATCGCGCCGATCAGTGTGCTTATGGGCGTAGTCCAATCCATGAGCTGACAGCGTAGGTTGAATGGGCCTCCGCTTGCCCCTGCCCGAGCCCCGGGCTTAGCCGAACCGGCGGCTGCGGCATGCTTGCTGCCCGTCAGGCGTGTGCGAGGCAGGGAGCAGGCATGAGAACGCCCGAGTCCGTCGTGGCCACGGGGAAGAAGGCGGCGGGTGCCCCGCCGTCCAAGGCGCGTCGGCTGGTCACCTCGCTGGTGTGGGCGGTGTCGGTACCGCTGCTGTTCACCGCCGCCGCCTGGCTGGCCCAGTATCCGTCGGTCGGCATCTACGCCGGAGTCGTGCTCGCGCTCGGGACGTTCGCCGTCGCGGCGACCGTGGCGGGCGGCATCTGGCACCGGGCGGGGGCGGCGGCGCTGGTGTCCTGCGCGGGGTTCGCGCTGACGCTGTTCGCCGGGCCGGGGCTGTACGAGCTCTATATGAAGACCTTCGGGGAGAAGGTGCCCGCCGTGGTCATCAAGGTCGAGGACCGCGATGAGCAGCGGCACTGCACGGTGAAGGAGACCGGCGGGAAGCGGGCCGTGCACGAGATATCGCAGCAGCAGAACTGCTTCGACCACATCAAGCGGCTCCAGCGCGTCGTCCTCCGCGAGGACCCGCTGGGGGTCCTGGAGCCACGGCTGCCGGACGGGCCCGACCAGTCCGGCCAGACCGCCCTCACCCTGGGGATCTCCGGTGGGCTGTTCGTGGTGACCGGCGCGTCGATGTTCTACGCGGGGCAGCGCAGGCGCTGACCGGGGCCGGAATGTGGAACGCGGGGGAACGCGGGTGGAATACGGGGCGCGGGCGGGCGGGTTTCCTCGCTGTGGTTGCCAGGGAGCGATTCAGGCGGCTGTCGGCGGTCGTCCGGCGGTCCTCGCGGGTCGGCGGCGGGCGCCGGCGCCGGGGGGCAAGCTGCCCCGGGCCTCCTGTGACGGCCGAGGACTGCCGCTGTCGTGGGGCGCGCCGCGTGGACCCCGACCCCGACCCCGACGCCGTCTCACGGCTGCGCCGCTTCGGGGAGTCCCTGCTCCGCGGTGACCAGCGGGGCCGGGGCCGCGGGTGAGACGGCCGGGCGGCCGCGCGTCACCACCTCGCACAGGTCCTCCAGCGCCCGCCGCGCCGCGCCCGCGGGCAGCGGCGCCAGGGCCGCGCGGGCCTCGTCCGCGTAGCGGGCGGCGGCCACCCGGGCCTGTTCCAGGGCGGGGTGGGCGCGGAGCCGGCCCAGTGCCTCCGCGTACCGGGGCTCGTCCGGGAACCCGGCGGCGAGCAGTTCGCACAGCTCCCGGTCCTCGGGCGAGCCGGTCGCCTTCGCCCGGGCCCGCAGATACAGGACGGGCAGTGTGGCGAAGCCCTCGCGCAGCGCGGTGCCCGCGCGGCCGCGCGGCAGGCCCCCGGTTCCGCGGCCCTCGGCGATGTCCAGCACGTCCTCGGCGAGCCGGCAGGCGACGCCCAGCCGCTCGCCGTAGTGCGCGAGCGCGCCCGCGACCTCGCGCCCCGCGCCGGACGCCAGCGCGCCCAGCCGCCCGGAGACCGCGATCAGCGAACCGGCCCGGCCCGCCAGGACCTCCAGGTAGTGCTCGATGGGGTCGCGGTCGCCGCTGGGGCCGGCCGTCTCCAGGATCTGGCCGGTGACCAGCTGTCTGAAGGCGTCGGACTGGATCCGTACGGCCTCCGGGCCCAGGTCGGCCAGCAGGTGGGAGGCGCGCGCGAAGAGGAAGTCGCCGGTGAGCACCGCTACCGAGTTGTCCCAGTTCGTATCGGAATCATCGGTGCGGTGGTGCGCGTCGGTGTCGTCCAGCACATCGTCGTGGTAGAGCGTCGCCAGGTGCGTCAGTTCGACGACGACGGCCGAGGGCACCACGCCCGGCGCGTCCGGGTCGCCGAACCGCGCGGCCAGCAGCACCAGCAGCGGCCGCAGTCGCTTGGCGCCCGCCCGCACCAGGTGCTGGGCGGCCTCGGTGATGAACGGCACATCGCTCTTCGTGGCCTCCAGCAGGCCCGCCTCGACCGCCGCCAGTCCGGCTCGGACGTCGGCTTCCACCGCGCGGTCCCGCATGGACAGCCCCATGGGCCCGGGGAGGGTCACGGACGGGTCTCCTGTCTGTGGCAGGCCGGCATCTCCGGCATCGGGAACGTAGTAGGTGAAATGTCTCACACGGGGCAGGGTTTCGAGAGCCCACGGCTCCACTTTCGAGAGCCCACGGCTCCGCTTCCGAGGGCCTACGGCTCCGCCGGGACGGTAGCCCGGACGCGGCTGCCCCGGCCCGGCCGGCTGTCCACACTCAGTGTGCCGCCCACCTCCCGGGCCCGCTCCCGCATGGACAGCAGGCCCAGATGGCCGGGGAAGGAGCCCTGGGAGTCAAAGCCCACGCCGTCGTCCGCGACCGTCAGCGTGACCGTGCCCGGGCCGCTGAGCAGGTGGAGGCGCACATGCCGCGCCCCCGAGTGCTTGGCGACGTTGTGCAGCGACTCCTGGGCGATCCGGTAGAGGGCGTGCTTGGCCTCCGGCGTGGTCTCCGGTTCCGGGCCGAGCGTCGCCTCGGCGGCGATGCCGTACCGGTCGCGCAGCGCCGCCACGTGGTGCGCGAGCGCCGCGACCAGGCCGCCGGCCTCCAGCGTCTCGGGCCTGAGGCGGCCCAGCACGACCCGCGTCTCGGTGATCGCGGCGTCGGCGAGCTGCCGGACGTAGTCGATCGGCTCGGCCAGCTCCGGCAGCGCGTCCGTGCCCCGTCCCTCGCCGCCGCGCAGCTCACGGTCCAGCAGCTCACGGTCCAGCAGCTCACGGGCGGTGCGCGCGCCCAGGGCGATGCCGTACAGGGCCTGGCAGACGGAGTCGTGCAGCTCTCTGGACAGCCGCCGCCGCTCGTCCAGGGCGCCCCTGTCCCGCGCGGCCGCCCGGCGCCGCTCGTCCGCCACCGCGCGGGCCGCGTGCCCGGCGATCGCGTCGAGGAGGGCCAGGTCGAGGCCGTCGGGCCGGCGGCCGGACGGGTAGCGGCAGTGCAGCACCCCGGCCACCCGGCCCTGGCCGCGCAGCGGCCAGGCCGCTCCGGTGCCGCCGTCGCGGAGCGTACGGATCACGGGCGCGGCGGAGGCGATCGCCTCCCGGGCCTCCTCGGCTGCTTCCGGTGCGCTGTCCGGTTCCACCGGCTCCAGCAGCCGGACGGCGCACTCCGCCGCGCCCGTGTGCGCCACGGCCGCGGCGGCCAGCCGGTCCAGGGCCGGCCGCAGCCCGCCCGTATCGGCGTCCGTGTACGTGTCGGCGTCGGCCAGCCGGCGCAGCTGCTCCCGGGCGCGGAGCTGGGCGGCCGCCAGGGCGGCGGGCGCGGCGAACCGCCTCAGCGCGCGCCGGTCGCCCGAGGTGAAACGGCGTCGGCGGCTGCCGGCCACCTCCAGGACGCCCACGGTCCGTCCGCGCACGGTCAGCGGAGTGTCCAGGACGGCGGTGAGCCCGGCGGTACGCAGGGTGCCGTCGGCGGCCGGTACGGCCAGGGCCTCGCCGGAGACGGGGCCCTCGGCCGGCGCCGCCATCAGCACCCGCGCCGCGTCCGCGCCGAGGGCTTCCCGCGCCTGCCGTACGACCAGCCGCAGCAGGTCCTCGGCGGGTTCCGCGTCCAGGACGCGCCGCTGGATCTCGGCCAGGGCGCGCCGCCGCGCCCTGGCCCGGCGCCTGACAGCGATCACGCCGACCACCAGTGGTCCCGCGTGGCCTCCAGCGGCTCGGGGGTGTTGAGCTCCCCGGCCGGCACCAGGCCCGACTGGACGGCGTACACCGCGGCCTGGGTGCGGCTGTGCACCCCGAGCTTGGTCAGGATGTGGCTCACATACGTCTTCACCGTCTGCTGTCCGATCCGCAGATCGCGCGCGATCTCCTTGTTGGACTTGCCGCGGGCGAGCATCGTCAGGACCTCGGCCTCCCGCTCGGTCAGCTGCTCCGGCCCGCTCGGGGCCCTGACCTGGCCCATCAGCCGGGACGTCGCGTCGGGGGAGACCTGGATCCGGCCGGCGGCGGCGCCCTTCACCGCGTTTCTCAACTCGTCGGCCTCGGCGTTCTTCAGCAGAAAGCCGATCGCGCCCGCCCGGACCGCCCCCATGACCATGGCGTCGTCGAGGGCGCTGGTCAGCGCCACGACCTCCACCTCGGGGAGGTCCTGACGGATCTCGGCGGTGGCCGAGATCCCGTCCATGACGGGCATCAGCAGATCCATCAGGACCACGTCGGGGCACAGCTCCCGGGCCAGTCGTACGGCTTCCCGGCCGTTCGTCGTCTCGCCGACCACCTTGATGTCGTCGTCGAGACTGAGGATCATCCGCAGGCCCTGCCGGACGACCGCGTGGTCATCGGCGATCAGAACTCGAAGTGCCACTTTGGCTCACCTGCTCACGGGACGAGTGCGGACACGGGCACGGGCGGGCGGCGGGGGAGAGCGCGCGCCGAGCGGGCCGCTCCAGCCGCTCCACCCGAGCCGGCCGGGCCATCGGCTCCGTTCGAGCCGTCGCTCCACCGCGGCGACGAACGGCTCGCACAGCGGCAGGGCCAGCAGCACCAGGGCGCCGGCCGCCCAGCCGCCCAGGACGTCGCTGACCCAGTGAGTGCCCAGGTAGACCGTGGCCAGTCCGATGGCGAGGGCCATGGCCCCGGCCGCCGCGCGCGCCGCCCGGCGGTGGCGCCCCGCGAGATAGGCCAGGGTGCCCCAGACGACGACCCCGTTCGCGGTGTGGCCGGACGGGAAGATCATCCCGCCCTGGAACAGCTCGGCCGAGCCGACCGTGTGCGCGTAGTGCGGACCGAGACGGCCCACCCCGAGCTTGACGGCGCCCACGCTCGCGTTGAGGAGCGTGAGGGCGAGGGCGAAGACGATCACGGGGCGCACGCTTCCGGTGCGCCAGGAGCGCCAGCCCAGCCAGGCCAGCGCCGCGACGGCGGTGGGGCCGCGCTGGCCCGCGACGATGAACACGTCGAGCGGCCCTTGCGCCCACGGCCAGTGCTTGTACGGCTTGAACAGCGCCACGTGCCAGTCGAGGCGGACCAGGGGCGAGGTGGTGAGCACGCCCACCGCGACCGCCGCGTAACTCGCGGCGGCGGCCGGCAGAAGGATCCGTAGGCTGCGGCGCATGGGGAGGAAACTCGCGGCGGTACGCCCGGAATTCCCCCGAGTGGGGGTTTTGTTCCCCAAGGTGGGGTCAACCGGTCGGCGTCACTCGTCCGGTTCCACGTGACGGAACCCCCAGTCGGCCGCCTTGGCGACCGCCTCCAGCTGGGACCGCACTTCCAGCTTCTCCAGGATCTTGCGCACATGCGTACGCACCGTGGCGTAGCTGATGCTCAGCCGCTCCGCGACGGCCCGGTTGTCCAGGCCCTGGCTCATCAGGGTCAGGATCTCCTGCTCGCGCGGGGTCAGGCTCTCCAGCCGCTCGGTCTGCTGCGCGGAGGAGCGCGCGTTCTCCCGGTGCCGGGCCAGCACCTCGACGAGGGTGCTGGCCGGGATGAGGGTCTCGCCCTCGGCCGCCGAGCGGATGGCCGCGGCGATCTCGTCACCGCTCGCCGACTTGAGCAGATAGCCGCAGGCCCCGGCCTCCACCGCGGCCAGCAGCGCGGAGTCGCTGGCGTCCGCGCTGAGGATCACGATGGCGGTGGAGGGGTCGTTGGCCCGGATCGCGGCCGCCGCGTCGGCTCCCGTGCCGTCGGGCAGGCGGAAGTCGACGAGCGCCACGTCGGGGCCCAGCTCCTTGGCCATGGGGACGACCTCCGCGACCGAGTCGGCCCACCCCACCACGGTCAGGTCCGAGTACTCCGCGAGCAGCGCCCACAGACCCTCGGCCACCACCCGGTGGTCCTCGACGATCAGCACCTTGGTGAGATCGGCCGGCGCGGTCACGACTGCGTGTCCCCTTCCGGACGGTCCAGTTCCGGACGGTCCAGAGGGGCGGGCGAGTCCGGTGCGTCCAGCGGACCCAGGGAGCCCGGCGAGCCCGGCGAGCCCGGCGAGCCCGGCGAGTCCAAGGAGTCCGACGAGTCCAGGGAATCCGGGTAGCCCGAGGTGTCCGCGGGGCCGAAGGGCAGCGGGCCGCGGCCCGGGGCCTCGCCCAGCGGCACCCAGAACTCGACCGTGGTACCCGCGCCCGGCGCGCTCTCGATACGGCACCAGCCGCCCGCGATCTGCGCCCGCTCCTGGATGAGCGACAGGCCCAGATGGCCGGGGCGGGACTCCACCTCGAGCGGGTTGTAGCCCTGGCCGTCGTCCACGATCCGCACCAGGCAGCCCTCGTCGAGCCCCAGCAGCTGCACATGCACCGTCTTCGCCCGCGCGTGCTTGCGCACGTTCATCAGCGCTTCCTGCGCGGTGCGGTAGATCAGGGCCATGGTCTCGGGCGGCGGCTTGGCCGCGATCCGGTCCTCCAGCCGGTACTCGACGCCGGTCTCGGTGCGTATCTGCTCCAGGAGTCCGCGCAGCGCGGCGGCCAGGCAGCCGTGCTCCAGGCTGGACGGGCGCAGGTCGAAGATCAGCTGGCGCAGCCGGCTCAGCGACAGCTTGAGGGTCTCGTCCAGCTTCTCCATGATCCGCTGCTCATCGGGGTCGCGCAGCCGCCGCCGCAGCTGCTGGAGCCGCAGGCTGGCCGCCGTGATGACCTGGATGGTGTCGTCGTGGATGTCGGCGGCGATCCGCCCGCGCTCCGCCTCCTGGGCGTGCACGAGATGGCTGAGCAGCGCCTGGCGGTCCCGGTCGGTGACCTCCAGCAGCTCCAGGCTGCGCTCCAGGACGAACTGGGCGCGCTGCACCTCGGTGATGTCCCTGATGGTCAGCACGGTCAGCAGCCCGTCCTCGGTGCGCAGCGGGCTGATGCTGACGTCGGCCGGGAACTGCCTGGAGTCGCTGCGCCGGCCGACCAGCTCCATGCTGTGCCCCATGGGTTCCTCGGAGGCGTCGGCCCAGTCGCGCAGCGAGATGGTCAGCGGCTGGTCGGGCAGCAGCGCCTCGACCGCGCGGCCGATCAGGTGGTCGCGGTCGTAGCCGAACAGGGCCTCGGTGCGGCGGTTGGCCGCCTGGATCCGCCCGGCGGAGTCCACGATCACCATGGCGTCCGGGGAGGACTCGATGAGCTGGCGGAACCGGCTCTCGGCCGCCCGCAGCTGGCTGAGGTCCGCGGTGAAGACCACGCACCGAGCCCGCCTGCCCTGGAGATGGCCGCCGCTGAACTGGGCGGGGAACTCGGTGCCGTCCCGGCGCCGCCCGGTCATCGCGGAGGGGGCGGTGAACAGCCGCCCGATCAGCTGCTCGGCGGCGGTGCGGTAGCGGTCGGGGACCAGGTCGCGCAGGTGCTTGTCGCGCAGCTCGGCCGAGCTGTAGCCGAACATGTGCCGGGCGTGCGCGTTGGCGGACTCGATCCGTCCGCGGGCGCCGACGATCAGCACCCCGCACGGCGCCTGGCCGAGCAGCTCCAGGTACGACTCCTCGAGCCTGCCGCCCACCAGCTCCTCGAACCGCCAGGAGGCGCGGTCGGCCCGCCGCATCGGCTCGGCGCAGTCGGCGACGAGCTCCCCGGCCATGGAGAACTGGTCGCGGGCGGCCCGCGTGATCGCTTCCAGGATCTCCTCGGCGGGGGTGCCCTTGACCAGGTAGCCCGTCGCCCCGACCGCGAGCATGTTGAGCACGGTCTCCCGGTCGCCGTGGGCCGACAGGGCCACCACGCGGGCCCCGGGGACCTGCTCACGGATGGCGCGGACGCTGCTCGGGGCGTCGCCCTTGGGCATGTGCACGTCCATGACCACCACGCGGGGGCGGTGCTCGACCGCGGCGCGGATCGCCTGCTCATGGTTGACGGCCAGGCCCACCAGGGCCAGGTCCGGGTGGGAGTCGATCAGGTCCGCGAGCGCTTCCCGGACCACGGGGTCGTCATCGGCCACCACGACTCGGATCCGGTCGTCGCGCATCAACCTCCACCTCCCTTGAGGACGGCACCCTGGAGCTCCAGGGTGGAGAGTTCGTCACGCCGGCAGTGCGCCAGCGATGGCATGACAGCGGCCAGCGGAGCCACCAGCACCTGGTAGTGGCTCCCGATGCGGTCGCATACGGCGACCGCCGCCGCGGCGTCCCACACCGCCGCCCAGAAGGCCCAGTCGTGCCTGCCGTGCGCGCGGGCCGTGTCCAGGGCGGCCCGGCGCGCCACGGAGGCGGCGACCAGGATCCGGTACTGCTCCTCGTCGGACGTGGTGCGGTGTACCTCCGCCCACCCCTCGGCGCGGGTCTGGCTGGAGGTCTGCTTCCACAGATCGGCCACGCGGTCGATCTCCTCCGGGGAGAGGTCCTCGATGTGGGTCAGGAATTGTAGGACTCTTCGAGAATTCGGGCCGAAAATAACACTCATAGGACACTCCAGGACATGCATGGTACAACTATGGAACACCGGGCTTGTCTGTGGCTGTCCCCGGCCGCCCCCCGGCGGCCGTGAGTGCGCATCTCTAGTGCCCCTGGCCCTGGCCGCTCGTGTTGTTGATGCCGGCCTTGGCGACCCCGCCGCTCTTGGAGCCGATGAGCTTGAAGGACACGCCGTTCTCGTCCGCCGAGGTGATCCGGTACGAGCCCACGGCCGCCGCCTTGCCCCGGCCGTCCACCTGGAAGACCGCGATCTTCCGTCCGGCGACGCTGCCGCTCCCGGCGTAGACGGTCACCGTCTCGTTGGGCGCGAACCCGGAGCAGTAGAAGCTCAGCGTGGTGCCCGCCTTGCCGCCGAAGGTGCTGGGCTCGGCGCTGGGGGAGTACGGCAGCACGGTGAAGCCCGAGCGGACCACGGCCCGGCTCTGGTCGCCGATCGCGGTCAGGCTCTGCCTGCCCTTCAGCCCGAACGGCACGTCGAACGCCACGTCGCGGATCTGGCCGAAGGAGTTGGCCTGCGTGGTGAAGGCGGGGAGACCGGTGGTGGCGTTGATGTAGACCAGCACCCGCTCGTTCGGCGCGAACCGGTTCCCCGACAGCCTGATCCGCTGCCCGGCCTTCAGCGCGTACGGAGAGGACTTGATCGCCGGGTACAGGCTCAGCATCTGGAACGGTGCGGTGGCCGTGGTCTTGCTCTGCTGGCCGACCAGCACCAGCGTGCTCTGGCCCGTAGGGGCGACGCCGACCCTGATGTCCGCGCGGCCGACCCCGCCCGAGGTGTCGGTGCGCAGCCTGGCGACGGGGGTGCCGGTGGTCCGGCCCCAGAAGACGTTGATCTGCTCGCCCGGCTTGAAGCCGCGGGCGCTGATCGAGACCACGTCGCCCGGCCGGCCGACCATCTTGTTGATCCTGGCGGTGCCGATCGCGCCACCGGAGATCAGCTCGGCCTGGGCCGTCCGGCCGCCGCCGCGCTGCTGCGCGACCAGCATGCCGGGCCGGCCGCCCAGCGACTCGGGCATGGTGAAGTTCGCGTAGAGCGAGCCGTGCTTGTCCGTCCGGACCGTCCTGATGGGACGGCCCTTGGCGCCCGACCGCTTGGTCTTCAGCAGCAGGTCCACCGTGCTCTTGGGGGCGAAGCCGCCGCCTTCGACGGACGCCTTGCCACCGGGCGCGACCAGGCCCGGGTTGATGACGATGATCGGCCCGGAGGCCTGCGGGACCCGCTGATTGCCCAGCTTGATCGTCTTGGGCTTGGTCGTCGGGCGGATCTCCTGCTCCTGGGTCTTGCTCTTCTTCTGTGCGCTTCCGCCGCCGGACGAGTTGAGGGCGTTCCCGAGGCCGCCGCCCGCGACCATCTTGACCAGCGATCCGAGGATCGCGATGGCCACGATGCCCAGCAGGACCGTCTTCCAGGAGAGCCGCTTGCGCTTCCCCCCGCCGGCGCTCGGCTCCCCCGGAGAGGCCTCGGAGGTCTCGGAGGTCTCGGAGGCCTTGGAAACCCTGAGGGTCTTGCTGGTCTTGGTGGCGCGTCTCGGCGGGGGCTCGTCGTAGTCGGCGTAATCGTCGCCGGAGCCGGAGCCGGAGCCGGAGCCGTCGCCGGAGCCGTCGTAGTCGTCGTAGTCGGCGTACTTGTCGTACTTTTCGTCGTCGCCGTATTCGCCGAAGTCGTCGCCCCCGTCGCCTCCGTCGCCCCCGCTGTCGTTTCTGTCGTCTCCGTCGTCCCCGCGTTGCCCGGCCGCCTCACGGGTGTCGAATTCGTCGTCGTACTCTTCGTACTCGTCGTAGTCGTCGTACTCGGGCATGGCCTTCACCTCCTCTTCCGGCGGGCTACTTGTTCACCCGATAGATTTCAAGCCTGATGCCACCCCGGATGTCCGCCCATACCCTTTCCGAATTCCGTAGTGCCGCCAGGATCCAGTTCTCCCGGCCGTCGCCGTTGTTGCGGTGAATTGCGTTGCGCATCTTGTTGGACATGATGATGTAGTCGACGTTCTGCCATCTCTTGCGGAAGAGCTTGTCCCGCAGGGCAGGGTCGGACGACGCGTTCCAGTGGGAATGCGCGTACGGATAGACCGGCTGCACGTCATGCAATTCACCCCACATGTCGTCGTCCATGATGATCCGTGCCTTGGGCGAGACGTGCTTGCGCACCCAGGCGATCTGCGCCAGCTGCATATGGGTCAGGGCCAGCTTGTGCTGGTACTGGTCCGCGACCGCGACGCGGCCCTCGGTGTTGACGGTCAGGATGTATCCGGTGGAGGGCGAGGCCAGCAGCATGACGGCGAGCGCCGCGGGCACCGCGATCCGTACCTTGGCGCTCGCCCGCCCGAGCACCTTGCGGAGCACCGGACGCCTCAGCAGCCGGTCCGTGACCATGCCGATATTCATGGCGAACATCGGAATCAGCGGGGTGATGTAGAAGTCCAGCACCACGCTGCCGCGCAGCAGATAGAAGGCATATCCGAAGCCCAGCGTCCCGGCGACGAAAAACCCCAGATCCCGCCGTTGTTTCCGCATTCCCCACCACACGCTGATGACCGTGGTGGCCATCCCGGCCAGCAGCAGGAACGAGTCCCGGGGCAGCCAGCTGGTGTACAGCAGACCGTGGTGGTTGAGCAGGCTGCCCTGACTACGGTTGATCTGCCACCACAGGGTGTAGAGCAGCGAGACGTGGTCCGCCGGCGGGTTGGCCAGGTCGAAGTCGAGCCCGCTGGGCAGCAACTCGTTCTTGAGCAGGGCGTATGTGACATACGCGCCCACCGGGGCCGCCGCGGCGAACGGCCACAGCGTCTTGGTGAACCGCTGGCTGGGCGAGAGCCGGATCCTCCGATACAGCAGATAGAGGAATGTTGGGGCGAAGAAGAGCGCGTTCTCCTTGGTGATCAGCGCGGCCCCGAGGGCGAGCCCGCCGGCGAACGCCGATCTGATCGTGGTCTCCCGGCGCAGCAGAGCGAACAGGGCCAGCAGCACCCAGAACATCATCAGGTTGTCCAGCAGAACCTGGCGCTGGTAGTAGACCGAGATCGGCGAGAAGTTGAAGAAGAACGCGGCGATGGTGGCGGCCAGCACGGTGCCGGACAGCCTCCGGGTGACCTCGAAGAGCAGCACCACCGAGCCCAGATGCACCAGCAGCATCAGGAATCGGCCGGTGTTGATCGCGTTGCCGAATGCCTCGAACTGCTTCGGCAACGGGAACGCCCAGCCGGCCAGCGTGATCCAGCCCGCCGGGGCGTGGTCGTAGTCGTAGGTGTACGGGGACAGCCTCGTCTCCCGGACCAGCGACCACGCCCGCTGCATATAGATGCCCTCGTCGGTGAGGTACAGCGGATAGCGGAACAGGTGGTAGCCGTGCGTGAGTAGCCCGGTGAGCACGGAGAGGAGCAGCGCCAGCCGACCGCGGCGGTCCAGTCGGGGGAAGATGCCGCGCTCGACGGACAGCCGGGGCGGCGGGCGGCGCCGCCGGGGCGGCGGAGGCGGGCGCTCCTCCACCGCGACCCCGCCCTGGGGCCGCTGGGGTCGCCGGGACTGGCCCTGCTGGGGCCCGTCGGGTCGCGGTCGCCGGGGGCGCTGCCCCTCGGGCCGCTGGGGTCGCTGCCCCTCGGGCCGCTCGGGCCGCTCGGGCCGGTCGGGCCGCTGGAGACCCTCGGGCCGCCGGGGTCGATCGGGTCGTTGGAGACCTTCGGGCCGCCGGGGTCGGTCGGGTCGCTCGGGCCGGTCGGGCCGCTGGAGACCCTCAGGTCGCCGGGGCCGGTCGGGACGCTCAGGTCGGTCAGGCCGGTCGGGTCGTTGGAGGCCCTCGGGCCGCCGGGGTCGGTCGGGTCGCTCGGGCCGGTCGGGCCGCTGGAGACCCTCAGGTCGCCGGGGCCGGTCGGGACGCTCAGGTCGGTCAGGC
>NZ_JBEOSB010000017.1:147549-243138 GCF_040302705.1 Streptomyces sp. NPDC097640
GCCGGTCGGGTCGTTGGAGGCCCTCAGGTCGCCGGGGCCGGTCGGGACGCGGGGGCCGGTCGGGCCGCTGGAGCCCCTCGGGACGCTCAGGCCGCTGAGGCTGCTCGGACCCCTCGGGCCGCTGAGGCCGCTCGGACCCCTCAGGCCGCTGAGGCGGCTCAGGTCGTTCGGGCCGCTGGAGGCCCTCGGGACGCTCAGGGCGCTGAGGCCGCTCGGGACGCTCAGGCTGCTGGGGTTCCGGCGGGTCCGGCGGGCGCGGGTGCGGGGGGCGCGGGGGCGTGGGGTCATGCGACACGGGAGTCCGCCTCCTCGGGACGGGCGCGGTGGGCACCCACGTGCTGGGTCTTCTCCCAGTCGCGCCGGCCGAGCAGCTCGCGCCGCATGGCGCGCACCGCGGCATAGGCGAGGACCATCTGGAAGGGGAACCAGGCGATGGCCATCTTCACGAGCGTCTTCGGGGTGGCCTCCAGCCCGTGCGCGGCGGTGAACTCGTACAGTCCGACCGCGTTCACCAGGAAGTGCGCGCACAGCAGCAGGATGGGCAGATAGGAGAAGAGCGCGATCAGCACCGGCACCTTGAGGACCAGGATCATCCCCAGGGAGATCGGCAGATACAGGCCGAGCAGCGCCTGCCCGCGCGGAAACGCGAGGACGTAGAAGGCGAGCCATCGCTGTTTGCGCGTGGGCATCTGTTTCCAGGTGCCTTTCTTCAGGGTCTGCATGAACCCCTGGCTCCAGCGGGTGCGCTGCCGGATGAAGTGGCCGAGGGTCGGTGGCGTCTCCTCCTTGGTCACATAGCGGTCGTCGTAGACCACGCGCACCCGCTCGCCGCTGGCCGACACCCGCAGGCCCAGGTCCGCGTCCTCGGTGAGGTTGCGCTCGTCCCAGCCGCCGAGCCGGACCAGCAGTTCGCGAAAGAAGAAGACGGTGTTGCCGCCGAGCGGAATGGAGCCGAAGTGGGCGTGGTAGTGCAGTCGGCTCTTGAACCAGAAGAAGTACTCCAGGACGTTGAGCGTGGAGTACCAGTTGGAGTCGAAGTTCATCAGCTGGACGCCGGCTTGGACCACGCGCACCCGCTCCTTGAGCATGACCGTGTTGACCAGCAGAAAGATCTCGGGGTGGATGTCGTCCTCGGCGTCGAAGATCGTCACCACCTTGTGAGTGGTGTGCGGCAGCGCCACGTTGAGCCCGTGGGGCTTGTTGACGGGCTTGTCGTCGAACACCACGACCTCGACGTTGTGCAGCCCCTCCCGCTCCAGTTCGGCGATTTTCTCTTCCGCCTTTTTGATCGTGCCGGTGTCGTCCTGCGAACAGATCACGAAGACCTCCAGCAGCTTGGCCGGATAGTCGGCCCGCACCACCCGCTCGATGGTGGTCTGGATGACGTCCTCCTCATGGCGCGCGGGCAGCAGTACGCTGAATGACAGCCGCGGCCTGACAAAGGTCTCCGGGGCCTTGGCCTTCTGCTCGGCGTCCGTCCGGTCCCAGGTGTAGAGCATCAGATAGAGCACATGGGCCGACTGAATGGTCAGCAGCACCGAGACCAGAACCAGGCTCAGGTAGATAATGGAAATCATCGGTCCTGCCTCCCCCAGACCCAGCCCGCGCTCGCCGCGAAATTGGCCGCGAAGGCGGCGGCGATGCCGATACCGTTTGCCAACAGCAGATGGAGTCCCGCGCGTTCCAGCAGCCAGACCGCCATGACATTGACCGCGAGCCCGCACAGCACGGACACATTGAATTTCAGGAACCGTCGGACGGACGGCGTGCTCACCGAGAAGGTCCACCGGTCGTTGAGCAGGTAGTTGTGGACCACGGCGAGTTCCACCGCGACCGGGGAGGCCGCGAGCAGCGGCCAGTGGGCCCAGTGGTAGAGCGCGAAGAGGGCTGCCGTGTTCACCAGCACGCCACCCACGCCGACCACCGCGAATCGCAGCACCAGACCGCTCAGGGCGGCCAGCGGGCCGCTCGTCGAGAGCGCGCGAAAGAACCTGCCTTTTCGCTTGCGGGTGTTGTCCACCCGTTCGCTCGGGTCGCTTGTGCGATCGCTGAACGTTCCGAAACGCTGCATCGCGACTCCCAACGCAGGAGGCTCTATCGCCGATGTCAGTCCAAGAGTGCGCCCCCGGATTTCCGAGGACATCACGCGTTCGGGGGAGGGTGTACTCCACCTTCGATGGACCGGCTTTCTCCCCCGTTTTGGGGAGACGCGGAAACCGGGCCTGGAACCGGTCCCCCAAAAAGGGGAGCGGCAGGTCCCCCGCGCGCGGGTGTCCCCACCACGGGGGTCCGCAGAAGATGAAACGGCCAGGCGTCTGCCGACGGCCTCGCGTCCCCCCTGGGATGAAGCCCGGGATGAAGGTAGGTGACGTAATGTCAGATCGCGTGATACCGCACCGTTCATTCGCCGCCCGGACCGGGACCGTCATCGCCCTGATGGCGCTCTCACTCGCCCCCTCTGCGGCGGCCGCCGTTTCCGCCGTTTCCGCGGATTCCGATTCCGGCGCGATGCACGATTCCGAATGGGCGCTGACCGCCCTCCAGGCCAAGAAGGCGTGGAAAATCAGCAAGGGCGCCGGGGTGACCGTCGCGGTCATCGGCACCGGCGTCGACGCCGCCCATCCGGATCTGCGCGGGCGGGTGCTGGCCGGCAAGGACTTCGGGGACGGCCCCAGCGGCACCAGCACCCGCGACCAGGGGGACGCGATGGAGCAGGCCACCCACGCGGCCGGGATCATCGTGGGGACCGGCCGCAACTACCGGGGCAACGGGCTGCTGGGTCTTGCGCCCCAGGCCCGGGTGCTGCCGCTCGGGGTGTACGAGGACCGGAAGCCGCAGGTCGACGCCACCGCCAGGGCCATCCGCCACGCGGTGGGCCGCGGCGCGAAGGTCATCGATGTGGCGGTGTCCTTCAAGAAGCCGAACGCCGCGCTGCGGTCGGCGGTGACGTACGCGATCGGCGAGGACGCCGTGGTGGTCACGGGCGCCGGCGACAACGGCAAGGACGGCAACCGCCCCACCTACCCCGCCTCCTACCCCGGGGTGGTCTCCGTCGTGGCGACCGACGAGAAGGGCGCCGTGTGGACCGACTCGCACCACGGCGGGGGCGTGACCCTGGCCGCGCCCGGCGTCGCCATCCTGACCACCGCCCCGAACAAGGACTACTGGACCGGCGCGGGCACCGGCTACGCCGCGCCGTGGGTCGCGGCCGGCGCCGCCCTCGTACGCTCGGAGCACCCGCGCTGGACCGCCGGCCAGGTGGTGCAGAAGCTGATCGACACGGCCGACCGCAAGGGGTCGTCGGGGCGTGACCCGCGCTATGGCTTCGGGCTGATCGCCCCGGCCAGGGCGCTGGCGGACCGCGCGGCGCCGCCCGCCTCCACCAGCCCGCCCGGCTCCGGAAAGGCGACCGCCGAGTCGAAGCGCGAGCACTCCGCGGCCCGGTCCGAGGAGGGGTCGGCGATGGTGGCGATAGGAGCTGTGGCGGGCGCCCTGGTGGTGCTGGCCGTCATCGCGGTCTTCCTGATCCGCCGCAAGCCGCCGTCGAACAACTCCGACAGCTGACCGGCGGCCCCGGTGAACGGCGGACCCGGTGTGAGCGAGAGGGCCCCTGGGCGACTGGGGCTCTGGCGACGGTTGAGGCTACAGGTGCTGTTGTGGCTGATAGTGCTGCCGAGGTGGCTGGGGCTCGGGCCGGTGCCGATACGGCTGCGCATGGGGGGATGGCGGCTGGGCCCGCGGGAACGGCTGCGTCAGGGGGGATGGCGGCGGTTGGGGCCGAAGGGGCGGCGCACGGGCCGCCGGTCCCCTCTGCTGACCGGCAGAGGCATCGCCCAGCTGCTGGCCCTGGCCCTGGTGGCCGAGGTCGCGACGGCCGCGACGGTGCTCCACCCGGGGGCGGCCCGGCCCGGGGAAGGGGCCGTCTTCCACCTGGCCAAGCCGTACTTTCCGGCCTCCACCCGCTTCTACACCGACCCGGACAACCCGGCGGCACAGTGGGTGCGCGGCAACGCCCATGACCGCAGGGCGGCGGTCATCCGCAAGCGCATCGCCGACCAGCCGCAGGCCGCCTGGTTCACGGACACCGACCAGGGCCGGGTCGAGTCCCAGGTGCGGGGCGTGGTGCGGGCGGCCCGGGCCCGCGGGCGGCTGCCGGTGCTGGTCGCGTACGCCATCCCGCAGCGCGACTGCGGAAAGCACAGCTCCGGGGGCATGGCGAATCTGTCCGGGTACCGGGACTGGATCGGCGGCTTCGCCAGGGGGGTCGGCGCCTCGCGCGCCGTCGTCGTCCTGGAACCGGACGCGCTGGCCCACCTGACCTGCCTGAAGCGACGGCAGCAGGGGCAGCGGTACGCGGCCCTGACCTACGCCGGGCGGGAACTGCGGAAGCGGGCCCCGCACGCCCGTATCTACTACGACTCCGGGAACTCCCGCTGGCTCCCCGCGCCGGTCATGGCCGAGCGGCTGAAGCGCGCGGGGATCGACCGGTACGGGGACGGCATCGCCCTCAACGTCTCGAACTTCAATGCCACGCGCGACGAGGTCCGCTACGGCCTGTCCGTCCTCAGGGAGCTGCGCCGCCCCCGGCTGGGGGCCGTGATCGACACCAGCCGGAACGGCGCCGGACCCACCCGTGACCACCGCTTCTGCGATCCGCCGGGGCGCCGGCTGGGCACGCCGCCCACCGCCCGCACCGGGATTCCCGGGATCGACGCGTATCTGTGGGTCAAGCAGCCGGGCCAGGCCGACGGCTGCGCCGCGACCGCCGGGCTCTTCGTCCCCGGCTACGCCTTCGGCCTCACCCGCTGAGCACCGGCCCTGAGGCCCGGCCCCGAGCACCGGCCCTGAGCCCCAGCCCGTGAGCCCCTGAGCCCCCCAGTCCCGGGGCTCAGGGGCTGTTTCGGGCCTACGGCCGTCACTCTGCGCATCTGATCCAGCGCACAGCGGAGCGAAATCGCCCACCCAAAGCGGACATAGAGCTATCAAAGCGGCCGAATTCCTCCTACCTCAATCGAGGTAGGAGGAATTCGGTCGTTTGGCGTGCCCGGCATTCCCGCAATTGAGGTAGTGAGATTTCAGTCAGGCGTACGGTGATTCGCCCCCGGTGGATTCCCTAATGTCGTTGAACGAAAGGGAAAGCCGCCTGAAGGAGCTCCACCGATGAAAAGAGTTCTCGTCGTGGAGCACCACCATCTGGTTTCGAGTGCGATCGCCGACCTGGTCGACGAGACACCCGGACTGGAACTGGCCGGCGCCGCCAGATCGGTTCGTGAAGCAATTTCACTGGCCGAGCGAAGGCAGCCGGACGTGGTGCTCATCGACGTGGACAAGTCGAGCTGGAAATCGCTCCGTCTCGACCTGTTGGTCGCAGATCTCCTTCCCCGTGCGCGGCTTGTCCGGCTGACCGCAGTCTCCGACCCGCGAATGGGATGTCTGGAATCTCCGACGAATAATCCCAGCGTCCTGAAAACAGCCATACCCCAATTCCTCAGGAGTCTCACCGAATGAATTCCCCCATGGACAACAACGTTCCGACCGTTTCCGAGACCACCGGGTCGAAGCGTGGGCAGCGTTCCTACCGCCTGCGTGTCGGTATCGCGGCTGGTGTTGTCGTGGCTGCTGCCGTCGGTGGCACCGTGACCGCGTTCGCCCTGAATTCCAACGACAACGCTTCGTCCTCCACCGCCTCGTCCGTCGCGTCAGCGAAGGGCGGCAAGGGTGCGGCCGTCGACGGTCCGCTGTCCACCCGTGGTGGCGACATCGTGGACTCCAAGGGTCACAAGGTCGTCCTGACCGGTATCAACTGGTTCGGTATGGAGACCGGCAGCTTCGCGCCGCACGGTCTGTGGACCCGTAACTGGAAGAGCATGCTCGACCAGATCGCGCACAACGGCTTCAACACGATCCGCCTCCCGTACTCCAACGAGGTGTTCGCGGCCAAGAGCAAGCCCAACGGGATCGACTTCAAGCAGAACCCGGACCTCAAGGGCCTCACCGGTCAGCAGATCATGGACAAGATCGTCAAGGGTGCCACCGACCGCGGCATGATGGTCCTCCTGGACCAGCACCGTCCGGACCAGTACGGCCAGAGTGAGCTGTGGTACAGCCAGAACCTCACCGAGAAGCAGTGGCTGGACGACTGGACCCAGCTGGCCAAGCGCTACAAGGACAACCCCCGGGTGATCGGCGCCGACCTGCACAATGAGCCGCGTGGCCAGGCCACGTGGGGCGACGGCAACCCCAAGACCGACTGGCGCATGGCGGCCGAGAAGGCCGGTAACGCGATCCACTCCGTCAACAAGAACTGGCTGATCTTCGTCGAGGGCACCGACCGTCACAAGAACGAGCAGTTCTGGTGGGGCGGCGACCTCCAGGGTGTGAAGAAGTACCCGGTCAAGCTGAAGGAGCCCAACAAGGTCGTCTACTCGCCGCACGACTACGGCCCGGGTGTGTACAACCAGAACTGGTTCATGGCCAAGGACTTCCCGAAGAACATGCCGGCCATCTGGCAGAAGCACTGGGCCTACATCAAGAAGGAGAACATCGCTCCGCTGATGCTCGGTGAGTTCGGTGGTCGCAAGACCGCGGGCAAGAGCTCCGAGGCCGTGTGGCAGAACGCGCTGATGGACTACCTCAAGAAGAACCAGATCAGCTACACCTACTGGTCCCTGAACCCGAACTCGGGTGACACCGGTGGTGTCCTGAACAACGACTGGAAGACGGTCGACAAGAACAAGATGAAGATGCTGTCCAAGTACCAGGCGCCGCTGCTGTCGGCCAAGGGGAAGACGTCGGAGTAACCCCTTCGGTACGACGGCCGCCGGACCCGGCGGTGGACAGCGAGGGCCCGCAGGCATCCCGCCTGCGGGCCCTCCGTCGTGTGTCGGGTCCGGAGACGCCGTGTCCGGACATGCCGTGTCCGGAGTCGTCGTGTCCGGAGGCAGGGGCTCACGCGGGCCAAAAAACCGGGCGCATCGGGAAGCGGGAGCTCACCTCGCCGGGTTTCCTCTCCGGGCCCGTTTCCGCACCGGCCCCCGAAAGCGCGAGGAGGCCGACGATGAAGCCCCAGCAGCGCACCGGCCGCGTACTCTTCCCGCTGGCCGTAGCGGCGGTGGCGGTGGCCGACCAGGTGAGCAAGGCCCTGGCGGTGGCGACCATCGGCGGCACCTTCGGGCCACAGGGCGAGTTCGGTCCGATGCGCACCCTGCTGGTGCGCAACACCGGGGTGGCCTTCGGCCTGGGGCGGGGCCGGCCCCTGCTGATCACCCTCATCACCGTCGCCGGGGCGCTCGCCACGCTGGCCGCCGTGGGCGCGGGGCTGCGGGTCCGCACCCGGACCCGGGCGCTGGCCCTCGGGCTGATCGCCGGGGGCTCGCTCGGCAACGGCGCCGACCGGGCCGTACGACACCCCGGGCCGCTGCGGGGCGCGGTCATCGACTGGATCACGGTCTCGCCCCGCGGCCCGGTGTTCAACATCGCCGACGCCGCCCTGGCGGTCGGCGCCTGCCTGATCATCCTTGTCCTCGTACGCGACCTCAGGCGCCCGCTTTGGGGACCGCGCTCTCGCTGGCGTCCGGCTCCCCGGGCGGCAGCGGCGCCTCCTCGGGCCCCAGGTCCTGAGCCCGTTCCCGGTCCCGGTCCCGGGGCAGCTCCTGGGCCAGGGCCCGGTCCCGGTTCTGCGGTCGCTCCTCGGTCCGGCCTCGGCTCGGGTCCTGGTCCGCGAGGGAGCCCACGAGGTCGCGCAGCCGCCCGAGCGCCGCTTCGTCCGGGCCCTCGCGGGCCCCGCGGGAGGCCAGCGCGTTCGTGATGCGCTGATACGCGGCCAGCTCCCGGGCGCAACGGTGGCACCGCGCCACATGGGCCCGGACCCGGCGGGCTTCCGGCGCGTCCAGCTCACCGTCCAGATACGACTGGAGCTCCGCGCCGTCCGCGAGGCACTCCTCGGCGTGGCCGCGCTCGGCGCTCCGCCACCACATCCACCATCTGCTGCTCATGCCCCACCTCGCTGTCCTTGGGGTTCCGCGGCCACCAGCCGATCCCGGATTCTTTTGCGCGCCCGGTGCAGCCTGCTCATCACCGTGCCCTTCGGCACGTCCAGCACCCGCGCGGCCTCCGCGTACGACAGCCCGTCCACATGCACCAGCCGCACCACCTGCTGGTCGCGCAGCGGCAGCGCCGTGAACGCGGCGTCCACGGCCTCGTCGAAGGCCGTGTCGACCACCAGCTCCTCGGGTGTCGCGCCCGGGGCGGACGCGAGCCGGTCGAGTTCGGTGTCCGGGTCGTCGAGCAGATGAGGTCTGCGCTGACGGCGGCGGCTCACCTCGGCGTGCCGCATGATCGTCAGCAGCCAGGCGCGCGGATGGCGGCCGTCGAAGCGGCCGACTGCCCGGTAGGCCCGGAGCAGGGTGTCCTGCACCAGATCCTCGGCGTCGGCGGGCTGCGCGGTCAGCGACATCGCCACCCGCAGCAGCACCTCCACCTCGGGGAGCACGTACTGGGCGAACATGCGCTGTTGACGGGCGTCCGGGTCAGCCACGGGTGCCTCCTCGGATCCTGACCCCCCGGGACGCGG
Source organism: Streptomyces sp. NPDC097640 (assembly GCF_040302705.1). NCBI lineage: Bacteria > Bacillati > Actinomycetota > Actinomycetes > Kitasatosporales > Streptomycetaceae > Streptomyces > Streptomyces sp. NPDC097640. Next base: position 156,122 of record NZ_JBEOSB010000017.1, read on the forward strand.
TGACGACTGTCACACTCTGTGTAACATCGCGCTCGTCCCGCCGCACGCCGCGATCGGCGGAACGGGTGGCTCACCCCTTCGACGGGTGGCTCACACCTTCACGGAGACCAGGAGCTTCCCGTCGAGCGTGCGGACCTCGAAGTGGTCGATGTCGGCCAGCTTGTAGGCCGCGCCGCCCTGGGTGAACAGGGGGTCCCGGGCGCTCTTGTCCGAGCTGTCCGGGATGCCGTACCCCTGAGGCGGCACCGACCAGGTCGTCATGACCTGCTTCTCACCGCTCTTGGGGACCGCGATCAGGCTGCACGAGAGGGGGCCCTTGAGGTTCTTCAGCCGCAGCATGGCGTCGGTGCCCCACTTCTTGTCCGTCACCGCGATCGTGGCGTTCACCTTGGTGTCCGGGTCGGTGGCCTCGACCTTGGTGGGCATCTTGTCGAAGGTCTCGCTCGTGGTGGTCGCGGTGATCGCCGTGGTCGAGCCGTCGTCGGAGGTGAGGGCCACCGCGCCGAGCGGTCCGCCGATGATCAGGACGGCGGCCGCGGCCACCAGGGAGAGGTGCCGGCGGCGCCGCCGGCGGCGGACCACCGCGACCTCGCCGACCATACGGTCCAGCAGCCCGGGGCCCGGGCGTGCGGTGAGCGTCTCGATGGCGTTGGGGGTGGCGGTGAAGGAGTGCGGGACGTGGGTGAGCCCGGGGCGGCCAGGGGCACCGTGGATGCCGGGGACGCCGGAGGCCAGCTCCGCCAGCATGGGTTCAAGGCCCGCCAGCTCGTCGAGCCGGCTTCCGCACTGTTCACAACCGGCCAGGTGCTGCTCGAAATACGTGGCATCCGCATCGTCGAGGAGGCCGAGTACGTACGCGCCGACGGCGTCGTGCCCGGCGTGGGGCGCCTGCGCGGTCATGCCGTCACTCCTCTTTCCTCGAGCGCGAGCTTCATCGAGCGCAGCGCGTAGAAGACCCGGGACCGCACGGTCCCGCTGGGTATGCCGAGCGTCTGGGCCGCCTCGTTGACCGTGCGGCCCTTGAAGTACGTCTCGACGAGCACCTCGCGGTGCGCGTCGCTGAGGTCGTGCATCGCGTCCGAGAGGGTCATCAGCCGCAGGGCGCGGTCGATCTCGTCCTCGGCCGGCATGAGCTCCAGCGGGGAGGGGTCGACCTCCTGCGGGCGGGCCTGGCGGCTGCGGTGTCCGTCGATGACGATCCGCCGGGCCACCGTGACCAGCCAGGGCCGGATCGAGCCGGTGGCCCTGCTGAGCTGGTCGGCGTTGCGCCAGGCACGGACCAGGGTCTCTTGGACGACGTCCTCGGCCCGGTGCCGATCGCCGGCCACCAGGCGCAGTACGAAGGCGAGCAGCGGCCCGGCGTGCTCCTGGTAGAGCGCGCGCATGAGCTCCTCGTCCGGCGTACCGCGCTGGGATCTCGACCGATGCGCATCGGTCACGGCGGCGTCGTCGCGCACCAGAACCTCCAGGACAGAACCCGAGTTGGACAACATCAACAGACACTCCCGGTGTGTGGGCCGGGGGTTGTGTGGCCCGGACGGCCTCTTCCTCCATCACTACGGATGGGGCGGGAGTGGCGCTCAACTCGTGCTGAAGATTCTTGAAGAGAACGCGGACGCCGGCCTCTCACCGGCTCTCAGGGGGACAGGGGGTCCAGGATGACGGGCCGCACCGTGCCCTCGAGCATGGCGCCCAGCCCCTCGACCGCGCAGGTGTCGGGGTGTTCGGCGATGTGCAGCGGCATGCCGGTCGCCTCCCGCAGCAGATCCTCGAACCCGGGCAGCCCCGCGCTTCCGCCCGCCAGCATGATGCCGCGCTCCGCGAGGTCGGCGACCAGGTCGGGCGGGCAGCGGCGGAGCACCGCGCCGATCGCGTCGAGCACCCCGGTCAGCGGGGTCTGCACCACGGCCCGGATGCCCTCGATGTCGATCTGCACCGAGCGGGCGAGGCCGGTGGCCACGTCCCGGCCGTGCACCTCGGTGCCGTCCATGGCCGCTCCGGCGGCGCTGAGGGCCAGGTGCAGCGGGCGGATCGCCTGGCTCGGCAGCATCAACGCATGCTCGTTGCGCACATGTTGGACGACGGCGTGAGCGATCGTCTCCCCGCCGACCGGCACCCGCTCGGCGGCCACGATCGAGCCCAGCGACAACACCGCGACCTGGGTGGTTGCCGCCCCGCACACCACGATCATCGTCGCCTCGGGCCGCTCGACCGGCAGACCGCAGCCCACGGCGGCGGCGACCAGGCTGTCGACCAGCTCCACCCGCCGGGCGCCGAGCCCGGTCAGCGTCTCGACGGCGGCGCGCTCCGCCAGCGGGTCCGCGTCGTACGGGACGCAGACGGCGGCGCTCACCAGCGGCTTGCGCCGCCAGGCCCGGCGCAGCTTGTTGCCGACGAGGAACCGCAACATGCGCTGGGCCATGGCGATGTCGACGACCCTGCCGCCGGACACCGGCCGTACGACCCGGATGTGAGAGGGCGTACGGCCGGTCATGCGCTCGGCGAGCGTGCCGACCGCGATCAGCCCCCCGGTGCGGGTGTTCACGGCGGCGACGGACGGCTCGTCGACGATGAGTCCTTTGCGCTTGAGATAGACCCGGGTCCTGGCGGCGCCGAGGTCGACGGCGATGGAGCAGCGGCGCAGCCGCTCGAGGCTGATGGTCATGTCAGGTCTCCTGCGTGGGCGGAGTGACGGGCCGTCGCCCGGCGGCCCTGTGATCATCGTGGGCACCGCACCGCGCGCCTCGCCTCCGGTGCTGAGCCGGTCGGGCGAGCGCCTCCCCTGGCACCCGCCACTCCCTAGTCCCTGCCGTCCGAGTGATCCGCGGTGTCCAGATAGTCCTTGACATAGTCCTTGACGTCGTACTCCTTGGCGTCCGCGTAGCACTCCACGGCGGCCGTGGTCAGCGGAAACCGCACCGGCGTCTCGCCGAAGGCGATCCGCCCCGCCGTCTCGCCCGCCGCCGCGATCGCCTCCCGCACCGCGGGGACTTCCTCGGCCGGGCAGTGCACGATGACCTCGTCGTGCTGGAAGAAGACCAGCTCCGCGCGGAGCCCCGCCCCGGCCAGCGACTGCCGCAGCGCGGCGAGCATCAGCACCGCCCAGTCGGCGGCGCTGCCCTGGACGACGAAGTTGCGGGTGAACCGCCCGCGGGCGCGGGCGCCGGCCGTGCTGCCGTACCTCGGCTCCTCCTCCAGGTCGCGCGGCAGGCCCGCCTCGTCGGCCGCGTCGGCGGAGGTGGTGGCCGGCGGGCAGGTGCGGCCCAGCCAGGTGCGCACCAGCCGCCCCTCCTCGCCCGCGCGGGCCGCCTCGTCCACATACGCGACGGCCGCCGGGAAGCGGCGCCGCAGGGCCGCGAGGTGCTTGAGGCCGTCGCCCGAGGTCTGGCCGTAGATCGCGCCGAGGAGCGCGAGCTTGGCCAGCTCGCGCCGGCCGGAGAAGGCGCGGTCGGACAGCGTCGCGTACAGATCCCGGCCGCTGCCCGCGACCTCCATCAGGCCCGGGTCGCGGGAGATGGCCGCCAGCACGCGCGGCTCCATCTGGTCGGCGTCGGCGACCACCAGCCGCCACCCCTCGTCGGCGACCACCGCCCGCCGCACCACCCGGGGGATCTGGAGCGCTCCGCCGCCGTTGGTGGTCCAGCGGCCGGAGACCGTGCCGCCGGGCAGATACTCGGGGCGGAAGCGGCCGTCCCGGACCCAGGACTGAAGCCACGCCCAGCCGTGCGCGGTGTGCAGGCGGTACAGCTTCTTGTAGCGCAGCAGCGGCTCCACGGCGGGGTGGTCGATGCCCCGCAGCTCCCAGGCGCGGGTGGAGCCGAGCGCGATGCCCGCGCGCGCGAACGCCTTGACGACCTCGGCCGGCAGATCGGGCCGCACCCGTACGCCCCCGAAGCCGCGGGACACCTCGTCGGCCAGCTCGGCCAGCCGCTGGGGCTCCAGGCCGCCCGGGTATCTCTCGCCGAGCAGCTCGTCCAGCAGCTCGCGGTGGCGGTCGGCCCGCCAGGGCACCCCGGCCCGCCGCATCTCCGCGGCCACCAGCGTCCCGGCCGACTCGGCGGCCGTCAGCAGCCGCATCCGGCCGGGGTGCTCGGCCGCCTCCGTACGGGCCAGTTGTCCGGCGTAGACCGCGAGCAGCCCGTCGAGGGGGTCGGTGCCGGGCGGCAGCGGCACCGGGCCGGGCTCGAAGAGGGACGGCTGGGTCTCGGCGGCCCGCACCGGCGGGTCGTCGGGCACGGCCAGCCCGCGCAGCCGCGCCCACGCCGCGGCCAGCGAGCGCGGCTCGCCGGACCGCCCCTCGTGGCCCAGCAGCAGCGCCTCGGCGGCCTCGATGTCGTAGCACCGCTCGACGCGGACACCGGCGGCGAGCAGGCGGGGGTAGACCTCGGCGGTCGACCGCCACACCCAGCGCTCGACCTCGGGCCGCGACCGCACGGCCTGGGCGACGCCGCCCGCCGCCGCCGTGACCTCGACGACCGGCCCGGCGGCCCGCCCCGTGGGGTCCAGCGGGCAGAGCCGGGCACCCCCGTCGCCGGTCTCCGCCACCGCCCATCTCATGTCGCCGAGTGTGACAGGAGGGTCTGACAGGCCTCATGCCCGTGCGGTCACGGCTGTGCAAGGGGTTGACCGTGTGGCGCGGCGGCCCTACGGTCCGTCCGGAATGACGAAAAGCGTTCGAAATGTCGAACCTTGGAGCCGTCAATGACCCCCACCCGTACCCGAGTGCTGCCGCTCCTCGCGGCGGTTCTCCTCGCGCTCCTGGCCCTGCTCCAGACGGGCGGCGCCCCCGCGGCCAGGGCCGATTCGCCCGCCGCCGGAGCCGATTCGCCCGCCGATTCGCCCGCCGCCGGAGCCGACTCCGCCGTGGCGGCCGGGGCGTTCACCAACCCGATCGTGACGCAGAACGGCGCGGACCCGACGATCATCCGCTACGCCGGGTACTACTACCACCTCGGCACCACCTGGGCCTCCCACTGGGAGATGCGCAGATCGCCCACGCTCGGCGGGCTGAAGACCGCGACCCCGACCACGGTCTACCGCGAGACCGTCGCGTCCCGCTGCTGCAACTTCTGGGCGCCCGAGATGCACCGCCTCAACGGCCCCAACGGTCTGCGCTGGTATCTGACCTACAGCGCGGGCGTCTCCGCGAACATCGACCACCAGCACGTCCACGTCCTGGAGAGCGCCGGGAACAACCCGCTGGGTCCGTACACCTACAAGGGGCAGGTCGATCCGTACGGCGACAACCGCTGGATGATCGACAGCAGCTATCTCTCCCTGCCCGACGGCCGCCTTTACCTGCTCTACTCCTTCTGGGAGGGCGGCACACAGAACCTCTACGCGGTCCGGATGAGCAATCCGTGGACCCCGACCGGCGGGGCCGTCCGCATCGCGACCCCCACCTACGGCTGGGAGAAGGTGGGCTCCGGCGTCAATGAGGGGCCGACCATTCTCCAGCACGACGGGCGGACGTTCCTGACCTTCTCCGCCTCGCACTGCGACACCCCGGACTACAAACTGGGGCTGATGGAGCTGACCGGCAGCGATCCGCTGGCGGCCGGCGCGTGGAAGAAGTTCAGCAACCCGGTTTTCCAGCGCAATGACGCGAACGGGGTCTACGGGCCCGGCCACAACTTCTTCTTCCCGTCGCCCGACGGGAAGGAGGTCTGGATGGCCTACCACGCCAACTCCAAGGCCACGGACGGGTGCAGCGGCACCCGGACCACCCGGGCCCAGAAGGTGAACTGGAACGCCGACGGCACCCCGGACTTCGGCACACCGGTCTCCACGTCCACCGCGCTCGCCGAGCCCGCCGGCACCCCGGCCGCCGCGCGGCGCTGACCGTACGGGAGGTACGGGAGCGGAAGCGCCGGCCGAACGAGAACCGCGGGTCACGCTGATGGCCTGCGGTTCTCGCATGTCTGCGAGCCCCGCTGCCTGCAAGAACCCGCCGGCTGTGGGATTGGGCGGGCTTTTGTGCGCCATGCCCCGGAATAACGGAATCCGGAAGAATTTCCGGGTGTGGGCGAACCTGGCGGGCGCCGGTGGCGTCACATCTATAGACCGCGTGGATCGCCTATGTCCTACGCTTCCCGGTGATCATCGGGTGATCATCCGGATACGCATGGTGCACGTGCATCTGCTGGTGCATCTGCGAATGCATTTGCTCGTTCGGATGCCCATGCATTCGCAGGCCAACAAGGTTATGATCCGGGTCAGTTGACAGCTGCACTAACAGTGGAGAGCCCTGTGCGCGACCACCCGTACAACGGCATGGCGGCCGTGGACCTTCAGGGGGCCGCCTGGCAGAAGAGCACCCACAGCAATTCGCAGGGCTCGTGTGTGGAGTTCGCCAAGCTGCCGGGCGGGCATGTCGCCGTACGGAACTCCCGCTACCCGGACGGCCCCGCCCTCATCTACACCCCGGCCGAGGTCGAAGCGATGCTGCTCGGCATCAAGGACGGCGAATTCGACCACTTGGTGAGCGACCCGGTCTGACGCGACTCGGTCGGACGCGGCCCGTTCCGGCTCCGCCGAGCGACACTGGTAGGTGGGCGTGATGCCCGGCTGGATCAGACGGCTGGGGTGATACGGCGATGAACGGGTCGGTGCGCGTCGGACATGTCCTCGGGGTGCCGCTGCGGATGCACTGGAGCGTCCCGGTGCTGGTGGCCCTGCTGGCCTACGGACTGGGCCGCCAGACGCTCCCGGCCTGGACCCCGGGCCACTCGAGCGCCACCTACGCGGCCGCGAGCGTGATCGGGGCCGTGCTGCTGATGGGGAGCCTGCTGCTGCACGAGGCCGCGCATGCGGTCGCCGCCCGCAGCAAGGGCGTCTCGGTCCAGGATGTGACGCTGTGGGCGCTGGGCGGCATGACCCAGATGGGGCGGCCGCGGACCGCCGGGGTGGCGCTGCTGGTAGCCATCAGCGGCCCGATCACCAGCCTGGTGATCGGGGGCGTCGCGATCGGGGCGGGCTTCGGGGCGCGCAGCCTGATCGGCTGGGGGGTGGCCGCGGCGCTGCTGGTGTGGCTGGGGTGGGCCAATCTGCTACTGGGGGTCTTCAATCTGCTGCCCGCCGCGCCGCTGGACGGGGGGCGGGTGGTGCAGGCCGTGATGTGGTGGCGTACGGGGGACCGGGACCGGGCCGAGCGGGCCGCGGGCCGCAGCGGACAGATCTTCGGCCTGGCGATGATCGCCTTCGGCTGGGTGTCGTTCATCCGCGGGGCCACGGGTGGGCTGTGGTTCGCGCTCATCGGTCTCTTCATGGTGATCGTCGCCAACGCGGAGCGGCAGCGCGCCACCATCAACGAGGCGCTGCGCGGGGTGCGGGTGTCCGACGCCATGTCCCACCCGGTGGCCGCCGGGGCCGACTGGCTGTCCGTGGACCGCTTCATCGACGAGGTGGCGGGGCCCGCCCGGCACACGGTGCTGCCGGTCATCGACTTCGAGGGCCGGCCGAGCGGGGTGGTCAGTCTGCGCGGGCTCGCGGCGGTGCCGCCCGAGAGCCGGGAGGGCAGGCGGGTGCGCGATGTGGCCACGCCGGTCTCCCGGTGCACGCTCGCCGTGCCGGGTGATCTTCTGAACGAGGTCATGGAGCGGGGGGCGCGGCCCGGGGCCGCCATGCCGATCCTGGTCGTCGACCATGGTCATCTGGAGGGGATCGTCACCGCACATGATGTGACGCGGCTCTTCCAGCAGCACGCGCTGGGGATGACGGCCGCCCCGCCGAAGTCCAGCGCGCTGTGACCCGCCCGGAGGGCCCGCCCGGGGCGGCAGTCATCCCCGGCGCGGTCGGTTCTACCGTGGGCGCGGCAGCAGGAACAGCGCCCAGACCACCTTGCCGCGCAGGGTTCCGGCCAGGGGGTGCCAGCCCCAGTCGTCGGTGAAGGACTCCACGAGGTAGAGCCCTCTTCCCGATTCCTGGCCGGCGTCGGCCTCGCCGGCCACCGGGCTCTTCTCGCTCGGGTCCCGGACCGCGCACACCAGGCGTGAGTGCCAGCGCATCAGATGCAGCCGCACCTGTGTCTCGCTCTCCGCGCGGGGCGGGCCGTCCGGGTGGCTGCCGGAGACGCCATGGCGCAGGGCGTTGGTGACCAGTTCGGAGACGACCAGGGCCACCTCGTCGAACATGTCGGGAAGGTTCCACTGTTCGAGCGTGGCCCCGGTGAACCGACGGGCTCCCTGGACCGCTTCGAAGCGGGCGGGTAGTGAGCAGGACGCGGAACCGGAAACGCCGGGGGCGTCGATCGGGGGGAGCCCCCGCCACACGGGCTCCAGCATGGTCGAGCCTTCGGTCCCCATGCGAGCTACTCCTGCATCCGTGGCCCTGACGAATCCTGGCCAGATCTCGTACGAGCTTGCACGTGCGCAAGACCTATGGTTCCGAATGCGCACAACGTATGCAAGGGCAGATGCACGTGCACGCAGATTTTTTGAGACTATGTACCCAACTTCGACACAGATTCTCCCTACGCCCTCTTGTGTACGTCTCACACTTGAGTAACGACATGTGTACGGGGAGGAGCCCGAAGAGTGGCAGACTTCGGCCCCAGGGCTGCGGGGGTCGCCTTCGGAAGGATGCGTTCCGTACAGGGAGGGTCGCAGACATGAGCGCAAGCGAGTCAAGCGGATCGGTGGTGCGCCGGATTCTCCTGGGCTCTCAGCTCAGGCGGTTGCGCGAGTCCCGTGGCATCACGCGGGAAGCGGCGGGCTATTCCATTCGGGCCTCCGAATCCAAGATCAGCCGGATGGAGTTGGGCCGGGTGAGCTTCAAGGCGCGCGACATCGAGGATCTGCTCACGCTCTACGGGGTCACGGACGAGACCGAGCGCGCGTCCCTGCTCGGCCTGGCCCGCGAGGCCAATGTCGCGGGCTGGTGGCACAGCTACGGCGATGTGCTGCCGAGCTGGTTCCAGACGTATGTCGGGCTGGAGGGCGCCGCCTCGCATATCGCCTGCTACGAGGTGCAGTTCGTACACGGACTGCTACAGACCGAGGGCTATGCCCATGCCGTGGTCACCAGTGGTCAGCCCAAGGCCGGCGCGCCCGAGGTGGAGCGACGGGTCGCGCTGCGGCTGGAGCGGCAGAAGCTGCTGGTCTCCGAGCGGGCGCCCGCCTGCCATGTGGTGCTCGACGAGGCGGCGTTGCACCGGCCGTACGGCGGGCGGGCCGTGATGCGGGCCCAGATCCAGCACCTCATCGCCGTCTCCGAGCAGCCCAACGTCACTCTTCAGGTGATGCCCTTCTCCTTCGGCGGACACGCCGGGGAGAGCGGGGCGTTCACCCTGCTGCGCTTCCCCGAGTCGGACCTGCCGGACATCGTCTATCTGGAACAGCTCACCAGCGCGCTCTACCTCGACAAACCCGAGGAAGTGGGGTACTACCGGGGGGTGTTGGGGCGGCTGAGTGACGACAGTCTGTCCATGGAAAAGAGCCGTGACTTGCTGCGGGGACTTCTTCAAGTCGCCTGACTCGCCAGTACGATGACTCTCAGTCAGGAAACAACCCCCCACGCGTACGCGGGTGTCGTCACAAGCGGCACCGTGTCCTCCAGATTGGGATGGCATGTCCTACTTCTCCGAGCTGGCCTTTCAGTACATCGACGGTGAATGGCGGACCGGCAGCGGTTCCTGGGACATCGTCGACTTCAACCCTTACAACGGGGAGAAGCTCGCCTCCATCACCGTGGCCACCGTCCAGGAGATCGATCTGGCCTATCGCGCCGCCGAGCGGGCGCAGCCGGAGTGGGGCGGCACCAACCCGTATGCCCGGCGCCTGGTCTTCGAGCGGGCGCTGCGGGTCATAGAGGACCGTGAGAAGGAGCTCACGCAGGCGATCATCGCGGAGTGCGGTGGCACGCATGTGAAGGCGGGATTCGAGCTCCACCTCGCCAAGGAGTTCCTGCGCGAGGCGATCCAGCTGGCGCTGCGGCCCGAGGGCCGCATCCTGCCCTCGCCGGTCGACGGCAAGGAGAACCGCCTCTACCGGCTGCCGGTCGGGGTGGTGGGGGTCATCAGCCCGTTCAACTTCCCCTTCCTGCTGTCGATCAAGTCGGTGGCCCCGGCGCTCGCGCTGGGCAACTCCGTTGTGCTCAAGCCCCACCAGAACACTCCGATCTGCGGTGGCGGGCTGGTCGCCAAGGTCTTCGAGGACGCCGGGCTGCCCGCGGGGCTGCTCAATGTGGTGGTCACCGACATCGCCGAGATCGGCGACGCCCTGATCGAGCACCCGGTGCCCAAGGTCATCTCCTTCACCGGCTCGGACAAGGTCGGCCGCCATGTCGCGACCGTCGCGGCCTCGCACTTCAAGCGCTCCATCCTGGAGCTGGGCGGCAACAGCGCCCTGGTCGTCCTCGACGACGCCGATGTGGACTACGCGGTGAACGCCGCCGTCTTCAGCCGCTTCGTCCATCAGGGTCAGGTCTGCATGGCCGCGAACCGTGTGCTCGTGGACCGCCGGATCGAGCGCGAGTTCACCGAGAAGTTCGTGGCCAAGGTCGAGTCGCTGAAGGTCGGCGACCCGAGCGACCCGACGACGCACATCGGCCCGCTGATCAACGAGGGCCAGGCCGAGGCCATCAGCGCCCTCGTCGACCAGACCGTCGCCGAGGGGGCCACCGCGCTGGTGCGCGGCCGGACCAAGGGCACGCTCGTCGCGCCCAGCGTGCTCACCGGAGTCGCGGAGGACGCCGCGATCCTCGGCCAGGAGATCTTCGGCCCGGTGGTGCTGCTGATCCCCTTCGACGGGGACGAGGAGGCCGTCCGTATCGCCAACGCCACGGAGTACGGGCTCAGCGGCGCCGTGCACACCGGCGACATCGAGCGCGGGGTGCGCTTCGCGAAGCGGGTGCGCACCGGCATGATCCACATCAACGACAGCACGGTCCACGACGAGCCGATCGTGCCCTTCGGCGGAGAGGGGAACTCCGGGCTCGGGCGGCTCAACGGCGACTCCTTCGTCGAGGACTTCACCACCACCAAGTGGATCTCCATTCAGCATGGCCGCAGCCAGTTCCCGTTCTGAGCCGAGGCGTCGTTGAGGACAGAGGCTGACCGCAAGGGTCCGTAGCGTCGGAGACATCGGGAGAGAGAACTCCCGGAGGACCGACGGAAGGCGGACCCATGCCCACTCTGGTGAACCAGGAAGCCCACGGTGACGAGGCCGGAGCCCTCCTGGGCTTCCTCGATGCCCAGCGCGGCGCCGTCCGCCGCACGCTGCACGGCCTCAGCGACGAGCAGGCGCTCCTCAAGCCGTCGGCGAGCGAGCTGTCGCTGTTCGGCGTCCTCAAGCATGTCGCCGAGGTCGAGGTGGGCTGGGTCGAGGACGCCAAGCAGGTGACGCGCTCCATCCCGCGCGACCACTCCACCTGGCATCTGAGCTTCGAGCCCGAGGAGGGGCAGGCGACGGTCAAGGAGGTGCTGGCCTTCTGGGACGAGGCGGCGGCCGAGACCGAGAAGTTCATCCGCTCGCTGCCCGACCTGAACGGAACCTTCCCGCTGCCCCCGGCGCCGTGGTTCCCCGAGGGCAGTGTGCGCTCCATGCGCTTTCTGCTGCTCACCTTGATCCAGGAGTTCGCCCGGCACGCCGGTCATGCCGATGTCATCCGCGAGACCCTCGACGGCAAGACCGCCTTCGAGCTGATCGACGCGGTCGCGGCAGGCCGCTAGCCGGCCCCGGGCCGCCGGCCGAACCGCAGGTCGAGCGGGCGGGACGAGTGGGCGGGGCGAGCCGGTTGGCCGGCTCATCGCCGGGAGGCGAGCCGTGGCCGCAGCGCGCACCAGGCGGGGAGGACGGAGGAGACCACCGCCAGCAGCGCGCACGCGGCCACCGCCGCACCCAGCGCGCCCCAGGGCACCGCGGGCATGGTGGTCGCCGGCACCGACAGCCGCCCCAGCGCGCCCCACAGGCCGAGCAGTTGGACCCCGGCCACCGCCGCGCCCAGCACCGCGCCCACGGCTACGGTCAGCACCGCCTCCGCCGCCACCGCGCGCAGCACCTGGAAGGTGGTGCCCCCGGCCAGCCGCAGCGCCGTCAGCTCGGATATTCGGTCGGAGGTGGCCATGATCAGCGTGCCGACGAGCGCTATGCCCGCGTAGACCAGCGCGATGCCGACCACCACCAGCAGGCCCAGCCGGGTCTGCGGGCTCGTCCGGGGATGGACCTCCGCCACCCAGGCGTCCGGGGTGAGCACCCGCCCGCCATCGGACCGGACCGCCGCCCGCAGCCCCCGGGCCACGGCGGCCGCGTCGGCCCCGGGCCGCAGCCGCACCTCGATCCGGTCCACCGTGGCGCCGCGCGCGTTTCCCCAGGTGACATAGGCGCCGTTGTCGCCGGTGCCGGTCCGCAGGACGGCGACGATCCGCAGCGTGGTCTTCCGGCCGTCGCCCAGCCAGACGGCGACCTGGCGGCCGACGGCGGGCCGCTCCCACTCCTCGTTCACCACGATGCCCCGGTCGTCCAGATCACGGACCGAGCCGGAGACGACGGGCAGCCGCCCGACGGCCGCGAGCCGCGCCGGATCCACCGCCCGCGCCGCCGACTCGACCAGCGCCGACTCGCCGTCGCGGGCGAACACGGCGGTGGTCGCGGACGCGGACGTCAGCGCTCCGGGCACCTCGGACACACGCCGCACCGCGCCCGCGCTCAGACCCTCGGCGCCCGCCCCCGGGGTGACCACGAAGTCGGCGCGGGTGTGCGCCCGCAACTCGGCCGCCTTGGCCTCGCTCACCGTCGCGGCCGCGCCCAGCAGGGAACCCGTCAGCGCGACCGTGATCAGCACCGGTGCGGCCACGGACGCGGTACGCCGCAGCCCGGCCGAGGCGCTCTCCCGGGCCAGCATCCCCGTCGCCCCGGGCAGCTTGGCCGGCAGCCGGCCCAGCGCCCGCACCAACGGCCGGACCAGCAGGGGCGCCAGCAGGCCGACCGCGGTGATCAGCACCATGGGCTCGGTGGTGTACGTCTTCCGCTTGAGCAGCTCGCCCGGGTCGTCGGCCAGCGTCCATCCCAGCACCGCCACCCCGGCCAGCAGCAGCCCGGCGCCCAGCAGCCGACGGGCGAGCGGCATGGTCCGGCTGTCCACGGCGGCCTCGCGCAGCGCCTCGGCCGGCTCGACCCGACCGGCGCGCCGGGCCGCGGCCCACACCCCCGCGAGCGCCACCAGCAGGCCCGTCCAGAAGGCCACGGGAAGCGGCCAGAAGTGATCGCCGATGGTGAACCACGCGGGCGCCACCCCGCCCTCCACCAGCCGCCGCGCCAGCCAGGGCGCACCCCAGGTCCCCAGCGCGCAGCCCGCGGCCGAGGCGAGCACCCCCACCACCGCGGCCTCCGCGAAGACCACGCGTCTGAGCTGGCCGGGGGTGGCCCCCGCCATGCGCAGCAGGCCGAACTCCCGGCGCCGCTGGGCCACCGCGAAGGCGAAGGTGGAGGCGACCACGAAGACGGAGACAAAGCCGGTCACCCCGGCCGCCGTGCCGAGCAGCGCGTTGACCGTGAGCAGGGCCCGGCTGTCGCGGTCCGGGTCGGGGTCGGCCCGCCGCCGGTCCGCGCCGGTGAGGACCCGCACCCCGGGCGCACCCGCCACGGCCTCGCGCACCTCGGCGGCCGGGGCGCGCACCACCACCGCGTCGATCCGGGACGAGATGCGGGCGGCCTCGCCGTCGGCGAAGAACACCGCGCTCTCGAACGCCGACCGGGGGACCGTGCCCACCACGACCCGGGTGCGGTACTCCGAGGCGGTCCTTATGCCGATCCGGTCGCCCACCTTCACCCCGGCACCGGCGACGACCACCTCCCCGGCCCGCTCCGGCGCCCTCCCGGAGGCCAGCCGGTAGGGGGTGAAGGCCGCGGCGGACCACGGGTGGCCGACGGTGCCCTGGGGGAGCGCCCCCGAGCGCACGGGGAAGGTGCGGTCCGGTGTCACCGGGCCGAGCCGCCCGAGCCGCCGCACCAGCTCGGGCGGCACCGGGCGGGGGTGGGCCAGCGGCGCCGACACCTCCTCCGTGTCCGGTCCGCGCCGCACGGGGACGGTGAGGGTGTCGGCGCCGCGCACCACCACCGGCGCGGCGGCGAACCGCTCCGGACCGCGCTTCGGGGCGTCCAGCGTGGAGGCCAGCGCCAGGCACATGGTGGCGATCAGCGCGACCCCGAGACCGAGCGCGACGAAGGTGCCGACGAGCGTGATCCAGCGGGTCCGCAGACCGCCGAGCGTCATGGTCAGCACGGGACCGTCTCCAGCCGTGTCATCCGGGCGGAGACCTGCTCGGGGGCCGGCCGCTCCAGCTCTCCGCTCACCCGCCCGTCGACGAGGAAGACCACCCGGTCCGCATACGAGGCGGCGACCGGGTCGTGGGTGACCATGACGACGGTCTGCCGCTCGGCGTCGACCAGCTCCCGCAGCAGCCGCAGGACATCGCGGCTGGTGGCGGAGTCGAGGGCGCCGGTCGGCTCGTCGCCGAAGAGCACCTGGGGTTGGGTGATCAGGGCACGGGCCAGCGCCACGCGCTGCTGCTGGCCGCCGGACAGCTGACCCGGCCGGTGCCCGGCCCGGTCCGCCAGCCCGACCCGGGCCAGCGCCCCCTGTATCTCCGCGCGCGCGGGGGCGCGGCCCGCCAGCCGCAGCGGCAGGGCCACGTTCTGCGCGGCGGTCAGCGAGGGCAGCAGATTGAAGGACTGGAAGACGAAGCCGATCCGCTCCCGGCGCAGCCGCGTCAGCCGGGTCTGGCTCAGCCCCTCCAGCGGGGTGCCGCCGATCGACACCGAGCCGGAGTCGGGCCGGTCGAGGCCCGCCGCGCACTGGAGGAGCGTGGACTTGCCTGAGCCGGAGGGGCCCATGACCGCGGTGAAGCTGCCCGCGGGGAAGGAGAGGCTGACGTCGTCGAGCGCCGTCACCCCGCTCGCCCCGGAGCCGGAGTCGTAGCGCCGGCTCACCCGCGAGAGCCGGACCGCCGCGGTGCGCAGGTCAGTTCGTGTCATGCCCTCCAGACAACCGCCCCCGGCCCGCCCGTTCACGACCACTGGGCATAGTTCCGGGGTATGGCCAGGCATACCCCCAAGACGCCTACTGGGCCGACTGTGCCGGGGGTCGCCGCGCCGTACCGTTCTCGTATGTCCACGCGAAATGTCCGACAGGCCCTCTATCAGCCCGGCTATCTGCGCTCCGCCTGGCCCTGGCGCGCGGTGCTGTATCTGATGAGCAGCGCGCCCGTCGGGCTGCTCGCGCTGCTCGGCATCATCGTCCTCGCGCTGGTCGGCGGCGTGTTGACGATCCTGGTGCTCGGACTGGGGGTGCTGGCCGCGCTGGGGCTGGCCGGGGTGCCGGTCGGCGCGATCGAGCGCCGCCGGCTGCGGCTGGTCGACGACAGGCCGGCCCGCAGCCCGCACCGCGCACCGGACGAGCCGGGGCCCCTCGCGTGGGCGCGCGTGCGATATCAGGAGCGGGCGACCTGGTACGAGCTGGCGTACACGGTGCTGTTCGCGTTCGCCCTGTGGATGGCCGACGCATTGGCCCTCCTGTGCGCGCTGGGGGCGCCCCTGTCGATGACGGCCACCCCGATACTGCTGGCCGCGGACGGCGGCGGCCAGGCCCAGGTGCTCAAGTACTGGTCCGTCACCTCCTATAACGAGGCGGCCGCGTGGTCCCTCGCGGGGGCGATGCTGCTCCCGGTGGCGCTCTACTGTCTGGGCACCTTCGCCGGGCTGCGGGCCGCGTTCGCCCGGCTGCTCCTCGCGGGCCCCGACGACCCGCTGCGCGAGGAGCTGGGGGAGGTGGCCCGGTCGCGGGCCCGGCTGGTGCACGCCTTCGAGGCGGAGCGCCGGCGAATAGAGCGGGATCTGCACGACGGCGCCCAGCAGCGTCTGGTGGCGCTCACCATGACGCTGGGCCTGGCGCGGCTGGACGCCCCGCCCGGGCCGCTGGCCGACCAGCTCGCCAAGGCGCATGACGAGGCGGGCAAGGTGCTGGCGGAGCTGAGAGAGCTGATTCATGGAATACACCCCCAGGTGCTGGCCGACCGGGGCCTGGAGGCGGCGCTGGAGGACGCAGCCGACCGCTCGCCGATCCCCGTTCTGGTGCATGCCCCCGGGCTGGGGCGGCTGCCCGAACCGGTAGAGAAGGCCGCGTACTTCGTGGTCTGCGAGGCGCTGGCCAATGTCGCCAAACACAGCGCCGCGGCGCTGGCGGAGGTCGGGGCCGAGGTGCGGGAAGGGGCGCTGTTCGTGTCGGTGGTGGACGACGGGGTGGGCGGCGCGGTCCTTCGGCGGGGCGGCTCCAGGGGCGGGGCTGGAGTTGACGCGGGGGGCAGCGGGCTGACCGGGCTGTCAGACCGGGTGGCCGCGCTCGATGGGACACTGACACTTTCCAGCCCGCCTGGCGGGCCGACGATTCTGGGCGTGGAGATACCGTGCGAGCCGATCGAAGCCTTCGGCTAGTCCTGGCGGAGGACAGCGTGCTGCTGCGCGAGGGCCTGGTGGGGCTGCTGGCCCGGTTCGGACACGAGGTCGTCGCGGCCGTCGGCGACGCCCCCGCGCTGCGGGTGGCGGTCGGCGAGTTCTCCCCGGACCTCGTGGTCACCGATGTGCGGATGCCACCGGGGCAGAGCGACGAGGGGCTGCGGGCGGCGGTCGCCCTGCGCAAGGAGCGGCCGGGGCTGCCGGTCCTGGTGCTGAGCCAGTATGTGCAGCGGACCTACGCGACCGAGCTGCTGGACTCCGGCGACGGCACGGCGGTGGGCTATCTGCTCAAGGACCGGGTCGGGCAGGTCGAGGAGTTCATGGACGCGCTGCGCCGGGTGGCGGGCGGCGGCACGGTCGTCGACCCGGAGGTGGTCCGCCAGCTGTTCCGCCGTCGGCGCGACCCCCTGGAGCGGCTCACCTCGCGGGAGCGGGAGGTGCTGGCGCTGGTGGCAGAGGGGAAGTCCAACGCGGCCATCGCGCGCGAGCTGGTCGTCTCGGAGGCGGCGGTGGGCAAGCACATCGGCAACATCCTGGGCAAGCTCGACCTGCCGCCCGGCGAGGACACCCACCGCCGCGTCCTCGCGGTCCTGGCCTTCCTCCGGGCGTAGCGCCCGGGGGAGGGGCGTCTAAGGGCTTGCAGGGAAGCAACACGTTGATTCCCTGCAAGCCCTTAGCCTGGACAGCGGCGGGCCCCGGAGGGGCCGGGAGGGAGAGAAGCGGGCGATGTCAGCGATCCGGCTGCTGGTGCTGGGGGCGGTGCGCCAGCACGGGCGGGCCCACGGCTACCAGGTCCGTAACGACCTGGAGTTCTGGGGCGCCCACGAGTGGTCCAACGCCAAGCCCGGATCGATCTATCACGCGCTCAAACAGATGGCCAAGCAGGGCCTGATGGTCGCTCACGATGTCGCGCCGAGCACGGTCGGCGGCCCGCCGCGCACCGAGTACGAGCTGACCGAAGCGGGGGAGGAGGAGTATTTCCAGCTCCTCCGTGAGGCGCTGGTGCGCCATGACCAGAAGATCGACGAGCTGACGGCCGGGGTCGGCTTCATCGTCGACCTTCCGCGTGCCGAGGCGATCTCCCTGCTGAAGGAGCGGGTGGCGGCGCTGGAGGAGTGGCGGGCCGAGGTCACCGCGCACTGGATGCCGGACGAGGCCACGCCCGACGCCTGGGGCCATATCGGCGAGATCATGCGGTTCTGGGTGCACTCGGCCGACAGCGGGGCGCAGTGGACGCGCGGGCTGATCGAGCGGCTCGAGGGCGGGGCGTATGTGATGGCCGGTGAGGGGAAGCGCTCGGTGAATGTGCTGATGGACAGCGTGCCGAGCACGGAGAGCCCGAGTGCGCCCGCGCCTGGCGAGGACGGCGCCGAAACAGAGCAGAACGCCGGCTGATCAGGTTTGACTGATCCGCAAGGGCCACGCCCAACTGCTCGCGGTCTTCTTCCCACTGGCCGTGGGCCGTTACCAGAGCCTCAGCCGCTGAAACGATTCCAGACACGCCCGAATGCCGCGTGAGCCACACCATCACCCGTCGTGGGTGGTTCCGGATACGGTGCTTGCATGGTGAACGACAGGGGGGACACGGGCGCGAGGGCGACGGGCGGGGTCGGTTACGCCCTGCTCGTGGCCGCCGCCCCGGGTGGCAAGCAGCGGCTGATGGACGCGGCCGGGGCGCTGCACCAACTCGCGGCCGTACCGCCCGCCGCGCTACTGGGGACCGCGGGCGGGGCGAGCGTCGTACAACTGGTGGACCCGGCCGACCCGCAGACCGTGCTGACGCATCTGCGGACCGCGGCCGCCCACGACGGGCCGGTGCTGATCTATCTGGCGGGCCAGCTCACCTTCGACATCAAGCAGCGGCTGCCGCATTTCGCGCTGGCCCGTACGACGCCGAGGACCGCCCGCTACACCGCGCTGCCGTGGCACTGGCTGGCCGCCGAGCTCGCGCCGCGGCCGCCGGGCAGCACCACGGTGCTCGTCGACCTGGTGGCGGACGAGACGGCGTGGCCGCGGCTGTCGTCCGACCCCGCTCTGGCGGGGCGGCTGATGGCGGCCGGGCTGACGCTCTACGGCGCCCTCGCGCCCGCTCCGCCCAAGCGGCGGACCGCCGCGCCGCTCTACAGCCGGGCGTTCGCCGCGGCCTTGCGGGGCGTGGCCGAGGACACGCCGTTCGCGCTGCTGCATGAGCGGGCCGTCGCCGAGGCGGGTCTCGGAGGCGGCGCGGAGCTGCTGTTCGACGGGTCCGCCGTCGCCGTCGCGGGCGTCCCGCATCCGACCCCGGCACCCGCTTCGGCAGGCGGGGTGACGCGCGTTGCGGACGGCCCGGAGGCGGCGGAGGCGGAGGCGGTCGTTCCACCGCCCCGCGCGCAGGACCGCCGGCAGGACCGCCCGCTGGAGCTGCTGCCCCCGCCTCCGCCCCCGTCAGCGCCGTGGCCGGCGCCCACCGGGCCGGAGCAGCCCCCGCCGCCCGCGCCCGCGTCCGATCCGCACGCCGCGATCTTCGAGGCCGCGTACGCCGGGCGGCACAGCGAGGCCGCCTCCATGGCGGCGGCCTGGGAGCAGGAGGCCCTCCGCTCCGCCGGTCCGCACTCGGGCGCGGCCCTCCACTGGCTGGAGGTACGGGCCGACCTGGCGCGCCTCGCCGGCGACCCGGCCCGCGCCTGCGAGCTGTGGATGGCGGTCGCCGACGCCCGGCTGGGCAACGGCGAGGCCGCCGACCACCCGGACGTCGAAGGGGCCGTGGACCGGGCCCACCACCAGTGGCAGTTCGTCCAGGACCCGGTCAGGGCCGGCGCCCTCGCCCCCTTCCTGATAGCGCTGCGCGGTCGGGTGCCCGGCCGCAGGCCCGGCGCACTGGAGGCCGTCCGGCGCAGGGCCGAGATACTCCAGGCCGCGGCGCGTACGGCCTGACGGCGGCTGCTCTCGGACGTACGGCTGCTCTCGTACGCACGGCCGCTCTCGTACGCATGGCCGCGCCGCTCAGTGGTGGAAGGCGGTGGCCACGGCCTCGGGGCGGCCCAGGGGCCGCGGCTGGCGCCGCAGTTCGGGCAGCAGCGTCCGCAGGTCGTCCAGGAAGAGGTCCGAGAGGTCCATCGAGAAGCCGTTGCGGCACACCATCCGCAGCACGGCCAGGTCCTGCCGGTTCGGCGGGAAGGTGTAGGCGGGCACCAGCCAGTTGTGCTCGCGCAGCCGCCGCGACACGTCGAACACATCGAAGTTCTCCACGCCCTCGGCCGTGGTGAAGGCGAAGACCGGCAGCTCGTCGCCGCGGGTCAGCAGCCGGAAGTCGCCCAGCGCCTCGATCCGCTCCGCGAGCGAGCAGGCCACCTCCCGCGTGGTCTGCTGCACCGCGCGGTAGCCGTCCCGCCCCAGCCGCAGAAACGTGTAGTACTGGGCGGCCACCTGGGAGCCGGGCCGGGAGAAGGTCAGCCCGAACGTCGGCATCTCGCCGCCCAGGTAGTTGACCCGGAAGACCAGCTCCTCGGGGAGGTCCTCCATGGTGCGCCACAGCGCCCATCCCACGCCGGGGTAGACCAGGCCGTACTTGTGCCCTGAGGTGTTGATGGAGGCGACCCTGGGCAGCCGGAAGTCCCATTCCAGGTCCGGGTCGAGGAAGGGGGCCACCATCGCGCCCGAGGCGCCGTCCACATGGACCGGGATGTCCAGCCCGGTGCGCCCCCGCAGTTCGTCCAGCGCCGCGCAGACCTCCGCGACGGGTTCGTACGAGCCGTCGAACGTGGACCCGAGGACGGTGACGACGCCGATGGTGTTCTCGTCGCACAGGTCCGCGGCCGCCTGGGGGTCGAGGTGGAACCGGTCGCCCTCCATGGGCACTTGGCGCGCCTCGACTTCCCAGAAGTTGCAGAACTTCTCCCAGCACACCTGGACATTGATCCCCATGACCAGGTTGGGCCGGGCCACCGCCGGATAGCGCACCGGGTTGCGTTTGGTCCAGCGGCGCTTGAGGGCCAGCCCGGCGAGCATGCACGCCTCGCTCGAACCGGTGGTGGAACAGCCGATGACCGAGTCCGGGTCGGGGGCGTGCCACAGATGGGCCAGCATCGCGACGCAGCGCCGCTCCAGCTCGGCGGTGCGCGGGTACTCATCCTTGTCGATCATGTTCTTGTCGCGGCACTCGAACAGCACCTGGTCGGCCTGCGGCTCCATCCAGGTCGTGACGAAGGTGGCGAGGTTGAGCCGGGCGTTGACGTCCAGCATCAGCTCGTCGTGCACCAGCTTGTAGGCGGTGGCGGGGGGCATGGGGCCGTCGGGCAGCCGGTTGCGCGGCACCTCGTCGACCATGCCGCCGACCGGGTCGGCCGCCCCGTAGAAGGGGTTGACCGCGACAGCGGGCCGTCGCTGCCCGCTCTCGTACCGTGTGTCGTGCCTGCCCTTGTGGAGTGCCATGGGCCGCGCACTCTCCCCTCGGTCATGAGAGCCGTCGGCTGACCTTCGCGACAATACGGGCGAATGCGGCGAATGACCCGTTCCCGCGCCGCACCCCTCCCCCCCCGCCGCAGCCCCTCGCCGACCTTCGTTTCGCTACCCCGCGCTGCTCAGCGACAGCTTCACCGCGAACCCCAGGAACGCCGCGCCCGCCGCCGCCGACAGCCCGGCGGTCAGCCGCTTCCGCCGCCGGAAGGCCGCCGCCAGATGCGCGCCACTGAAGATCAGCACCGACAGATACGTGAGGCTGAACAGCTGCCCCCAGGCGCCAAGCACCAGGAAGGACAGCTCCGGGTGGGCGTACTCCGGGTCCACGAACTGAACGAAGAAGGAGATGAAGAACAGAATCGCCTTCGGGTTCAGCAGGCTGATCACCAGCGCCTTGCGGTACGGCCGCTCCACCGCCCGCGCCCCGTCATCCCCGGCCCCGGCCCCGGCTCCGGCCCCGGGCACGGCCGCCGGGCCTGCGGAGCCCCCGGCCCCGCGCGAGCCCCGGTCGTGCCACAGCCGCCACGCCCCGCGCAGCATGCCCAGCGCCAGCCAGCTCAGATAGCCCGCTCCCGTGTACTTCACCACGGCGAAGAGCGCCGGGCTCGCCTGGAGCAGCGAGGCCACCCCGCCCGCCGACAGCGCCATCAGTACCGTGTCCCCGCACACCACGCCCAGCGCGGCCCGGTAGCCGGTCCGCGTGCCGCTGCGGGCGGCGACGGAGACCACATAGAGCGAGTTCGGCCCCGGCAGCAGGATGATCAGGGCGAGACCCGCCAGATACGTCGAAAGATCTGTTATTCCCAGCACAGCAGGGAGGATGCCAGCCGCCCCCGGAAGCATCCCAGCGGGTTTCCGGGATCCGGACTTGCACCTCACGCGACGTGAGGACACACCGTGGAGCGCGTACCAGGAAGGAGCGGACGGCATGAGCTACTCCGTGGGACAGGTGGCGGGTTTCGCCGGGGTCACGGTGCGCACCCTGCACCACTACGACGAGATCGGGCTGCTGCGCCCGAGCGCCCGCAGCCGGGCCGGGCACCGGCGTTACGACGACGCCGACCTCGACCGGTTGCAGCAGATCCTGTTCTACCGGGAGCTCGGCTTCCCGCTCGACGAGGTGGCGGTCCTGCTGGACGACCCGGACACCGACCCGCAGGAGCATCTGCGGCGTCAGCACGCCGTGCTGAGCGAGCGGATCGAAAGGCTCCGGAAGATGGCCGCCGCCGTCGAACACGCCATGGAGGCGCGGAAGATGGGCATCAACCTCACACCCGAGGAGAAGTTCGAGCTCTTCGGGGCCAAGGACCCCGAGGCCTATGCGGAGGAGGCCGAGCGGCGCTGGGGCGGCACCGAGACGTACGCCGAGAGCCAGCGGCGCACGGCCGGCTACACCAAGGAGGACTGGCGGCAGATACAGGCCGAGGTCGCCGACTGGAGCGCCCGGTTCGCCGCGCTCATGGAGGAGGGCGAGCCGGCCTCGGGCGAGCGGGCCATGGACATGGCCGAGGAGCACCGGCGCCATATCTCCACGTGGTTCTACGAGTGCACCTTCGAGATCCACCAGGGGATCGGCGAGACGTATGTGACCGACGAGCGGTTCCGGGAGTTCTACGACTCGATCCGGCCCGGGGCGGCCGAGCACCTGCGCGCGGCCATCGCGGCGAACGCCGCCCGTCACGGCTAGGCCGCGGCCGTGCGCCCGGGTCGCCCCGGGCGTACGGACAGCGGGAACCGAGGGCACGCACATGGCGTTGATAACTTTGGGCGGCACACTGTGAAGACCGCACCTGTCCGCCCCAACCCTGCGGCCGGGCCTCGCACGAGCCTGCACCCCTCGACCCAGGAGCCTGTCACCCGTGACCACTCTCGCGCTCGGCCCCAGCTGGCTGGACCCCGACTACCTCATCGAAACCTTCGGCCTGCTCGGCGTCCTGGCGATCGTATTCGCGGAGTCCGGCCTGCTCATCGGCTTCTTCCTGCCGGGCGACTCGCTGCTGTTCACCACGGGTCTGCTGGTCACCACGGATGTGATCAAGCAGGATCTGTGGGTGGTCTGCGTCGGTGTCGCCGCCGCGGCGATCATCGGTGACCAGGTCGGCTATCTCTTCGGCCGGAAGGTCGGCCCCTCCCTCTTCCGCCGCCCGGACTCCAAGCTCTTCAAGCAGGAGAACGTGGAGAAGGCCCATGAGTTCTTCGACAAGCACGGGCCCAAGTCGCTGATCCTGGCCCGCTTCGTGCCCATCGTGCGCACGTTCACGCCGATCATCGCGGGCGTGAGCCGGATGAACTACCGCTCCTTCATCATCTTCAACATCATCGGCGGCGTCGCGTGGGGCGTGGGAGTCACCGTCCTCGGGGCCGCGCTGGGCAAGGTCGCCTTCGTCCACGAGCACATCGAGATGATGCTGATCGCCATCGTGCTGCTGTCGGTGATCCCGATCATCATCGAGTTCCTCCGCGCCCGCAGCAAGGCCAAGAAGGAGGCCGCCTCCGGCCCGGCGGAGCCCGCGGGCGCCCAGGGCCCCGCGGCGGGCCCGGGCGCGCCGGACGCGGGCCCCGAGGCGCGCTACCAGGCGCAGCAGCCCTCGGGCCCGATGCCGCGCGGCCGCCACGCCAAGCGCTGACGCCCAGCGGCTCCAGCCCCTCCCCGGCCACCACCCGCACAGCTCCCACAGCTCCCACAGCCCCCACCCTCCGGATGGCGGCCACCGACCCGCACAATGGGCACGGTGGCCGCCATGGTGCATGGTGGCCGGGGTACATCTGGCACAGAGGCGGGTGAGGAGCGAGGAGACGTGGGGTCCGAACGACAGCGCGGGCAGCGCGGTGCGAGCGTGCCGGAAGCGGAGGCGGCGGGAAGCCGCAAGCCGCTGTCGGACGAGGCACACAGCGCCTTCACCCCGCCGCTCGGCGTGCCGCTGCCGCCCACGCCCGAGGACGACCACCCCACCTCCGAGTTCGCCGTCCCCGAGGGGCTGACCGCCGAACCCGCCATCGACTCCGAGGGCTCGGCCTTCATACCGCCCGCCGGGGTCAGGACGGGCCCACAGGGCGGCCAGGGCGGCCAGGGCGCGAACCTCCCGGCGTTCACCCCGCCCAACGGCATCCCCGTCGTCCGGCTCACCAAGGAAGGCCCCTGGCAGGACCGCATGCGCACCATGCTGCGCATGCCGCTCAGCGAGCGCCCGGTTCCCGAGCGCCAGGAGCGGCAGGACGAGGCGGGGCCCGCGGTGCCGCGCGTGCTGGACCTGATCCTGCGCATCGGCGAGCTGCTGCTCGCGGGCGGCGAGGGGGCCGAGGACGTCGAGGCGGCGATGTTCGGCGTGGCGCACGCGTACGGGCTCGACCGCTGCGAGCCGACCGTCACCTTCACCCTGCTCTCGGTCAGCTACCAGCCCTCGCTCGTCGACGACCCGGTCACCGCCAGCCGGACCGTACGCCGCCGGGGCACCGACTACACCCGGCTGTCCGCCGTCTTCCGCCTGGTCGACGACATCACCTCCGGCGAGGACTTCACCCTGGAGGAGGCCTACCGCCGCCTCGCCGAGATCCGCCGCAACCGCCACCCCTACCCCGGGTGGGCGCTCACCGTCGCGGGCGGCGCGCTGGCCGGCGCGGCGAGCATGCTGGTCGGCGGCGACTGGCCGGTCTTCTTCGCGGCGGCGGTCGGGGCGATGCTCGGCGACCGGCTGGCCTGGCTGGCCTCGGGGCGCGGGCTGCCGGAGTTCTACCAGTTCGTGGCCGCGGCGATGCCGCCCGCCGCGATGGGCGTGGCGCTCAGCCTGGCCGGGGTGGGGCTCCAGGCCTCCGCGGTGATCACCGGCGGGCTGTTCGCGCTGATCCCGGGGCGGGCGCTGGTGGCGGGCGTCCAGGACGGGCTGACCGGCTATTACATCACCGCCGCGGCCCGGCTCCTGGAGGTCGGCTATCTGATCGTCGGGATCGTGTGCGGCGTGCTGACCGTGCTCTACGGGGGGCTCCAGCTGAACGCGAAGCTCAACCCGGAGGCGGCGCTGCGGCAGGTCGACCGGCCGGTGACGCAGATCGTCGCGGCGATGCTGCTCGCGCTGACCTTCTCGATCCTGCTCCAGCAGGAACGTCACACCGTGCTGTTCGCGACCCTCAACGGCGGGGTGGCCTGGGTCGTTTACGGGGCGCTGCACAACACCGCGAACGTCCCGGCGGTGGCCGCCACGACCGTCGCCGCCGGGCTGGTCGGCCTCTTCGGCCAGTTGCTGTCCCGCTACCGCTACGCGTCCGCGCTGCCGTACGTCACGGCCGCCATCGGGCCGCTGCTGCCCGGTAGCGCCACATACTTCGGCCTGCTCGCGCTCGCCCAGGGCAATCTGGACCGGGGCATCGCCCATCTGACCCAGGCGGCGGCGCTGGCCCTGGCCATCGCCATCGGGGTGAACCTGGGCAACGAGGCCGCGCGCCTGTTCCTGAAGGCCCCGCGGCCCGAGACCGAGCCCGCGGGCCGCCGCGCCGCCAAGCGCACCCGCGGCTTCTGAGGCCCCCACAGGCCCCCACAAGCCCACACACAGGCCCCACACACAGGCCCCACACACAGGCCCCGCGCACGGCACAGGACAGCACAAAGGGCGGGCCGGAAAACCCGGCCCGCCCTCCGTAAAAGCTCAGCTCATCAAAGCGCCGTCACAAGCACGCTCAGTGCGCGCCGCCCGCCGCCTCCAGGCGCTTGACGGAGGCCTCGACCTCCGCCTCGGCCTCGGCGCGGCCCACCCAGTTGGCCCCCTCAACCGACTTGCCCGGCTCAAGGTCCTTGTAGACCTCGAAGAAGTGCTGGATCTCCAGGCGGTCGAACTCCGAAACGTGGTGAATGTCACGCAGGTGCTCGACACGCGGGTCCGACGCGGGCACGCACAGCAGCTTGTCGTCGCCGCCCGCCTCGTCCGTCATCCGGAACATGCCGATCGCACGGCACTTGATCAGACAGCCGGGGAAGGTCGGCTCGTCCAGAATGACCAGCGCGTCCAGCGGGTCGCCGTCCTCGCCGAGGGTGTTCTCCACAAAGCCGTAGTCAGCCGGGTAGCTGGTCGAAGTGAAGAGTCGACGGTCGAGACGAATGCGCCCCGTCTCGTGGTCCACCTCGTACTTGTTGCGCGAACCCTTCGGGATCTCGATGGTGACGTCGAACTCCACGGGTGGCTCCTCCATGATCAACACATACGTCTGGTGATTAAGTGTCCCCCACGCAGGTGTGTGGTGGCGAAAGGGGCTGGTCCGACGTGCCTGAAGCCAGATCGTGGCAGGTCAGGTGGTGGCAGAGCCAGTGGCAGAACGCCACGGGCCGGTGGCGGAGCGCCACGGTGGAGCAGCGGCGTACGTGGCGACTGTCGGCTGTCTCCGCCGTTGTCGGCCTGGTGGTGGCGGTCGCTTCGGTGCTCGCGGCCGGGCCGTGGGACAACGGGCAGCGTAAGGCCGAGCGGGCCCGCGCCGCCGGGAGTCCGGGCACAGGTGGCGAGCGTCACGGCGGCGACGACGCGCGGTCGGCGCCCGGCGCCGCGCCGGTGCTGGCCCCCCTGGGCACGGCCGCCGTCGCGCCCTCCCCGGACAGCGGCGACGACGCGGTCCCGGCGCCCACCCAGGCGGGCCTGGCCGACGCGCTGGAGCCCCTTCTGGACGACGGCGCGCTGGGCCGTACGGGTTCGGTGTCCGTCGTGGACGCGGCGACCGGGCGGCAGGTGTACGGGGCGCGGGCGGACGCCAAGGCCGTGCCCGCCTCGATCATCAAGCTGGCGACCGGCATCGCGGCGCTCTCCGCCCTCGGGCCCGACCACCGCATCAAGACCACCGTCGTCGTCCCCGAGGGCGGTGGGAAGGGCAAGGACAAGGACCGCATCGTGCTGGTCGGCGGCGGCGACCCCACCCTCACCGCCCGCCCCGCCAAGGGCCCCGACGCCCCGGCCAGCCTGCGCAAGCTGGCCGACAAGACGGCCTCCGCGCTCAGGAAGAGCGGCACCGACAGCGTCCGGCTCGGCTACGACACGTCCCTCTACTCCGGCCCCGTCCTGCATCCGATCGGCCCCAACGAGAACATCTCGCCGGTCACGCCGCTCATGGTCGACGAGGGCCGCCTGGACGACAGCGACCACGGCCCGGCCCCCCGCTCCCACGACCCCGCCGCCGACGCGGCGGACGAGTTCGCCACGATGCTGCGCGACCGCGGGATCGCCGTGAAGGGCGAGCCGAAGTCCGTCAAGGGGCCGAAGGACGGGAAGGACGGAAAGGGGGTGCGGCCGCTCGCGACCGTACGCTCCCAGCCGCTGTCCGCCCTGGTCGAGCGGGCGCTGACCAACAGCGACAACGACATCGCCGAGGCCCTCGCCCGGCAGACCGCCGTCGCCGCCGGCGAACCCGCCAGCTTCGACGGCGCGGGGCGGGCCGTCATGGCCCGGCTGAACAAGTTCCGGCTGCCGCTGTCCGGCGCCCGGATCGCCGACGGCAGCGGCCTGGACCGCGCCGACCATGTGTCAGCGGCCCTGCTCGCCCAGGTCCTGGTGCGCGCCGCCGACCCCGACCACCCCGAGCTGCGCCCGGTCCTCACCGGCCTGCCCGTGGCCGGCTTCACCGGCACGCTGCGCGGCCGCTACGCACAGGACGCGGTGGGCCGGGGCGTGGTCCGCGCGAAGACCGGGACCCTGACGGGCGTCAACACGCTCGCGGGCGCCGTCGTCGACGCGGACGGCCGCCTTCTGGTCTTCGCGTTCATGACGAACGGAACCACCGATCCCCAGGGGGCGCAGCGCGCGCTGGACCGCATGGCGTCCGCACTCGCGAACTGCGGCTGCCGCTGATGCCCTCGTCGCCTCCCGGATGGACCGCGCGCCACGTACCGTGAAGCCATGACGAGCATCGGTGGTGCGGAGATGGTCGACTGGAACCTCGCGGTCGCGACCGCGACCCGGCTGGTGCGGCCGGGCCCCGACGTGAGCCGCGACGAGGCGCGCGCCGTGGTCGCGGAGTTGCGCCGGTACGCCAAGTCGTCGGAGGAGCACGTCCGGGCGTTCACCCGGATGGCCCCGGCGGGCGGACCGGGCTCGGACACCCCGGTTCTCGTCGTGGACCGGGCGGGCTGGATCAAGGCCAATGTGGCGGGCTTCCGCGAGGTGCTCAAGCCGCTGCTGGGCAAGGTGCAGGAGCGGCGTGGGGGGCTGCCGGGCGGGGCCGTGCTCGGCGCGGTCGGCGGCAAGGTGACCGGGGTCGAGCTGGGGATGCTGCTGTCCTTCCTGGCCTCCCGGGTGCTCGGCCAGTACGAGACCTTCGCGCCGCCGAGCCGCGACCTGCCCGCCTCCTCGGGCGGCGGGCGGCTGCTGCTGGTGGCGCCCAACGTGGTGCATGTCGAGCGCGAGCTGGACGTGGCACCGCACGACTTCCGGCTGTGGGTGTGTCTGCACGAGGAGACGCACCGCACGCAGTTCACCGCGGTGCCCTGGCTGCGCGACCACATCGAGTCCGAGATCCAGGCATTCCTCGGCGAGACCGAGGTGGACCCGGCCACCCTCCTGGAGCGGTTCCGCGAGGCGGTCCAGTCGCTGGGCGGCGGCCGGCCGGAGGCGGACGGCGACCGGGACGGCAGCACGCCCAGCATCATCGAGCTGGTGCAGACGCCGGCCCAGCGGGAGATCCTCGCCAGGCTGACCGCCGTGATGTCACTGCTGGAGGGGCACGCGGACTATGTGATGGACGGCGTGGGGCCGGAGGTCGTGCCGTCCGTCGCGGAGATCCGCGAGAAGTTCCAGAAGCGCCGGGCCAGCGGCGCGGGCCGGCTGGACCAGGCGCTGCGCAAGCTGCTGGGGCTCGACGCCAAGCTGCGGCAGTACCGGGACGGGGAGCGGTTCGTGCGGGCCGTCGTGGACCAGGTCGGGATGGACGGCTTCAACCGCGTCTGGACCTCCCCGAACACCCTTCCGACCAAGGCGGAGATCAGCAAACCCGCGGACTGGGTCGCGCGCGTGCACCGCAGAACGGAGCTGTAGTCCCGCGCCGGGACGGCGCGGGAAAGAACGGTGCGGGAAAGAAACGGGAAGGCGACGGGAAAAGGGGACGGGGCACCCGCGGCGGCGGGAGAACGCACCCCTTGATCATTCGCTTGATCCCTCATCCGAAATCACTCGTCCGAGGGACCGTGAGCGACGGGTAGGCGTGCGATGCTCGGGGAACAGCTCGCTTCTGTCACCATCGACGTACTCAGCGTGACGACATTCTCGTAACGGCCCCGAGGCACCCCCTCGAACGACAGATGGGAAACGGACATGGGTCCCCATCCAGCGGTCGCCGCGATACGCCTGGCGGTCCGCCGCGTCCTCCACGACGTACTCGTCGACTCCCCGACCTCCCCGACCTCGCCGACCTCGCAGCCCGCCCCCGCCCCGGCCTTCGCCGCCGGCGCCGTGCCATTGGTACTCGTCGCCTGCTCCGGCGGCGCCGACTCCATGGCGCTCGCCTCCGCCCTCGCCTTCGAAGCCCCCAAGCTCGGGGTGCGCGCCGGAGGGGTCACCGTCGACCACGGTCTCCAGACCGGCTCCGATGTGCGCGCCGCCGAGGTCGCCGAGCGGCTGCGCCTGCTCGGCCTGGAGCCGGTCGAGTCCGTCGCCGTGTCCGTCGGCCGGGAAGGCGGCCCCGAGGCCGCCGCCCGTGACGCGCGCTACGCCGCCCTCGACGCAGCCGCCGAGCGCCACGGCGCGGTCGCCGTGCTGCTCGGCCACACCCGCGACGACCAGGCCGAGACGGTCCTGCTGGGGCTGGCCCGCGGCTCCGGCATCCGCTCGCTGTCCGGCATGGCCCAGGTCTCCGGCGCCGGCGGCCGCTACCGCCGCCCCTTCCTGCGGCTCGACCGGCAGACCGCGCGCCGGGCGTGCCTGGCCCAGTCGCTGCCCGTATGGGACGACCCGCACAACGTGGACCCGGCCTACACCCGCTCCCGGGTCCGCCATGAGGCGCTGCCCGTCCTGGAGAAGGCCCTCGGCAAGGGCGTCGTCGAGGCGCTCGCCCGCACCGCGCAGCTCTCGCGCGACGACGCCGACGCCCTCGACGCCTGGGCGGCCCGGGCGGAGGCGGAGGTGCGCACCGATGTGCGGGCCGCCGTACGGGCCGAGGCCGCCCGCCCCGGCCCCGCTCAGCCCGGCCCCGCTCAGCCCGGTGCCGCACAGCCCGGTGCCGCGCGCCCCGATGCCGCCCTCCACGATGCCGCCGAGCCGGACGCCGTCGAGCTCGACGCCGTCGGGCTGCACGCGCTGCCCCCCGCCGTCCGCCGCCGGGTGCTGCGCCGCGCCGCGATCGCCGCGGGCGCCCCCGCCGGTTCGCTCTTCGCCCGCCACATCGAAGAGGTGGACCGCCTGATCACCGGCTGGCGCGGTCAGCGGGCCCTCAACCTCCCCGGCCGCGTGGAGGTCCGCCGGGAGGGTGGCAGACTGGTCATCCGGCAGGGCTGACCCGCCCAGCCAGTGAAGCCGGTAACCCTAACGAGAGTGGCGCGGGTGGACGACAAGGACATGGGCACCGACCTGAAGTCGGTCCTCATCACCGAGGAAGAGATCAACGCGAAGCTGGCCGAACTGGCCGCGAAGATCGACGCGGAATACGCGGGCAAGGACCTGCTCATCATCGGAGTTCTCAAGGGCGCGGTGATGGTGATGGCGGACCTGGCACGCGCCCTGTCCACCCCGGTCACCATGGACTGGATGGCCGTGTCCTCGTACGGCGCGGGCACCCAGTCCTCCGGCGTGGTCCGCATCCTCAAGGACCTGGACACCGACATCAAGGGCAAGCACGTCCTGATCGTCGAGGACATCATCGACTCCGGTCTGACGCTGTCCTGGCTGCTGTCGAATCTGGGCTCGCGCGAGCCCGCCTCACTGAACGTGTGCACGCTGCTGCGCAAGCCGGAGGCGGCCAAGGTCGCCATCGATGTGAAATGGGTCGGATTCGACATCCCCAACGAGTTCGTCGTCGGCTATGGCCTGGACTACGCGGAGAAGTACCGCAACCTGCCCTTCGTCGGCACGCTCGCCCCGCACGTCTACGGCGGATGACCCCTTCCGGGGCCTCTGGGAACCTGGCGCGGTTTCCCGCCGTTGGAGCAGGGGAAGGCGGATTTGTTAACAGTCCACGGCGGCGTCGGGTGACAATGCTGGGGTACCGTCCGAAGGTCAGTCTTTTTTGAGACTGAGGATTACACAGCTCATACACCGTAAATACACCGCAATACACCGCACGCACAGGCCGCCCCTCCAGGGCTGCCGTGCCTCACTGTGGCAGGAGGGACGGGGCGGCATCGCCCCGTATGGATGGACGTGAAGCGCTACTTCCGTGGGCCGGTCATGTGGATCGTGCTGGCCGTCCTCGCCGTGGTCGTGTTGATGCAGGTCGTCGGCTCGTCCGGCGGCTACAAGTCGGTGGACACCAGCCAGGTCGTCAAGGCGATCAACAGGAACCAGGTCCAGTCCGCCGAGCTGACGACCGGCGACGAGCACAAGATCAAGATCGAGCTCAAGGACAACGTCGCCAAGATCTCGGGCAGCAGCAAGCTCCAGGCCACCTACATCGGTGACCAGGGCCTCGACATTGCCCGGACCTTGCAGGCCAATGCCCAGAAGCAGGGCGGGATCCCGGACGGTTACAACGTCTCGACCTCGAAGCAGAACCCGTTCGTCGGGATTCTGCTGTCGCTGCTCCCGTTCGTGCTGATCGTCGTGGTCTTCCTGTTCCTGATGAATCAGATGCAGGGCGGCGGCTCCCGAGTGATGAACTTCGGCAAGTCGAAGGCCAAGCTGATCACCAAGGACACCCCGAAGACGACGTTCGCGGACGTGGCCGGGGCGGACGAGGCGGTCGAGGAGCTCCACGAGATCAAGGAGTTCCTCCAGGAGCCGGCGAAGTTCCAGGCCGTGGGTGCCAAGATCCCCAAGGGCGTGCTGCTGTACGGCCCGCCCGGCACCGGCAAGACGCTTCTCGCGCGCGCCGTCGCGGGCGAGGCGGGTGTCCCCTTCTACTCGATCTCCGGCTCCGACTTTGTCGAGATGTTCGTGGGTGTGGGTGCCTCCCGCGTCCGCGACCTGTTCGAGCAGGCCAAGGCCAACGCCCCGGCGATCGTCTTCGTCGACGAGATCGACGCCGTCGGCCGCCACCGCGGCGCCGGCATGGGCGGCGGTCACGACGAGCGCGAGCAGACGCTGAACCAGCTGCTGGTCGAGATGGACGGCTTCGACGTGAAGGGCGGCGTCATCCTGATCGCCGCCACCAACCGGCCCGACATCCTGGACCCGGCGCTGCTGCGCCCGGGCCGCTTCGACCGGCAGATCGCCGTCGACCGCCCGGACATGCAGGGCCGTCTGGAGATCCTCAAGGTTCACCAGAAGGGCAAGCCGGTCGCGCCGGACGTCGACCTCTCCGCCGTCGCCCGCCGCACCCCCGGGTTCACCGGTGCCGATCTGTCCAATGTCCTGAACGAGGCCGCTCTGCTGACGGCCCGCAGCGACAAGAAGCTGATCGACAACCACTTCCTGGACGAGGCGATCGACCGCGTCGTGGCCGGCCCGCAGAAGCGGACCCGGATCATGAGCGAGAAGGAAAAGAAGATCACCGCGTACCACGAGGGCGGTCACGCCCTGGTCGCGGCGGCTTCTCCGAACAGCGACCCGGTGCACAAGGTCACCATCCTCTCCCGCGGCCGGGCCCTGGGCTACACCATGGTCCTGCCGGACGAGGACAAGTACTCGACCACGCGCAACGAGATGCTCGACCAGCTCGCCTACATGATGGGCGGCCGCGCCGCCGAGGAGCTCGTCTTCCACGACCCGACCACGGGCGCGTCCAACGACATCGAGAAGGCGACGGCCACGGCCCGTTCAATGGTCACGCAGTACGGCATGACCGAGCGGCTCGGCGCGATCAAGTTCGGCTCCGACAACTCCGAGCCGTTCCTGGGCCGTGAGATGGCTCACCAGCGCGACTACTCCGAAGAGGTCGCCGCGCTGGTCGACGAGGAGGTCAAGAAGCTCATCGAGGCCGCGCACAACGAGGCGTGGGAGATCCTCGTCGAGAACCGCGACGTCCTGGACAACCTGGTCCTGGCGCTGCTGGAGAAGGAGACGCTCAACAAGGAGCAGATCGCCGAGATCTTCGCCCCGATCGTCAAGCGCCCGGCCCGCCCGGCCTGGACCGGCTCCTCGCGGCGTACGCCCTCCACCCGGCCGCCGGTGCTCTCCCCCCGGGAGCTCGCCCCGGCCAATGGCACCCAGCCCCCGTCGGCGGCCGGCCTCGCGAAGGCCACCGCCCCCGAGGACAGTGCGGAGCGCCCGGAAGAGGCCGGACCCGAGAGCTGATCCTCCCGGCCGCCCGGGGCCCCGGCCCCGGCGGCCCGGAGTGGGCCTCGTCGGTCCATACCGGCCCGGAATGTATGCCGCGTTCCCCAGGTTTTAGCCTGGGGGGCGCGGCATCCGCCGTTTTTCAGGTTCCAGGTTCCTGGTTTTCTGGTTTTCCGTGCGCATGAGGAACGAGGCAGCTCCATGACCGACCCCATTTCGCTGGACGGCCAGGGCCCCGTCGGCGTCTTCGACGAGAAGCGCGCCGAGCAGGCGGTCCGTGAGCTGCTCATCGCCGTCGGCGAGGACCCGGACCGGGAGGGGCTGCGGGAGACGCCGGGGCGGGTCGCCCGCGCGTACCGGGAGATATTCTCCGGGCTGTGGCAGAAGCCCGAGGAGGTCCTGACCACGACCTTCGACCTGGGCCATGACGAGATGGTGCTGGTGAAGGACATCGAGGTGATGTCCTCCTGCGAGCACCACCTGGTGCCCTTCGTCGGCGTCGCCCACGTCGGCTATATCCCGTCCAACGACGGCAAGATCACCGGGCTGTCCAAGCTGGCCCGGCTCGTCGATGTCTTCGCCCGCCGCCCGCAGGTCCAGGAGCGGCTGACCACACAGATCGCCGACTCGCTGATGCGGATCCTGGAGCCGCGCGGAGTGATCGTGGTGGTGGAGTGCGAGCACATGTGCATGACCATGCGCGGGGTGCGCAAGCCGGGTGCCAAGACGCTCACCTCGGCCGTGCGCGGCCAGCTGCGCGACCCGGCCACCCGCGCCGAGGCGATGAGCCTCATCATGGCGCGCTAGGCCCAGCCGGCGCCCTGAGGGCTCGGCTCAGGCTCGGGCGGCCGCGCCCGGGCCGTTTCCGGTGTCGTCGTCCTCGGGCAGTTTGCAGACCCGCTCCAGGAAGAACGCGGCGGCCACCACGGCCGCCCCCGCCAGCACCGAGGCGCCCGCGTAGATCGCCTGGTCCTTGCGGGCGGGCACATCGAACTGCTCCATCAGCAGAAAGACCCCGACGCCGCCGTACATCCCCGAGACCAGCGCCGCCACCAGCGCGCTCGCCTGGCCGAAGACCAACGCCCGGGCGGCCACCAGCGGGTCGACGCCCTTGGCGCCGGGCCGGCGCTCGCGCTGGGCGCGCAGCCGGGACCGCAGGGACAGGGCGGTCGCGGTCAGCACGACCGCGATCAGGGCCAGCACGATCGGCGCGGCCACCGGCACGCTCGGCAGCGAACCCACTGTGTCCCAGAGCCGGGAGCCCGCCCATGACACCACGCCGGCCGCGGCGAACAGCCCGACCAGGAGCCTGATCCGAAGTTGCCTCACCGAGCGGTCGCCCCTCAAGTCGTACGTGGACGCGACGTCGTACGCCATCGCGCCGGAATCTACGGGATCAACGTCTATTCGGGGAGCCGCAGTTCCAGGTCCGCCCGCGGCTGTACGCCCTCCCGGCCCACCCGGGCCAGCAGCCCCGAGACCGCCCCGAGCCCCGGGACCTCGGCCGCCGGGTCCACATCGTGCCAGGGGACGAGCACAAAGGCGCGCTCGTGGGCGCGGGGGTGCGGCAGGGTGAGCACCGGGTCGTCGGAGATCACGTCCTGGTACGTGACGATGTCCACGTCCAGCGTCCGGGGGCCCCAGCGCTCGTCGCGCACCCGCTCGAAGGCCTCCTCGATGGCGTGTCCCCGCTCCAGCAGCGAGGACGGCGGCAGCGTGGTCTTGATCAGCACCACCGCGTTGAAATACGACGGCTGGGCGCCGGGGTCCACGCCCCACGGCTCGGTCTCGTACACCGGGGAGACCGCCTTGACCCGCAGGCCCGGGGTGTCCTCCAGCGCGTCGATCGCGCCCTGAAGGGTCTCCAGGCGGTTGCCCAGATTGCTGCCGAGCCCGATCACCGCCCATTTGGGGTTCGACAACGTCACATCGGCCGCGTCCACCCGCTCCACGACGGAGGCCGGTACGGGCTGCACGGTCGGGTCGCTGCTGCTCATCATGGACGGCTCCGGGTGATGGTGATGGTCACGTCGTCGAAGGGCACGGTGATCGGGGCCTCCGGCTTGTGCACCACGACCTCGACCTCCTGAACCAGCTCGTGCTTGAGGCACCGCTCGGCGATCCGGTCGGCGAGGGTCTCGATCAGGGCGACCGGCTCCCCCTCCACCACCGCCACGACCTCCTCGGCCACCTCGCCGTAGTGGACGGTCCTGGTCAGGTCGTCGGTGGCCGCGGCGGGCCGGGTGTCCAGGCCGAGCACCAGGTCCACGACGAAGGTCTGGCCCTCCTCGCGCTCATGGGGAAAAACCCCGTGATGCCCGCGGGCCTTCAGGCCGCGCAGCGCGACACGATCCACCCGAATCACTCCTGCTGTCGTCGGTCGGGGTGCGTCCGATCTGCCTGGAACGCACCACCTGTCCCCCGCCGTCGGCGGGGGCACCTCCTTCGAATCTACCTGCGAGCAAGGACAGCACTCGCTCACGGGGGGCCGTGGCGCGCGCTCCCCGAGCCCCCGCGCGAGTTCCCCCTACCCGTCCATGCCGCACCTCGAACGAGCGCACCACTGGCGGGTGAGCCGAAAAAACCGGTGAGGCGAAAAAGGGGTGAACTCAGGGCAGAAGTCGGTCCGGGCCGTCGTCCAGGCCGTCGTCCGGGCCCTCGGCGTCGGCCGCGGCATCGTTCTCGTCGCGCTCCGCCAGCACCGGCGATCCGTGGTGCGCCCACACCTTCCAGCCGTCCCCGGTCCTCCGGAAGACGTTCGTGGCCACCACCAGCTGCCCCACCAGCGGGCCCAGCTGGCCCTCCTCCTCCGCCGGGGCGCCGCTGAGGATGTTCTCCGTGCAGGTCACCATCGCGGTGTCGGCCATGACCGACACCTCCACATCCGTCAGAAAGAACTGGATGTAGTCGGTGTTCGCCATGATCAGCGCATAGGAGCGGAGCACCTCGCCGCGCCCGCGCAGCACCGGCCAGCCCGGGTGCACACAGGAGACCTCGGTGGCCGGGTCGTCGAGCCACAGCCGCGACATCGCCCCGTGGTCGCCCTGCTCCATGGCCTCGTACAGCGCGGTGTTGGCGAGTGCCACCCGCTCGTTGTCGGTCAGGGAAGTCACACCGCTCCCGCCGTGTCCGCCGCCTCGATGGCCCGTGCCACGCGCACCGCGTCGGCGCTCGCGTGCACCTCGTGCACCCGCACCGCCCACGCGCCCTCCCGGGCCGCGATCGCCGAGACGGCCGCCGTCGCCGCGTCCCGCTCCCGGGCGGGGGGCGGGCTGCCGCCGTCCCTGGCCAGTACGCGCCCCAGGAACCGCTTCCGCGAGGCCGCGACCAGCAGCGGCCGCCCCAGCTCCCGCAGCGCGCCCAGCCGGGCGACGAGCGCCAGGTCGTGCTCGGCGTCCTTCGCGAAGCCGAGGCCGGGGTCGATCACGATCCGCTCCGGGTCGATGCCGCCGGCCACCGCCCGCTCCAGGCTCGCCCGCAGCTCCGCGACGACCTCGCCGACCACGTCGCCGTAGACCGCGCGGTTGTTCATGTCGATCGACTGGCCGCGCCAGTGCATCACCACGAAGGGCACCCGGGCGGCGGCCACCACAGGGATCATCGCCGGGTCGGCACCGCCCCCGCTCACGTCGTTGACCAGCCGCGCCCCGGCCTCGACCGCCCGCTCGGCGACCGAGGCCCGCATGGTGTCCACGCTGACCACCAGCCCCGCGGTGGCCAGCCCGCGCACTACCGGGACGACCCGCCGCAGCTCCTCGGCCTCGTCGACGCGGGGTGCGCCCGGCCGGGTCGACTCGCCGCCGACGTCCACCAGATCCGCTCCGGCCGCGGCCAGCTCCAGACCGTGCTTGACGGCCAACTCGGTGTCGAACCACTGACCGCCGTCCGAGAACGAGTCGGGCGTGACGTTGACCACGCCCATCACCGCGCACCGGTCCCACTCCGGCAGTCCGGCCACCCGCCCCCGTCCACGCAACGTCCTCATGCACCCCAGACTAGGCGTACCCGGACCAGCCGCCTCGCCCGCCCGGGGCGCGTCACGCGGCCTGCTCCAGGTGGCCGTGCGCGGTGGCCCGGGACTGGTGCGCGCAGGGCCTCGGCTCGGCGCGCCGCCCGCGGCGCAGCAGCCGGGGCAGGGCCAGCGACACAAAGCCCTCGGCCTGCATCGCCGCCAGGCCGATGCGCGGCAGGTCGCGCGTATGGCGGAAGACCACGAAGCGCGGCTCCCAGCGCGGCTGGAACTTGGCGTTGAACTTGTACAGCGACTCGATCTGGAACCAGCGCGACAGGAACACCAGCAGCGCCCGCCAGCCGCGCAGCACCGGGCCCGCGCCCAGCTTCTCGCCGCGCGCCAGCGCCGAGCGGAACATCGCGAAGTTCAACGACACCCGGGTGACCCCGAGCCCCCCGGCGGCCTGGAGCGAGGCCACGATCAGCAGCTCGTTCATGCCCGGGTCGGCGCTGCGGTCGCGCCGCATGAGGTCCAGCGACATCCCGTCCCGGCCCCATGGCACGAAGTGCAGCACGGCCTTGAGGTCTCCGTACGGGCCGGGCTCGGCGCCCTCCTCGGGGGCCTTGTGGGCGGTGGCGATGACCGAGTCCCCGTCCGCCGGGTCGCCGATCCGGCCCAGCGCCATGGAGAAGCCGCGCTCGGTGTCGGTGCCCCGCCAGTCCGCGGCGGCCTTCCGGATGGCCGCCAGCTCCTCCTCGCTCAGATCGGCGGCGCGCCGCACCCGGGTCTCGTATCCGGCCCGCTCGATGCGCTTGACCATCTGGCGGACGTTGCGCATGGCGCGTCCGGACAGGGTGAAGTCCGCGACGTCCACGATCGCCTCGTCGCCGAGCTCCAGCGCGTCGAGACCGGTCTCCCGGGTCCACACCTCGCCGCCGGTCTCGCTGCACCCCATGACCGCCGGGGTCCAGGAGTGGGCCCGCGCCTCCTCCATGAAGCGGGCGATGGCGCCCGGCCAGGCCTCCACGTCGCCGACCGGGTCGCCGCTGGCGAGCATCACACCGGAGACGACGCGGTAGCAGACCGCGGCCTTGCCGCTCGGCGAGAAGACCACGCCCTTGTCGCGGCGGAGCGCGAAGTGGCCCAGCGAGTCGCGGCGCCCGTGCGCGGTAAGCAGTTCGCGCAGCCGCTCCTCGTCCTGGGCGGTCAGCCGGGCGGCGGGGTGCTCGGGGCGGAAGGCGAGGTAGGCGGTGGTGGCGACGGTCAGCAGGCCGAGCGCGCCGAGGGAGTAGCCGACGGTGTAGTCCGTGCCGTCCCGGTAGTTGACGGGCCCCTCGAAGCCGATCAGCCCCCACAGCACATGGTCCAGCTGCTGGCCGAACGACGGACGGCCCACCACGTCGTCGGGATCCGCACGTACGATCAGCAACCCGATCCCGACGCTCACCGCGCCCAGCACCACGAAGTTGGCCAGCGCCATCCAGCGGCTGCGCGGGTCCGGCAGCGCCGCGAACTCCTCCCGGTAGCGGATCATGACGCCCAGGAGCACCAGCGAGAGCACCGTCCCGCCTATCGAGTGGCGGTACAGCAGCTGGGCGGCCGCGCCGACGGGCAGCAGACCCACGGCGGCGACCCAGGCGCGTCGCTTGCGCCGCTTCAGGCCGTGGGCCAGCATCAGCAGCAGCAGGCCGACCACGATGGACGCGGCGGCGGCCAGCGAGCTCACCGCACCCGGCAGTACGTCGGCGAGGGCGTGCACCCTGCTGTAGCGGACGCGTGGGAAGACGATGTTCAGCAGCCCGATCAGCGTGCAGGCGGTGCCGACCGCGGTCGGCACCGCCTCCGGCCGGGGTCCGCGCGGCCGCCTCCGCGGACGGGAGGCAACCCTTCCGGACTTTTCGGCATCTTGACTGTCAGACATCCGCTTTCCCGTCGCTCCGGTCATGAGAACCGTCTCTCTGACGCAGCATCTGGACATTTTGCGCCTAGCAAGACGGCGATTGGCGGGGCGGGGTTCCATCGCGGCAGGGGGAGCCGGCCGCCCGGCAGAAAGATAGTGATGGGTCTTACGAGCAACAACGTCGTGATGCTGTCGGTCGTCGCGTCGGTGCTGCTGTTCGGCACCACGGTATGGCTCTGGCCCCGGCTCGCCCGGCGCGGAGTGGCCCCGGTCCTCGGCCGGATCGGCATTCTGCTGGTCACCCAGGTCTCGCTGTTCGCCGCGCTCGGCCTGTTCGCCAACCAGTCCTTCGGCTTCTACGGCTCCTGGTCGGACCTGTTCGGCACCGAGACCACGCCGGGCGTGGTGGTCAACCATGACGCCGCGGGCAACACCCGGGTACAGGTCACCGACATACGGAAGATGAACATCACCGGAAACTCCTCACCGGCCGTCGCCGGGCGGATCGAAAAGGTCACCATCAAGGGGCCGCAGTCCGGGCTGGGCAGCCAGGCGTATGTCTATCTGCCGCCGGAGTACTTCCGGCCGGAGTACTCCGGACGCGACTTCCCGGCCACGCTGGTGCTGACCGGGTACCCCGGCACCACCGAGGCACTCATCAACGGGCTGAAATACCCTCAGAACGCCCATAAACTGGTCAAAGACGGCAGGATGCAGCCGATGGTCCTGGTGATGCTGCGTCCGACCATCGCCCCGCCGCGCGACACCGAGTGCATCGACGTGCCGGGCGGCCCGCAGACCGAGACATTCTTCACCCAGGACGTGCCGACCGCGGTGGAGGGCCACTACCGGGTGGGCAAGCGCGCCCGCAACTGGGGCGTCATCGGGAATTCCACCGGCGGCTACTGCGCGTTGAAGATGGCCATGCGCCACCCCGAGACCTTCTCCGCCGCGGCCGGGCTCTCCCCCTCGTACAAGTCCCCGATCGACGCGACCACCGGCGATCTGTTCGGCGGCAGCAAGCGGCTGGAACGGGAGAACGACCTGATGTGGCGGCTGGACCACCTGCCCGCCCCGCCGGTGTCCCTGCTGGTCTCCAGCAGCGAGCACGGTGAGAAGAACTACAACGACACCGTGAAGTTCATCGAGAAGGTCAAGGAGGTCAACGGGCGGGGCGAGCCCACCAGGATCTCCTCCATCATCCTGAAGAGCGGCGGCCACAACTTCAACACCTGGAAGCGCGAGGTGCCCAGCGCGCTGGAGTGGCTGGGCGGCCGCCTCAGCGACCGCTGAGCCACCCCCGCGTCACGCGTCGGCGACCGTCTGAAGCTCCACCTCCGCCCGGGCGATACCGCCCGCGTCGGCGTCGATCGAGCGGCGCAGCGCCTCATGGAGGCGGGCGGGGGTGAGCACCCCGAGGAAGCGGTCGTCGTCGAGGACCGCTATCCAGCCCGCGTCGTGCTGAAGCATCGTGCTGAACGCCTGCTTGAGCGAGGAACCGACCGGAAGCCACGCCTCCATGTGGCGGGCGTGGTCCCGTACGGTCCCGGGCGCACCCGGCTTCTCCGCCGCGTCCGCCGCGTCCGCCGGGATCCAGCCGTGCAGCCGGTCCTCGTCGTCCAGGACGACGGCCCAGCGCGCCCCCTCGCCCGACAGCCGGGCGGCGGCCTTCGCCAGCGGGTCGTCCAGGTGGACCACCGGGGGCTGTTCGAGGTCGCCCGGCTCGATCGGCGTCACCGACAGCCGCTTGAGGCCGCGGTCCGCGCCGACGAAGTCCGCGACGTACGGCGTGGCGGGCGCGCCCAGCACCGAAGCGGGCGTGTCGAACTGCTCGATCCGCCCCGTCCCGTACACCGCGATGCGGTCGCCGAGCCGGACCGCCTCCTCGATGTCGTGCGTCACCAGCAGCACCGTCTTGCGCACCTGGGACTGAAGCCGCAGAAACTCGCTCTGGAGCCGCTCGCGCACCACCGGGTCCACGGCCCCGAACGGCTCGTCCATCAGCAGCACCGGCGGGTCGGCCGCCAGCGCCCGGGCCACGCCGACCCGCTGGCGCTGGCCGCCGGAGAGCTGGTCGGGGTAGCGGTCGCCGTAGACGGACGGGTCGAGGCCGACCAGGTCGAGGAGTTCGGCGGCGCGGTCCCGGCCCTTCTTGCGCTGCCAGCCCAGCAGCGCCGGGACGGTGGCGGTGTTTTCCAGCACGGTCTTGTGCGGGAAGAGGCCGACCTGCTGGATGACATAGCCGATGCGGCGCCGCAGCTTCACCGGGTCGACCGCGGCGATGTCCTCGCCGTCCAGGAAGATCCGGCCCGAGGTCGGCTCGATGAGGCGGTTGACCATCTTCATGGTCGTGGTCTTGCCGCAGCCCGAGGGTCCGACGAGCGTGACCAGCTCGCCTTCCGCGACCTCGAAGGACAGATCGTCCACGGCCGTCGTGCCGTCGGCGTAGCGCTTGGTGACGTTCTCGAAGCGGATCACGCCCCCCATTGTGGCCGCATTCCGGGTTTGAATTGTTGCTGTTGTGTGGCGAGCCGACGAGATTGTCGGTGCCCGGGGTTAGGGTCGCCAGGTCACCGGAAACTGACGGGGAGGTGACCGTGTGGCCGGGCAGAGCTGCCTGATCAGCAACGACTGGATCTGCGGGGAATATGTACGGACGCGAAGTCAGGAGCTGACGGACGCGACGGTCCAGCATGTGTGGATCACGGTGGCGTCGGTCGCCATCGGTTTCGTGGTCGCCTTTCCACTGGCGCTGCTGGCCCGCAGATGGCGGTCCGTGGCGGGCCCGGTGCTGGGGCTGACGACGATTCTCTATACGGTGCCCTCGCTGGCGATGTTCTCCCTGCTGCTGCCCTTCTTCGGGATCTCGGCCGCGGTGGTGATCACCGGCCTGGTGCTCTACTCGCTCACGATCCTGGTGCGCAACATCATGGCCGGTCTCGCCTCGGTGCCCGAGGAGGCCCGCGAGGCGGCCCGCGGCATGGGCTACGGCCCGGTGCGTCTGCTGCTCGGCGTGGAGCTGCCGCTCGCGCTGCCCGCCCTGATGGCGGGCCTGCGGATCACCACCGTCTCCACCATCTCGCTCACCACGGTCGGCGCGATCGTCGGTTACGGCGGCCTCGGCAACCTCATCTACGAGGGCATGCAGAGCTTCTTCAAGGCCCAGGTGC
Organism: Streptomyces sp. NPDC097640; assembly: GCF_040302705.1. NCBI lineage: Bacteria > Bacillati > Actinomycetota > Actinomycetes > Kitasatosporales > Streptomycetaceae > Streptomyces > Streptomyces sp. NPDC097640. The sequence goes on from NZ_JBEOSB010000017.1 coordinate 198,361, forward strand.
TCACCGCGTCGGTGCTGTGCGTGGCCCTGGCGGTCGCGGCGGATGTGCTGCTGCTCGCCCTCCAGCGGCTGCTGACGCCCTGGGCGCGGGGCGGGGCGAAGAAGGCGCGCAAACAGGCGCGGAGGCAGGGGCGGAAGAGCGGGCCTGAGGCGCGGCAGAAGGCGAGGACGGCCTGATGGGGGTCATCGGCGAGGCCTGGTCGTGGCTGGCCACCGGGTCGCACTGGTCGGGAGTCGACGGCGTCTGGCACCGGCTCGGCGAGCATCTTTATCTCACCTTCGTCTGTCTGGCGATCTCGTGCGCGATCGCCCTGCCGGTAGCCGTCGTGCTGGGCCATATCGGCAGGGGCGGCGCTCTCGCGGTCAACATCTCCAACGCGGGCCGGGCGGTGCCCACCTTCGCGGTGCTGGTCCTGCTGCTGCTCAGCCCGCTGGGCACACACGGCGACTGGCCCACCGTCATAGCGCTGGTGCTGTTCGCCATCCCGCCGCTGCTCACCAACGCCTACGTCGGGATGCGCGAGGCGGACCGCGAGGTCGTCGAGGCGGCGCGCGGCATGGGGATGACGGGCGGCCAGCTGGTCGCCCGGGTCGAGCTGCCGCTCGCCTTCCCGATGATCATGACCGGGGTGCGCTCGGCGGCCGTGCAGGTGGTGGCCACCGCGACGCTCGCGGCGCTGCCCGGCGGCGGCGGGCTCGGCCGGATCATCACGGCGGGCTTCCGGGTCACCGACACCGCCCAGGTGGTGGCCGGGGCGGTGCTGGTCGCGGCCCTCGCGCTGATGGTCGAGGGCGTGTTCGTCGGCCTGCAATGGCTGCTGGACCCGATGCGCCGCAGGCGCGGCCGGGCGGCGGCCGCGGAGCCGCGCCCGCCCGCGGGCCAGGCGTCGAAGACGCCGGCGCTGACCGGCGTGGCCGGCCCGCCGTCGTGAACGGGCACACGGTCCACCGCGATGTTCACCGCGATGTTCACGGCGATGTCCGCGGAGATGTGGGCGCGCTGAATATTCGTGACGTCTCATGCCGTCGCATGTCATCTATGGATATGGATAGGGAATCCCAATGAGCAAGATCTTCCGAGTGGCCGGGGCCGCCGCGACCGTCGCGGCGCTGGCGGCCGGCCTCACCGCGTGCGGCGGCGGCGACAGCCTGGAGAAGAAGAGCGAGGACTCGGTGGTGGTCGGGTCGGCCGGCTTCACCGAGTCGAAGATCCTGGCGGCGCTCTACGTGGGGCTGCTGGAGGACGCCGGCTATAAGACGTCGATCAAGACCATCGCCACCCGCGAACTGTACGAACCCGCTCTGGAGAAGGGCGAGATCGATGTCGTTCCGGAGTACGCGGCCACCATGGCCGAATATCTGAATCTGAAGAAGGACAAGAATGCCAAGCCCGTCGCGTCCCCGGACGTCGACGCCACGGTGAAGGCGCTCCGCGAACTCGCCGAGCCCCGCGGCCTGAAGGTGCTCGAGCCCGGTGACGCCGTCGACCAGAACGCCTTCGCGGTGCGCAAGGACTTCGCTTCGGAGCACGGCCTCAAGACGCTCTCCGACCTCGGAAAGTCCAAGCAGAAGATCAAGTTGGCGGCGGGCGACGAATGCCCCAAGCGCCCCTTCTGCCAGCCCGGCCTGGAGAAGACGTACGGGATAGACATCACCGGCATCGACTCCCTGGATATCGGCACCGTCCAGGCCAAGCAGGCGGTCAAGGACGGCAAGGACCAGATGGTGCTGGTCACGACCACGGACGCCACCCTCGGCCAGTTCGGCCTCGTCCTGCTGGAGGACGACAAGAAACTCCAGAATGCCGACAACGTCCTGCCCGTCGTGAATGCGAAGTCCGCGGGCTCGAAGAAGATCGCTGACGCGCTCAACAAGCTCAACAAGGTGCTGACCACCGCTGATCTCACCGAACTCAACAAGAAGGTGGACGCGGAGCGGCTCAAGGCGTCCGACGTCGCCGAGGACTACCTGAAGGAGAAGGGACTCGTGAAGGGCTAGTCCCGTGAAGAACTGGTGAAACGCGGGACGCGGATGGGGTATTGGCGGGGCCCGGCGGGCACTTCTCGGACCTATCGGCGGCGGTTCGATGGCGGAACCGTGGCGGATCCATCTCGGATCCATCACAGATCGGCCCGGAATTTGGCGGGGCGGGGCCCCATGTGAGCCGCCCGCACGGTAAGTTTCGGCCCATGCCACGTGGACGCCACCGCCATTCCCCACCGCTGCACAGGCTACTTCCCGCTACATCGGTCGCAGCAGCGTCAATAGCGTGTGCCGCCGGTGCCTGGCTGGTCGGCGATACGGTCGTGATCCGTGGCCTTGCCGCGACCGCGGCCGCCGCCGCGGTGGTCGGCGCCGTCCTGATGCGCAGTTGGGACCGCGCCGCCGGGCGGCGGGTCGCCGAGGTCGCGAGCGAGAGCGCGCGGCAGGAGCTGAAGTACGAGGACCGGATCGCCGAACTCGAGGCGGCCGCCGACAAGAACACCGAGCTCCAGACCGCGCTCAACAGCAAGCTGCGCACCAAGCGGGCCGAGCTGGCCCGGCTGCGCAATGAGCACGCCGCGCTGCTGCGCCGCTACGCCACGGCCGAGACGGAGCGCGCCAGGGCCCTGGAGGGCCGCCGCCGGCTGGAGCTGGAGGCCACGTCCCCGGCCAAGGAGCTGGAGGCCAGGCCGCCGGCCCCCGAGGCCCCGGCCATCGGCGCCTCGGTGGCCGATGCCCCGACCGCCGAGGCCTACGCGCGGGCCGATGAGGCGATGCGTCACCTGCTGCACAATGCGCGCAGGCAGCGCGAGGAGCGGGAAGAGCGGGAAGAACGCGAGGAGCGTGAGAAGCGCGAGGAGCGGGGACGGGTGCCGCGCCAGCCGCGGGCCGAGGACCGGTTGACCGAGGACGGACCGGCTGATGACCGGCCGGCCGAGTACCGTCCGGCCGCGGCGCCCGTAGCGGAGGAACCGCCCGCCGAGGAGCCCGCGGCCGAGGACCGGACCGCCGAGGACCGGACCGCCGAGGACCGGACCGCCGAGGACCGGACCGCCGAGGACCGGCCCGCCGAGGACCGGCCCGCCGGTGAGCACCCGGCCGTGGAGCACCCGGTCGGTGAGCCCCGGCCCCACGCCCGTACGGCGGCCTCCGCGGTCGTGCCGTACGCCGCCGCGCGGCGCGCCGCCTCCCGCTCGGAGGGCGGCTTCGACTACTTCGGCACGCAGAAGAAGCAGCAGCCCAAGAAGCGGCAGCCGGAGCCCGTCGGACCCGCCGCCGAGTCGCCCGCGCCGGCCGAGGCCGACTCCGAGCCCGTCGAGCCGGAGCCCGCCAAGGCCGTTGAGCCCACCGAGCCCGCCAAGGCCGCCAAGCCTGCCGGGCGCCCGGCGGAGGCGGCGTCGGACGAGGATCTCGCCGACGTGATCGGCGCGGAGACGCTCGCGGAGGCCGGGAAGGGCGAGGTCGGCGAGGTCATCGACCTGACCGCGCACGACGAGGACGAGCACATCGACATCCCCGAGCTGCGCAGCGCGATCTCGTAGGGCCGCGTCGACTCCTCGCCGATTATTTGTCGATGTCGCCGACGACGAAGAAGAGCGAGCCGAGGATGGCCACCATGTCGGCCACCAGCGTGCCCGGCAGCAGCTCGGTCAGCGCCTGGATGTTGTTGTACGACGCCGACCGCAGCTTCAGCCGGTACGGCGTCTTCTCGCCCTTCGAGACCAGGTAGTAGCCGTTGATGCCCAGCGGGTTCTCGGTCCAGGCGTAGGTGTGGCCCTCGGGCGCCTTGAGCACCTTGGGCAGCCGCTGGTTGATCGGCCCCGGCGGGAGCTCGGCGATCCGGTCGAGGCAGGCGTCCGCCAGCTCGAGGGAGTTGTGCGTCTGCTCCAGCAGGCACTCGAAGCGGGCCAGGCAGTCGCCCTCCTCGCGGACGACGACCTTCAGGGTGTCCCGCAGCTCTCCGTATGCCAGATACGGCTCGTCGCGCCGCAGATCGAAGTCGACGCCCGAGGCGCGGGCGATGGGCCCGCTGACCCCGTAGGCGTGCACCGTCTCGCGCGCCAGCGCGCCCACCCCGCGGGTGCGCCCCCGGAAGATCTCGTTGCCGAGCACCAGCTGGTCGTAGACGTCCATGCGCGAGCGGACCTCGGCCACCGCCTGGCGCGCCCGGCCGAGCCAGCCCGCGGGCAGGTCCTCCTTGAGTCCGCCGACCCGGTTGAACATGTAGTGCATCCGGCCGCCGGAGACCTCCTCCATGACGTGCTGAAGGTCCTCGCGCTCGCGGAACGCGTAGAAGATCGGGGTGATGCCGCCCAGCTCCAGGGGGTACGAGCCCAGGAACATCAGGTGGTTGAGCACCCGGTTCAGCTCGGCCAGCAGGGTGCGCGTCCACACCGCGCGCTCCGGCACCTCCATGCCCAGCATCCGCTCGACGGCGAGGACGACGCCCAGCTCGTTGGAGAAGGCGGAGAGCCAGTCGTGACGGTTGGCGAGCATGATGATCTGGCGGTAGTCCCGCACCTCGAACAGCTTCTCCGCGCCGCGGTGCATATACCCGATCACCGGCTCGGCGTGCTGGATCCGCTCCCCGTCCAGGACGAGCCGCAGCCGCAGCACGCCGTGGGTGGACGGGTGCTGCGGGCCGATGTTGAGCACCATGTCGGTGCTCTCCGCGGCACCGCCGATGCCGACTGTCGTCTCCGTCATGGGCCCAGTCTCTCAGCCCCGCCGCCTCTCAGTCCTGGTCGCCCGGGGTCGGCAGCCCGCCGCACGCCGGGACCGTCGGCTGGAGCAGCCAGGTGAAGCCGCCGAGGCCCGCCGGGTCCAGCAGCTCCGCCGCCTCGCCCGCCCCGCTCAGCGCGCGGATGTACGCCGCCGGGTCGCTCGACGCCAGGGCGAGCGGCGGCCGCCGCCCGTCGACCCCGAGGGCGCGCAGCGCGTCGCGCTGGGGGAGGGCAACAGGGTCGAGCACGGAATCCGCGAGCGGGGAATCCCCAAGCGCGCGATGTGCTGCCGCGCCCCGCAGGGCGGACGCGCCCGCCGCCGCGCACGCGTCGAGCGCCACATGGGAGGTCAGATCGCAGGAGCCGTCCGGCACGGGCCGCACCTCACGCCCCTCGCGGAAGCCGGCCAGCGTCCCGAACAGGGGCCGCGCCCCGCGCTCATGCGCGTAGTCGACGGCGACCGCGAGCCCCGACCGCACGGCCCGCACCGCCTCCGCCCACGCCTCGTCCCGCGGCCGGCCGATCTCCGCCCGCAGCCCCGGCTCGTGCCCCACGGGCGGCCACCAGCGGGCCAGCCAGTCCGCGTCCGCGCCGCCGACCGGCCCGCCCAGCCGTTCGGCGCCGTCCTCGGGAGCGACCAGGACCCGGCGCCAGGCGCCGTCCGCGTCGGTCTCGGCGACGTCGACGGGGACGTTGTCGAGCCATTCGTTGGCGAAGAGGAGGCCTTCGACGCCGCCGGACGGCAGTTCACCAAGGTCCCCGAGCCAGCCGATCCGGGGGTCGAGGCCGGGCGGGCGCGGCGCGCGCTCCACGGCGTACGGGCGCAACCGCTCGCCGAGCCGGGGGCCAGGCCGGGCGGGCAGGTCCGCCACGCACCCGAGCACGCCGGTCAGCAGCTCGCCCCGTCCCGCGCCCATGTCCACCAGGGCCAGCTCGTCCGGGTGGCCCAGCGCCCGGTCCACCCGGCCCAGCAGCTCGGCGACCGCCCTCGCGTACCGATGCGAAGCATGCACCGATGTACGGAAATGCCCGGCCGGTCCTTCCGTACGCCGGAAGAACCCTTCCGGACCGTAGAGTGCATGTTCGGTGGCGGCACGCCACCCCAGCCAATTCCGCGTCTCGCTCGCCACAGGACCACGCTAAACGGAGCCGGTATCCACCTTGGGTCGTAGGGCGGCGGCTCACGGATCGCCCGTCCGGCTGACGGCCGGACGTATCCACCATGCCTACGCTGGGTGACGTGCAGCGCCTCTACGACTTTCTCCGCAGGCACCCGACAGGGGTGGACGGCTTCTGGGCCGTCTTTCTCTTCGGCTTCTCGCTCCTGTGGTTCACCAGGGCGCCCATGCACCCTGTGCCGCGCGTGGTGGCCGTGCCGATCGTCTTCGCGCTGTGCGCCGCCGTCGCGCTGCGCCGCCGCGCCCCCGAGAAGGTGCTGATCCTCGTCACCGCGTGCGGGCTGACGCAGGTCGCGCTCGATGTGGCGGTGAACCCCTCGGACTTCGCGATGCTGGTCGTCGCGTACACGGCGGCGGCCGAGGGCGATCGCCGGGCGTCCCGCTTCGCGCTGATCGCCGCCCTGGCCGCGCCGGTCATCGCCACCATCCGCTGGCCGGGTCCGGAGCATCGGACCTGGTTCGGCGGGGCCGTCGCCGTGGTCTTCTCCGTCATTCCGTTCCTCCTGGCCTGGGTGCTCGGTGACTCCATCCGCACCCGCCGCGCCTACTACGCCCAGCTGGAGGAGCGCGCCGCGCGCCTGGAGAAGGAGCGCGAGGCGCAGGCGAAGGTGGCGGTGGCCGCCGAGCGGGCGCGGATCGCGCGCGAGCTGCACGATGTCGTGGCTCACAACGTGTCGGTGATGGTGGTCCAGGCCGATGGCGCCGCGTATGTCATGGACGCCGCCCCCGACCAGGCCAGGCAGGCCCTGGAGACGATCTCCGGCACCGGCCGCCAGGCGCTCGCCGAGATGCGGCGGCTGCTGGGCGTGCTGCGCTCGGGGGCGCCGAGCGACGACAGCGACTATGTGCCGCAGCCGGATGTGGAACAGATAGACGACCTCGTGGAGCAGGTGCGCGGCGCCGGCCTGCCGGTGGACTTCAAGATCGTGGGCAGCCCGCGCCCGCTGCCCAGCGGCGTCGAGCTGACCGCCTACCGCATCGTGCAGGAAGCGCTCACCAACACCCGCAAGCACGGCGGCCCGGACGTCGGCGCCAGCGTGCGGCTGACCTACTTCGACGACGGGCTCGGCCTCCTCGTGGAGGACGACGGGCGGGGTGCGCGGCACGAGACGTACAAGGACGGCGGGGCGGACGGCCAGGGGCACGGCCTGATCGGGATGCGGGAGCGGGTCGGCATGGTGGGGGGCACCCTCGACGCGGGCCCCCGGCCGGGCGGCGGCTTCCGGATCAGCGCCCTGCTGCCGCTCAAGCCGACCGGCTGAGTGGCTGAGCGGCACGGCCGCGGAGTCCGGTCGGCCCAGTCAGTACTGTCACGCTCGCGGTGAGCGTGCACCGAGACGCCGTTCACGAAGTAGCCGCTCACCGAAAGCCCGCTCACCGAGAGCCGCTCGCTGAGGGAACCAAGGGAAGGGACCCGACCGGATGTCCATCCGCGTCATGCTCGTCGACGACCAAGCGCTGCTGCGCGCCGGCTTCCGGATGGTGCTCGCGGCCCAGCCCGACATGGAGGTCGTCGCCGAGGCGGGCGATGGCGCGGAGGCCCTGGAGGTGCTGCGCACCGCCGAGGTGGACGTCGTCCTCATGGACGTCCGGATGCCCAGGCTCGACGGGGTGGAGGCGACCCGCCGGATCTGCGCGCAGCCGGACGCGCCCAAGGTGCTCATCCTGACCACCTTCGACCTCGACGAGTACGCCTTCTCGGCCCTCAAGGCCGGGGCGGGCGGCTTCATGCTCAAGGACGTGCCGCCCGGTGAGCTGCTCGCCGCGATCCGCGCCGTGCACAGCGGTGACGCGGTCGTCGCCCCCAGCACCACCCGCCGTCTGCTGGACCGCTTCGCGCCGATGCTGCCGGGCGCGGGCGGCAACGGGCCCGGCGGCTCGGCCCGCCCGGAGCTGGAGCGGCTGACCGACCGCGAGAGGGAGGTCATGCTGCTGGTCGCGCAGGGGCTGTCGAACGGCGAGATAGCGGCGCGCCTGGTGCTCTCCGAGGCGACCGTCAAGACGCATGTGGGCCGCATCCTCACCAAGCTGGAGCTGCGCGACCGGGTGCAGGTGGTGGTGCTGGCGTACGAGTCGGGGCTGGTACGGGCCCAGGGCCCGGGCGGCGGCCCCCGGCTCTGACGCCCGGCTGCCGTGCGGGTGCCGCTACCTCAGGACGCTCTCCAGGAAGTCGCTGCCCAGCCGGGCCACCGTCGACAGCTCCAGCTGATGCAACACGTACCGGCCGCGGCGGCGGGTGGTCAGCAGCCCCGCCTTCTTCATGACGGCGATGTGCCGGGAGACCTCCGGCGGGGTGATGCCGCAGCCGTCCGCCAGCTCGCCGGTGGTGTGCGGGCCGCGGGCCAGGGAGCGGCACAGGCGCATCCGCATCGGGTGGGCCAGCGCCTCCATCCTGCGCTGGACCAGCTCCAGCGCGGCGGGCGGCGGCAGGTCCGGGGCCGCGATCGGGTACTGGATCACCGGGCGCCGGCCGGGCGCGTACACCACGAGCAGATGCGGCCAGCCGAAGGTGGTCGGGATGAGGGTGACCCCGTGGCCCGCGGCCGTCGTCTCGCCCCCGGCGAGCTTGTCGACGAGGATGCGCCGTACGCCGCCTTCGTCCGGCGTCACGGACAGCGCGGCCGAGGTCGCCGCCAGCGCCTCACCGAGCCCCTTGTGCCGCAGCAGCTCCGCCTTGTGGCGGGCGTCGGCGGCCAGCTGGATCCGTACCCGCTGCCAGGTGTCCGCGAAGAACGCCCGGTCGCAGTCCTCCAGCAGGCGGCGCAGCCAGATCCGCAGCCCGTCCGGGTCCTCCAGCATCCGGTTGACGAACGCGGCCTGCTTCGGCCCACGGGCCGAGGCCATCTCCCGCGCCCGCGCCCGCTCGCCCGCGTCGACCAGCGGCGACGGCACGGGCTGTCCGTACGAGGAGCAGGCGATCTCGAAGGCCGCCGCCACGAACGTCTCGTCGTCGATCCGGTCCAGCGCGTCCAGATCCTCCGCGAGCGTCGCCCCGGGCTCGGCGGGCAGCAGCAGATCGGAGCGGGAGGAGCGCCACAGGAAGTCCGCCTCGTGGAGCCGGTCGGCGAGGTCCGGCTTGAGGCCCGAGGCCGTGGCGGTGGCCCAGCCGTGCAGCCCCGGGTGGTGGCCGGGCTCGGACAGCACATGCAGCGCGGCGCCCAGCTCGGCGAGCGGGGAGGGGCTGAAGACGATGCGCTCGGGCGGCAGCCCGGTGATGTCGATGACGTTGGCCATGCCCCTATGGTGCGGTCCGCGTCGGCGGTCTCCGGCGTCGCTTGACGGCGATCGTCAATCGAGGTGACCGGCGGCCGGGGGCGGGCGCAGCCTCGTGCCATGACCCTCACCGAGCAGTACGCACTCGACCTGTACCGAGCCGCACAGCGCGGCGAACCCGCCCCGCCCGCGCCCCGCCCCGGCGACTGGCGCACCATCCGCGAGCTGAGCCGGCACCGCGACTTCCGCGCGGTGGCCGAGGAACGCCCGGCGCGCGGGGCGGCCCGGCTCGCCGCCCTCCTCTCCCGCCTCGCCCGCCGCCCGGCGCGGGGCGGGGCGGCAACCGCCTCAGCCGACCGCCCGGTCGCCCCCCGGCAGCCGCTCCAGGAAGGCGGCGACCGCGGCCGCGACGTCGTCCGCCGTCCACTTCAGTGCGGATGAGGCGACCGTCACCTCGGTCATGGCCAGCCCCGGCGGCCCCTGCTCCCACCACCGGCCGAACAGGGTCGTCCGCGTCTCCTCCGCCAGCCGCAGCCCCGCCTCGTCCAGGTCGGCCGCCGGATACGGCAGCCACACCTGGAACCGGTGGATGTGCGGCTGGTGCGGATGCACCCGGAACCACGCCACCCCGGCGGCCGTGAACGCCTCGTCCAGCGCCCGCGCCACGACCTTGGCGTGCGCCACGTACGACGGCAGCCGGGGCAGCTCGCGGTCCAGGCCGGCCAGCGCGGCCAGCGCCGCGGGCCACTGCTGGAACAGCTGCCCGCCGTACCGGTGCCGCCACGCCTTCGCCTCCTCCACCAGCGCCTCGGGCCCGGCCAGCGCGGCCCCCGAAATGCCGTCCAGCGACTTGTAGAAGGACACGTACACCGAGTCCGCGAGGGCGGCGATCTCCGACAGCTCACGCCCGAAGTGCGGGGCGCACTCCCAGAGCCTCGCCCCGTCGAAGTGGACCACCGCCTCCCGCTCCCGCGCGGCCTCCACCACGGCGGTCAGCTCGTCCCAGGTGGGCAGCGCGAACCCCGCGTCGCGCAGCGGAAGCTCCAGGGCGAGCGTCCCGAAGGGCTCGTCCAGCTCCCGGATCTCCTCGGCCGTGGGCAGCCGCGGCTCGCTCGTCGGCCGTACCGCGCGCAGCCCGCTCACCGTCAGATAGGCGTCGCGCTCATGCGTCTCCAGGTGCGAGAGCGGATGCACCGCCACGGCCGGATTGCCGGTGCGCCCCGCCCAGCAGCGCAGCGCGATCTGCTGGGCCATGGTGCCGGTGGGGAAGAAGGCGGCGGCCTCCATGCCGAGCAGATCGGCGACCCGGCGCTCCAGCTTCTCGACGACCCCGTCCCCGTAGAAGTCCAGCCAGTCGTCCAGGTCGTACACCTCGGCGGCGTCGGCCGTCAGCCGGGCCAGCCGCTCGCGTATTCGCTCACCGAGCGCGAGGCTGGTCAGCGCCCGTGTCGAGCCGTGCCATGCCGCGAGCCTGCGGGCCCGTGCCCCTTCCGGCCGCCCCGGTTGTTCCGGTTGCTCCTGCTGGTCCGCGCCGTCCGCCATGCGCCGAGCATGGCCTACCCGGGATCGGCCGGGCCACAGGGTTTTCCACAGCCCTGGGGACAGGTCCGGATCATCCCCTGGTACTCGCGTAGCATGGCGGGGAATCGTCCGGTACCCCCTGAGGACTGGAACGGAAGGCCGTCGTCGAGTGAACGCACATCCACTTCCCGAGCCGCAGGACCGCCCGGCCCGGCTCACCGTAGGGGTCGTCGGCGCCGGTCGCGTCGGCCCCGCCCTCGCCGCCTCGCTGCGGCTCGCCGGGCACCGCCCCGTCGCCGCTTCCGGCGTCTCCGACGCCTCGGTGCGCCGGGCCGCCGCCCTGCTCCCCGAGGTCCCGATCGTCCCGCCCGCCGAAGTGCTGGCGCGGTCCGAGCTGGTGCTGTTGACCGTCCCGGACGACGCGCTGCCCGACCTGGTCGCCGGCCTCGCCGAGACCGGCGCGGTGCGCCCCGGGCAGCTGCTCGTCCACACCTCCGGGCGGTACGGCACGGATGTGCTGGACCCCGCCCTGCGCGCCGGGGCGCTGCCGCTCGCGCTGCACCCCGTCATGACCTTCACCGGCACCCCTGTCGACGTCCAGCGGATCGCGGGCTGCTCCTTCGGGGTCACCGCGCCCGAGGAGCTGCGGATGGCGGCCGAGGCGCTGGTCATCGAGATGGGCGGCGAGCCCGAGTGGATCGCGGAGGACGCCCGGCCGCTCTACCACGCCGCCCTCGCCATCGGCGCCAACCACCTGGTCACCCTGGTCGCCCAGGCCATGGACCTGCTGCGCGCCGCCGGGGTCGGCACCCCCGACCGGATGCTCGGCCCCCTGCTGGGCGCCGCCCTGGACAACGCCCTGCGCAGCGGCGACGCCGCGCTGACCGGCCCGGTCGCGCGCGGTGACGCCGGGACCGTCGCCGCCCATGTCGCCGAGCTGCACCGGCACGCCCCCCAGGCCGTGCCCGGCTATCTCGCGATGGCCCGTGCGACCGCCGACCGGGCGCTCGCCCACGGGCTGCTCAAGCCCGAGCTCGCCGAGGACCTGCTGGGCGTCCTGTCGGACGTCTCCGACGTCCCCGGCAGGGGAGGGGCGGGAGCATGAGCCCGAAGCTGTGGCGCAAGGCCGGGCCCGGCGAGCCCGATGTGGAGCTGTTCACCAGCCGCGCCGACTTCGACGCCGCCCTGGCGCAGTTCGCCGCGCCGGGGCGCGTCGCCGTCGTCATGACCATGGGCGCGCTCCACGACGGCCACGCCTCCCTCATACGCGCGGCCCGCGCCCGGGTCGGCGCCAAGGGCCTGGTGACGGTCACCGTCTTCGTGAACCCCCTTCAGTTCGGTGCGGGCGAGGACCTGGAGCGCTATCCGCGCACACTCGACGCCGACCTCGAGGTCGCGGCCGCCGCGGGCGCGGACATCGTCTTCGCCCCGCCGGTCGGCGAGGTGTACGGGAGCGGCGAGCCCTCGGTGCGGATGGCCGCCGGGCCCATGGGGGAGGGGTACGAGGGCGCCTCGCGCCCCGGGCACTTCGACGGGGTGCTCACCGTCGTGGCCAAGCTGCTCCACCTCACCCGCCCCGACTTCGCGTTCTTCGGCGAGAAGGACGCCCAGCAGCTGGCCGTGATCCGCCGCATGGCGCTCGACCTGGACTTCCCCGTCGAGATCGTCGGCGCTCCGACGGTCAGGGAGGCCGACGGCCTCGCGCTCTCCAGCCGTAACCGCTACTTGTCGGCGCCGGAGCGGAGCACCGCCCTGACCCTGTCCCGCGCGCTGTTCGCGGGCCGGGACGCGGGCCGCGACGCGGGGCGGCAGGCGGCGCCGGAGCACAGCGGCCCCGGCGGCTCAGGGAACCCCGGCGGCTCCGAGAACCCCGGCAGCCCCGGCGGGCTCCCCCTCGTCGCCTCCCCTCAGGCGGTCCGGACGGCCGCGCGCGCGGCGCTCGACGAGGCGGCCGCCCTCGAACCACCCCTCGCCCTCGACTATCTGGCGCTCGTCGACCCCTCGGACTTCACCGAGGTCGCCGACGACCACACCGGCGAGGCCGTCCTCGCCGTCGCCGCCAAGGTCGGTACCACGCGCCTGATAGACAACGTCCGTCTGTGGTTCGGAGCCGCGTGATGACCGAAGAGAAGAAGCCGGCGCCCGCCGGCGCGGCGCTGCGCGCCCCGGCCCCCGGCTGGGCCATCGAGGCCGACGTCGTGGTCGTCGGCTCGGGCGTCGCCGGCCTGACCGTCGCGCTGCGCTGCGCCGCCGCCGGGGCGAAGGTCACGGTCGTCACCAAGGCCCGCCTCGACGACGGCTCCACGCGCTGGGCCCAGGGCGGCATAGCGGCCGCCCTCGGCGAGGGCGACACCCCCGAGCAGCACCTCGACGACACCCTGGTCGCCGGCGCCGGGCTCTGCGACGAGGAGGCCGTGCGCGCCCTGGTCACCGAGGGCCCCGGCGCCGTACGCCGACTGATCGGCACCGGCGCCCGGTTCGACGCCGACGACGACACCGGCGAGATCCTGCTGACCCGCGAGGGCGGCCACCACCGCCGCCGCATCGCACACGCCGGCGGCGACGCGACCGGCGCGGAGATCTCCCGGACGCTGGTCGAGGCGGTGCGCGCGGCCGGCATCGAGACCGTTGAGAACGCGCTGGTGCTCGACCTCCTCAAGGACGCGTCCGGCCGCGCGGCGGGCGTCACCCTGCACGTCATGGGCGCGGGCCGGCGGGACGGCGTCGGCGCGGTCCGCGCGGGCGCGGTGGTCCTCGCGACCGGCGGCATGGGCCAGGTGTTCTCCGCCACCACCAACCCCGCCGTCTCCACCGGCGACGGCGTGGCCCTCGCGCTGCGCGCCGGGGCGGAGGTCTCCGACCTGGAGTTCGTGCAGTTCCACCCCACCGTGCTGTGGCTCGGCCCGGAGGCGGAGGGGCAGCAGCCGCTGGTCTCGGAGGCGGTGCGGGGCGAGGGCGCGTATCTCGTCGACGCCGACGGCGTCCGCTTCATGCAGGGGCAGCACGAGCTGGCCGAGCTCGCGCCCCGCGACATCGTCGCCAAGGGCATCCTGCGGCGGATGCTCGAGCAGGGCGCCGAGCACATGTATCTGGACGCGCGCCACTTCGGCGAGCGGATGTGGGAGCACCGCTTCCCGACCATCCTCGCCGCCTGCCGCGCCCATGGCATCGACCCGGTCACCGAGCCCGTCCCGGTGGCGCCCGCCGCCCACTACGCGAGCGGCGGCGTACGCACCGACCTGCGCGGCCGCACCACCGTCCCCGGGCTCTACGCCTGCGGCGAGGTCGCCTGCACCGGGGTCCACGGCGCCAACCGGCTGGCCTCCAACTCCCTCCTGGAGGGCCTGGTCTTCGCGGAGCGCATCGCCGAGGACATCACCTCCGCCCCGGCCCCGCAGGCGCACCAGGCCCCCGCCCCGCGGGTGGCCCCCGGCGAGGGGCCGCTGCTGCCGCCCGAGGCCCGCTTCACCATCCAGCGGATCATGACCGAGGGGGCCGGAGTGATCCGGTCCGCCGAGAGCCTGGCCCAGGCCGCAGCCCGGCTGGAGCAGGTCCACGGCGAGGCCACCGAAGCGCTCGGCCGCGACGGCAAGACGGCCGAGCCCGGGGTCGACACCTGGGAGGCGACCAACCTCCTCCTCGTCGCCCGCGTCCTGGTGGCCGCCGCCCTCCGCCGCGAGGAGACCCGCGGCTGCCACTGGCGCGAGGACCGCCCCGACCGGGACGACCGGGCCTGGCACCGCCACCTCCTGGTCACCCTGCGCCCCGACGACACGCTGGACGTCCGTACGACGGACTCGGAGGCGTTCCCGGCGACGGGGGTGTCCCCGAAGACCGGGGAGTCCCCCGCGACCGGGGCGTTCCCCCCACTCACCACCCCCCGAACGGATACGGAGTCCCACCCGTGAGCAGCACCCCCGACGACCGCCCCCAGCCCGTGGAACTCCCGCTGCTTCAGATCGGCCTCCCCGGCGGGGGCCCCGGCTGCGGTGACGCCTGCGGCTGCGGCGCCGACGACGAGGCGTACGACCTCGACCCGATGGAGTGCGGCCTGGACCCCGACCTCGCCCAGCTCCTGGCCGACGCCGGGCTCGACCCCGTCAAGGTCGAGGACATCGCGCACCTGGCGATCGAGGAGGACCTCGACCACGGCGTGGATGTGACGACCGTGGCCACCATCCCCGAGGACGCCATGGCCACCGGCGACTTCACCGCCCGCGAGGCGGGCGTCGTCGCCGGGCTGCGCGTCGCCGAGGCGGTGCTGTCCATCGTCTGCACCGACGCGTTCGAGGTCGAGCGGCATGTCGAGGACGGCGACCCGGTCGCCGCCGGCCAGAAGCTGCTCACCGTCCGCACCCGCACCCGCGATCTGCTCACCGCCGAGCGCAGCGCGCTCAACCTGATGTGCCGGCTGTCCGGCATCGCCACCGCCACCCGCGCCTGGGCCGACGCCCTGGAGGGCACCAAGGCGAAGGTCCGCGACACCCGCAAGACCACCCCGGGGCTGCGCGTGCTGGAGAAGTACGCGGTGCGCTGCGGCGGTGGCGTCAACCACCGCATGTCGCTGTCGGACGCGGCCCTGGTCAAGGACAACCACGTGATCGCGGCGGGCGGGGTGGCCGAGGCGTTCAAGGCCGTGCGCGCCGAGTTCCCGGACGTGGCCGTGGAGGTGGAGGTCGACACCCTCGACCAGATCCCGCCGGTGCTCGACGCGGGCGCGGATCTGATCCTGCTCGACAACTTCACCCCGGAGCAGACCCGGCAGGCGGTCGAGCTGGTCGCGGGCCGCGCCGCCCTGGAGTCCTCGGGCCGCCTCACCCTCGCAGGCGCGCGGGAGTACGGCGAGACGGGCGTCGACTACCTCGCCGTCGGCGCGCTCACCCACTCCTCCCCGATCCTCGACATCGGCCTGGACCTGCGCGAGGCCGAGGCGAACTGACGATGCTGCTGACCATCGACGTGGGGAACACCCACACCGTGCTGGGCCTGTTCGACGGCGACGAGATCGTCGAGCACTGGCGGATCTCCACGGACGCCCGCCGCACCGCCGACGAGCTGGCCGTCATCCTCCAGGGCCTGATGGGCATGCACCCCCTCCTCGGCGAGGAGCTGGGCGACGGCATCGAGGGCATCTCCATCTGCTCCACCGTCCCCTCGGTGCTGCACGAGCTGCGCGAGGTGACCCGCCGCTACTACGGGGACGTGCCCTCCGTCCTGGTCGAGCCCGGGGTGAAGACCGGGGTGCCGATCCTGATGGACAACCCGAAGGAGGTCGGCGCCGACCGGATCATCAACGCCCTGGCGGCCGTCGAGCTCTACGAGGGCCCGTGCGTGGTCGTCGACTTCGGCACGGCGACGACCTTCGACGCGGTCAGCGCGCGCGGCGAGTACGTGGGCGGGGTGATCGCGCCCGGCATCGAGATCTCGGTCGAGGCGCTCGGGGTGCGCGGCGCGCAGCTGCGCAAGATCGAGCTGGCCCGGCCGCGCAGCGTCATCGGCAAGAACACCGTCGAGGCGATGCAGGCCGGCATTCTGTACGGGTTCGCGGGCCAGGTCGACGGCGTGGTCCGGCGGATGGCGCGCGAACTGGCCGACGACCCGGAGGATGTGACGGTCATCGCCACCGGGGGCCTGGCCCCCATGGTGCTGGGCGAGTCCTCGGTCATCGACGAGCACGAGCCGTGGCTGACCCTGATCGGCCTGCGCCTGGTGTACGAGCGCAACGTCGCGCGAGGCTGACCCGCCCCGGTCCCGTCTCACCCTCCCCACCCCTGCTCACAACTTTCCGTTCACCGGAGGGCAACCATCCGGTCGGCGGAACGGTCTTGCGGGCGAACGTAGTCGGGTCGTCGTGAGATGGGCATGGGACGCATGTGGCATAAGGGGAAAACGATTCATGTGGCGGCCGTCGGAGCGGTGATCGCGCTCGGGACGGCCGTCGGCGCGCCCTCCGCCTACGCGGAGGACGAGCCGACCCAGCCCTGGGCCAAAATCACCGCGCCCCGGCAGATCGCCCTGCCGTCGGCGGCCGCCGGCCAGGAGGCCGTCGCCCCGAGTGTGGGTTATTCGTTCGCTGACGGCGGGGCCGAATTCCCCCTGCCCGAGAACGCCAAGATGGTCATCGACGCCAGCGGCCTCGAAGGCGTCGCGACCATCAAGGCGAAAAACGAGCAGTGCACCGCCTCCGGCGCGGTCGTCACCTGCCTCGACAACGGCAACCTCCACGGCCCCTGGGAGCCGTTCACGCTCACCGCCGACTCCGACGCCGAGCCCGGCGCCTCCGGCACCATCAGCTACGAGGTGACGGCCGACGGCGCGACCGGGGACAAGGGCTCCTCCAAGGTCGTGGTCGGCTCGCCCCAACTGGTCGTGGGCAAACTGCCGGACCGCGACGGCCTCAGGACCGGCTCCACGGTGGACCTGCCCCTGACGGTGCGGAACACCGGGGATCTGCCCGCCGAGCGCGTCAACATCGAAATCGGCAGTGTCCCGGGCATCGAATTCACGACCAAGCCGAAGAACTGTAGTTTCGACTCCGAATGGGACGACTCCGCGCGCGTCTACTGCTCCATCGACACCGCGATCGAACCGGGTCAGTCCGCGAAGCTCGACACCCCGCTGACCGTCAAGGTGACCAAGGCCGCCCTGGCCCCCTGGATCGACTACGCGGTCGAGGCCGTCCCGGCGGGCAGCGAGGCGAACCCGAACGGCACCCCCGGCACCGGGTCCCCGATCGCCTTCACGGCCGCCTCGGGCGGTGATTTCGAGACCGGCGGCGAGAGCAGCGTCTCCCTCCGTACCGACAACCACGCCGACTTCCGCGCCGTGGGCGGCGCCATCACCCCTCAGGCCGACGGCACCACGGGCGGGCTGCGGTTCGGGCTGACCAACGGCGGCCCGGCGGCCGCGTACCGCAAGGACCGGCAGCCGCTTCTGTACGCCGACATCACGCTGCCCAAGGGCGTCACCGGGCTCACCAACCACATCGACGAGGAGCCGGATCAGGACACCACCGGCGAGTGCCTGACGTATGTGAGCGAGACCGAGACCAAGAAGTTCGAGCCGGGCCACAGCCGCTATCTGTGCCCCGAGGCCTCGACCGAGCTGCCCGGCGAGGGCCAGATGTACGGCCTCGGCGTGAAGATCGCCAAGGGCGCCGACAAGAACGCCACCGGCACCGTCAAGCTGGTCCCCGGCCCGGCGGGCTTCAGCACCAACGACCCGAATTCGGCCAACGACACCGCGAAGATCACCTTCAAGGGCGCGTCCGGCGGCTCGGACGAGTCCTCCTCCACGGGCGGTGACGGCACGGCCGGCTCGACCGACGGCGGCTCCGGTGACGGCTCGGCCTCCGGCTCCCAGAAGGGCGGGACGTCCGGCTCCGGCGACTCCGCCACGGGCGGCGGCTCCTCCGACGACGGTTCCAAGGGCGGCACGATGGCCCTGACCGGCGCGGGCGGCATCGGCCTGATGGCGGGCGGCGCCGCGGTGGCGCTCGCGCTGGGCGGCGCCGCGGTGGTGGTGACCCGCCGCCGCCGAGCGGCCCGCGTCTGACCCCGGCCCGCGCACCCCGGCTCACCCGCCCCGAGTCACCCACCCCGGCGCCCCCGGCCGTCGGCCCGCTCGCACACCGAGCGGCCGAGGCCGGGGGCGCCGGCGTTCACCGGGCCTTTCACACCCGCCCCGCACGTTCCGCGCCCACCGCGGCACCGCGCGCCTTCCGCGTCATCCGTCACATCATCCGTATGTTTCCGCAACGCGCCGCACCGCCCCGCGCTCAGCGAATTTTGTCCGCTTAGCACTTAAAGTCGGCCCATGCCCACGCCATATGGATCCCGCGGCGGAATGGCGTTCAGTGCGGATGAGCTGCGTGTGCTCCGACGCGCCCTCGCCATCGCCCTCCAACCCCATCCCGTCACCCTCTCCCCCGGCCATGGGGGCCCGGACCGGACGGAGGAGGTCCAGGACTGCCTCCGCCTCGCCGAGGCCGTGGACGAAGCGGTCCGCGAGGGCGGGCGGCTGCGAGCCTTTCTGCTCGACGAGCTCGCCCGCTACCGCGCCGCCCTCCCAGGCGCCGCCGTCGGCTACCTCGACCAGCTCGAGGGCGTCCTGGCGGCCGGCTACGAGCCGCTTCCCGAGGACCTGGCCGCGCTGCGCGCGCTGTGCCGGTCCGCGGCCGGGACCGGCGAGGCCGAGCGCCGTCGCGCCCTGCTGCGCCACTGCGAGCGGCTCGCCGAGCGAGGGGTGCGGGCCCGGCTCGCGGAGCGCGCGGCGGGGGCCCTGTGGCCCCGTGACGGCCGGTCCGCGGCGGTCCGTCTGAGGGTGCTGCCCGGCGGGGCCCCCGCGGGCGGCGTCCGGGCGGTGCAGAAGAGCGGCGAGCCCGCGCGGGAGCCGCGCAAGAAGCCGTCCGCCCCCGAGCGCGGGGCCCGCGAGGAACCCAAGCGGGGCGGCCCGGCCCAGGGCGAGCCCAAAAAAGAAGAGCCCGAAAAGGGCGAGCCCAAGCGGGAGGAGCCCAAGAAGGGCGAGCCCGGGCGCGCCGAGCCGACGCGTGGCGAACCGACGCGTGGCGAACCGACACGTGGCGAACCGAAGCGCGCCGAGCCGGGCCACAAGGCGCCGCGTCCGGGCCGGCCGGTGCCCACACCGGCGGAGGTCTTCCCGCCCAAGCGCCGCCGCCCGGCCGCGCCGCCCGACCGCGACTCCCGGCTCGGGCGGGTCCCGGCCTGAGGCCGGGCGGGCGCACCCCGTAATCTGGGGGCCTCGAGTCTGGAGGAGCGACAGCCATGGATTACGTCTCCGCGCTGGTCCCGCCCGTGGTGATGGCCGTGGCCTTCACCGCGCTGATCAGGACGATCGTGAAGAGCCAGGGCGGTGCCAACAAGGCCAAGGAGGACGCCGCGGTGGACGCGGCGCTCGCCCGCGCCGAGGCCGAGCAGCAGGCGCGGCCCAGCGCTTCCTGACCCGCCCGGAACCGATGGGGCCGTACGTCCCGGGATGACATCGTCCCGGGATGTGCGCCCCTTTTTTTGCGCGCATGATCCCGACATTCGCGACATCTCCCACTATTATTCACGTGTGCCTCGGCCATTGGGAGACCTTGAAGACGCGGTCATGACGCGGGTGTGGAAGTGGAACCGCCCGGTCACGGTCCGGGAAGTCCTGGAAGACCTTCAACAGGAACGCTCGATCGCCTACACGACGGTCATGACCGTAATGGACAACCTCCATCAGAAGGGCTGGCTGCGCCGCGAGGTGCAAGGGCGCGCCTATCGATATGCCGCGGTCTCCACGCGCGCCGCCTACTCGGCCGCACTGATGAACGAGGCATGGTCCGCCAGTGACAACCCGGCCGCCGCGCTCGTAGCGTTCTTCGGGATGATGTCCGAAGAGCAGCGAGATGCGCTGCGGGATGCGATGCGCGTCGTACAACTCGGAGAGCCCCGTGAGAGCCCCGGTGAGTCCGGGCGATGAGACCGGCGATAGCGTCCGAGCATGTCCTTGGCTCAATCTAAAGCAGTCACCGTCCGCCGTGCCCGGACCAGTGATGTGCCGGCCCTCCGTCGCCTCATCAACGTCTACGTGGCTGATCGCATCCTCCTCGACAAAGCGACGGTGACGCTTTACGAGGACATCCAGGAGTTCTGGGTGGCGGAGCGGGACGGCGACGCGGAGGTCATTGGCTGCGGCGCACTGCATGTCATGTGGGAAGACCTGGCGGAGGTTCGCACTCTCGCGGTGGATCCCGCCGTGAAGGGTGGTGGTGTAGGCCACCTGGTGCTCGACAAGCTGTTGCATACGGCGCGCTGGCTCGGCGTACGGCGCATTTTCTGCCTCACCTTCGAAGTCGACTTCTTCACCAAGCACGGCTTCGTGGAGATCGGCGAGACGCCGGTCGACGGTGATGTCTACAGTGAGCTGCTGCGTTCCTATGACGAGGGCGTCGCGGAGTTCCTGGGGCTCGAACGGGTGAAGCCGAACACCCTTGGCAACAGCCGGATGCTTCTGCAACTGTGATCGCGGGCCCTATGTCCGAATCGCTCCCCTATCGCATGGCTCCGGAACAGAGCGTTCCCCTGTGGTCCATCGACCGAACCTTCCCGGGGGGTTTGTGTTTTTCCGGGAAAAGCGGTTTCCTATTCTCCCGTAGTGTAATTACCTGGGGGTGGGGACATCAGCGCCTAACGCTGCGGCCCGAGCTCCCGGTTTCTGAAGAAAGGAACCTCATGGCACAGAAGGTTCAGGTCCTTCTTGTCGACGACATCGACGGCGGCGAGGCGGACGAGACTGTGACGTTCGCGCTGGACGGCAAGAGCTACGAGATCGACCTCACCACGGACAACGCGGACAAGCTCCGTGACGCCCTGGAGCCCTTCACCAAGGGCGGCCGTCGCACCGGTGGCCGCGCTGCCGCCACCCGCGGCAAGGCACGCCCGGCGGCGGCCGGTGCCGGCCAGGACACCGCGAAGATTCGCGCCTGGGCCAAGGAGAACGGCTACGAGGTCAACGACCGCGGGCGTGTCCCGGCGACTGTGCGCGAGGCATACGAGAAGGCCAACGCCTGATTGCGTCACCTTCTCCGGTCGGCCGGGCTCCCCGCTGTCCCGGCAGTGGCCGAGCGCGCAGCAACCGGGCACGGTGGCACTCCGTGGCCGCCGCACCCACGAGCCGTACGAGATCGGGGGCGTCCCCATCGCCCCCGAACCCTGCCACCGGCAGCATCGGCTCCACCCCGCCCCCCGGCTCGGGAGGTCGCAGCCACACGGCGGCCTCCTGCGGGCCCTGCTCTCCACGTGCCGTCCCCAGCGGCCGGGAGGAGGGGCACGGCGCGGTGATCCGGCCGCCTGCACCGATGGCGGTCAGATCGAGGGGGACATCGCCCCATTCCAGCCAGTCGAGCAGCCCCGGCAGCTCGTCTGCGCCGCCCGCGGCCACCCATAGCCGCATCCTGGGGCCCTCTACCGCGACCGGACCGGTCCGCGGTACGCGCCGCAGCAAGGCGAAACCGGCGTCGGCCGGCAGCTCCAGAACGTCGAAGCGCACCCCCGTGAGCAGTTCGACGGGATTGCTGCCGGTCGTCGGCCATTCCAGCTCGTTCTCGTACCACTGAGCGAGGCCCGGAGTCGTGAGGGGCATGCCCGGAGTAACTCCGTCCCTCTCCGAAAGTCACGTGCTCCGAAAATCACGTCCTTCGAGAGCCATGTGCTCCGAGAGGTCCTTCGAGAGCTCCGTGCCGCAGATCGCGCAATGTCGCGACGCGTACGCGCCCCGTATCCGCCAAGGGGCTTACAGGAGTGGTGAACGGGCGCAAGGTTGTTCGCCCGTAGCGGAGGGAACCGGCCCGCGCCGCATGGAGTGTCAGCCCATGCGGGTAAGAGATGCCTAGTGGGAGGGGCGGTCCCTGGGCCGGGAGGCGGTCGCGTTCGCCACGGGCGTAGTGGCGGCGGGCGTAGATGCCTGGCCTGCGGGAACATCGTCTCGCACCATCGGGTTGGAGCTGTTGTCGGCTGTTCGGGGAAAGGGAGCGTGTGCTGCCTTCCTCGCGAGAGCGGGGTGATCCGGATGGGCGTCGGCAGTTGGAATGAGCGGTCCCCGCTTGCGGGACTAAGCTGCGGAAGGACAGAGAGGGGAGCGCCCCCTTACTGCCTGACCGCTCTGAGGAGCGATTAACGATGTTCGAGAGGTTCACCGACCGCGCGCGGCGGGTTGTCGTCCTGGCTCAGGAAGAAGCCCGGATGCTCAACCACAACTACATCGGCACCGAGCACATCCTCCTGGGCCTGATCCACGAGGGTGAGGGTGTCGCCGCTAAGGCCCTGGAGAGCCTCGGGATTTCGCTCGAGGCGGTCCGCCAGCAGGTGGAGGAGATCATCGGCCAGGGCCAGCAGGCCCCGTCCGGGCACATCCCCTTCACCCCCCGTGCCAAGAAGGTCCTGGAGCTGTCGCTCCGCGAGGCCCTCCAGCTCGGCCACAACTACATCGGCACGGAGCACATCCTGCTCGGCCTGATCCGCGAGGGCGAGGGCGTCGCCGCCCAGGTCCTGGTGAAGCTGGGCGCCGACCTGAACCGGGTCCGGCAGCAGGTCATCCAGCTGCTCTCCGGGTACTCGGGCAAGGAGGCCGCCACGGCCGGCGGCCCGGCGGAGGGCACCCCCTCCACCTCCCTCGTCCTGGACCAGTTCGGCCGCAACCTCACCC
This sequence comes from Streptomyces sp. NPDC097640, assembly GCF_040302705.1. Classification (NCBI taxonomy): domain Bacteria; kingdom Bacillati; phylum Actinomycetota; class Actinomycetes; order Kitasatosporales; family Streptomycetaceae; genus Streptomyces; species Streptomyces sp. NPDC097640. The sequence continues at coordinate 221,173 of NZ_JBEOSB010000017.1, forward strand.
AGGCCGCCCGCGAATCCAAGCTCGACCCGGTCATCGGGCGCGAGAAGGAGATCGAGCGGGTCATGCAGGTGCTCTCGCGCCGCACCAAGAACAACCCGGTCCTCATCGGCGAGCCCGGCGTCGGCAAGACGGCGGTCGTCGAGGGCCTGGCGCAGGCCATCGTCAAGGGCGAGGTGCCCGAGACCCTCAAGGACAAGCACCTCTACACCCTGGACCTGGGCGCCCTGGTCGCCGGCTCCCGCTACCGCGGTGACTTCGAGGAGCGCCTGAAGAAGGTCCTCAAGGAGATCCGCACCCGCGGCGACATCATCCTGTTCATCGACGAGCTCCACACCCTGGTGGGTGCGGGCGCCGCCGAGGGCGCGATCGACGCGGCGAGCATCCTCAAGCCCATGCTGGCGCGAGGCGAGCTCCAGACCATCGGCGCGACCACGCTCGACGAGTACCGCAAGTACCTGGAGAAGGACGCGGCCCTGGAGCGCCGCTTCCAGCCCATCCAGGTCGCCGAGCCCTCGCTGCCGCACACCATCGAGATCCTCAAGGGCCTGCGGGACCGCTACGAGGCGCACCACCGCGTCTCCATCACGGACTCCGCCCTGGTCGCGGCCGCCACCCTGGCCGACCGCTACATCTCGGACCGCTTCCTCCCGGACAAGGCGATCGACCTGATCGACGAGGCCGGCTCCCGGATGCGCATCCGCCGCATGACCGCACCGCCGGACCTGCGCGAATTCGACGAGAAGATCGCCGATGTGCGCCGGGAGAAGGAGTCCGCGATCGACTCGCAGGACTTCGAGATGGCCGCGGGCCTGCGCGACAAGGAGAAGCAGCTCCTGGCCGCCAAGGCGAAGCGCGAGAAGGAGTGGAAGGCCGGCGACATGGACGTCGTCGCCGAGGTGGACGAGGAGCTGATCGCCGAGGTCCTGGCCACGGCCACGGGCATCCCGGTCTTCAAGCTCACCGAGGAGGAGTCCTCCCGGCTGCTGCGCATGGAGGACGAGCTGCACAAGCGCGTCATCGGCCAGAAGGACGCCATCAAGGCGCTCTCGCAGGCCATCCGGCGCACGCGTGCGGGTCTGAAGGACCCGAAGCGCCCCGGTGGATCGTTCATCTTCGCGGGCCCGTCCGGTGTCGGTAAGACCGAGCTCAGCAAGACCCTCGCCGAATTCCTGTTCGGCGACGAGGACGCGATGATCTCGCTCGACATGTCGGAGTTCAGCGAGAAGCACACCGTCTCGCGGCTCTTCGGCTCCCCGCCCGGATACGTGGGCTACGAGGAGGGCGGCCAGCTCACCGAGAAGGTGCGCCGCAAGCCGTTCTCCGTGGTCCTCTTCGACGAGGTCGAGAAGGCCCACCCGGACATCTTCAACTCGCTGCTCCAGATCCTGGAGGACGGTCGCCTGACCGACTCCCAGGGCCGGGTCGTGGACTTCAAGAACACGGTCATCATCATGACCACCAACCTCGGCACCCGGGACATCTCCAAGGGCTTCAACCTGGGCTTCGCCGCCCAGGGCGATGTGAAGACCGGCTACGAGCGGATGAAGGCGAAGGTCAACGAGGAGCTCAAGCAGCACTTCCGGCCCGAGTTCCTCAACCGCGTCGACGACACGGTCGTCTTCCACCAGCTCAGCGAGGAAGACATCATCCAGATCGTCGACCTCATGATCGACAAGGTGGACGAGCGGCTCAAGGACCGCGACATGGGCATCGAGCTCAGTGGCGACTCCAAGAAGCTGCTGGCCAAGAAGGGCTACGACCCCGTGCTGGGCGCCCGGCCGCTGCGTCGGACCATCCAGCGCGAGATCGAGGACGTGCTGTCGGAGAAGATCCTCTTCGGCGAGCTGCGCCCCGGTCACATCGTGGTCGTGGACACCGAGGGCGAGGGTGAGGAGAAGAAGTTCACCTTCCGCGGCGAGGAGAAGTCGGCCCTGCCCGACACCCCGCCGATCGAGTCCGCGGCAGGCGGCGCGGGCCCGAACCTCAGCAAGGAGGCGTGACCTCCCGCCCAGAGCGCACAGGGGCTGCCCCGGACCGTGAGAACGGCCCGGGGCAGCCCCTTTGGGTGGGGTTGGGCCCCGAGACCGTCAGCGGGCCGTCAGCGGGCCGTCAGGGCCCTCCTGGGAGCGCCGGCTGGGGGACCTGGCTGGGGCATCGGCTGGGGCGCCGATCAGGAGCGTACGGCCCCTGGTTCAGGACGGCTGCCGGATAGGGCAGCATTCCCGGCCCGATAGGACCGATCCGGCCGAGTGCCCGGGCCCCTTCCGAGATGGCCCGACGGACCGGATCCCGGGTAAAGCGGCGCCCCGGGGGCGCGTACCTCCGGAGTTTCCGATGGCGTGCGGGTACCGGGCGGGCGCCTTTCCGGGCGGCGAGCAGGACCTTCACGATGTACGCGCATTCATCGCGCCGGGCCGGCCGCCGGCATTCCGATCACCCCTCCCCGGCCGTCTCTTCCCGGCCGCCCTGGCGGATGTGTTCGATCAGGAAGTCGAAAATCGTGCCGCTCGGCGACCGGTCTCGCACTCGGATAGGCCCGGAGGGTCCGGCGGAAGGCCCGGCGGAAGGCCCGGCGGAAGGTCCGGCGGAAGGTCCGGCGCACGAAATCGATCGCTCCCCGCGCGGGCTCGCGCAATAGTCCGGCGCGGGGCCGGCGGGCATCCCACGAGATCGATTCCGTCCGGCGACGGCATGGAGCGCTCGCGGCCGTGGCCGATCCAGAAGCGTGGAAAGGGCGGAGCGCCGCGGATCACATTGCGGCCGCGCTGATTCAATTGCGGCTCCGTTGCGGCTCCGTCGCGTGACCGCGCCGCTACCAGATGGATATCAACGGCGTTTGGACGGCGGGTTGTTGCGCGACCGGCTCATTCAGGCTTGTTCGCCGCGCGGCCGTGCGTCCCGATACCAGCGCCCCCACGCGTCGAGCAGATCCGTGATGCGCTCCAGGCTGCGGCCCGTTTCGGTGAGCGCGTATTCGACCTTCGGCGGCACCTCCGGATAGACCGTTCGCACGATGAGCCCGTCCGCTTCCAGCTCGCGCAGTTGCCGGGTCAGCATCCGCTGGGTGACGCCGGGCAGGGCGCGCCGGAGTTCCCCGAACCGGTGGGTGCCGGTGAGGAGCTGCTTGACGATCGCCAGTTTCCACCGGCCGCCGAGGATTTCCATCGCGATCTCGACCGCGCACTGATCTTGGGTGTCATCCACGCTGCCGCGCATCCAGCAAAGGTATCCAGAGTGGTACTACGGCACAAAAAAGACCGTACTTGTGGGCCGGGAACCGCCCGATGACAGTGCCGACATGAGCCTTCGCACGCCCCGCCCCGCCCGGACCCCCGGCAAGCCCCCCAACGGCCCCTCCGCCGAGGCCCCGGCGTCGCCGCGGCGGTGGGCCGTGCTGGCGGTCCTGAGCGCGAGCCTGCTGCTGGCCGGGATCGATCTGACCGTCATGCACGCGGCGACCCCGAGCCTGACCCGGGAGCTGCACCCCAGCGGCGTGGGGCTGCTGTGGATCGTGGACGTCTACTCCCTCACCGTCGCCGCGCTGCTGGTGACCTGCGGGACGCTGGGCGACCGCATCGGCCGCAGACGACTGGTGCTGGCCGGCTTCGCGCTGTTCGGCCTCGCCTCGGCAGGCGCCGCGTTCGCCCAGACCACCGGGCAGCTGATCCTCGCCCGGGCGCTGCTCGGCGCGGGCACCGCCATGATCATGGCCTCGACCGTCGCGATCATTCGCGTCGTCTTCCCCGACGCGCGCGAGCGCGCCCTGGCCCTCGGCGTCTGGACCGCCGCCCACAGCGCGGGCGCGGCGATCGGCCCGCTGGTGGGCGGGGCCCTGCTCGGGCGGTGGTGGTGGGGCTCGGTCTTCCTGGTCAATGTGCCGGTCATCGTGGTGATGCTGGTCGCCGGGGCCCGGCTGATCCCCGAATCGCGCAACCCCGCGCCCCGCTCCTGGGACCTGGCGGGCGTCGTGCTCTCCGCGGCGGGGCTGGCGGGCGTCGTCTACGCCCTCAAGCAGACCGGGGCGGAGCTGCGCCCCGAGCCGGGACCCGCCCTCGCGGGCGCGGCGGGCCTGGCGCTGCTGTTCCTCTTCGTACGGCGGCAGCGCCGGCCGGCGCAGCCGCTGCTGGACTTCTCGCTGTTCGCCGACCGCCGCTTCACCGCGGCCACGGTGTGCGTCGTGGGCTGCTTCGGCGGCTATACGGCTCTGCTCTTCTTCCTCACCCAGTGGTTCCAGCTCGTGGGCGGCGCGTCCCCGCTCCGCGCCGGGCTCCCGCTGCTGCCCCTGGCCGTGGCCAACGCGGTGGGCGCCGTCGCCGCCCCGTCAGTGGCGCGCCGCTGGGGCAACCGCCGGGCCCTGACCGGGGCGCTCGCGCTCTTCTCCGGCGCGCTGCTCCTCCTGTACGCGGGCGGCGGCCCCGCGCACCACGGGGTGACGTTTGCCGCCCTGCTCGCCTCGGGCCTCGGCGCGGGAGTCGTGATGACCCTCGGCGCGGACTCCATCATGTCCTCGGCGGACCCGGATCGCGCCGGAGAAGCGGCCGCGATCCAGGAAACTTCCTTCGAACTCGGCGCGGGCCTCGGCGTCGCCGCCCTCGGCACCGTCCTGGCCGCCACCTACCGCACGGCGCTGCCCTCCTCCGTCCCCGGCGTGCCGCCCGCCGAACACGCCGCCGCGCGCGAGTCCATCGGCGCGGCCGACACCGCCGCCGACCACCTCGCCCCGGCCGCCGCCGACCTGCTGCGCGCGGCGGCCCGCGACGCGTACGACCGGGGCTTCACGGTGGTCACCCTCGTGGCGGCGGCCACCCTGGCCCTGACGGCCCTGCTGACAGCGCTGCTACTACGGCCGGGCAAGGCCCACGGCCGTGGCAAGGCCCGTGACCGGCTCAGGGCGAGGTGAACGCCGTGTGGAGAAGGTCGGCCAGGAGAACGGCGCAGGAGCCGTCGGGGTCGAGATCGGGGTCGTAGATGGTGACGTTGAGGCCGACGCAGCGCTCCGACCGCACCAAGGTGCGCAGTACGGCGGCGAGTTCGTCGGGCAGCAGCCCGTCGGGGTCGGGGCTGTCGACGGCGGGCATGACGGAGGGGTCCAGCACATCCGCGTCCAGATGCACCCAGAACCCCTCGGTCACGGGCGCTTCGAGGGAGCGCAGAACCTCGCGCGCCAGATCCTCCGGGCCCGATTCCCTGATCTCCCCGACCGACGCGTTCATGATCTTCAGCTCGGAGAGCTCGCCCCGGTCCTCGTCGTAGTCGCGGATGCCGAGGATCCGTATGTCCTCGTCCTTGAGATACGGCCGCAGCCCTTCCAGGTCCGTCAGGTCCGCCTGCCCGCGGCCGGTCGCCAGCGCCAGCTCCTCGCCGCCCGCGGCGCCGACCCGCTCGGAGTTCCCGGGGTGCCGGAAGTCCGCGGAGGCGTCGATGGCGGCGAGCCCGTACCGCCCGATGCGCCGCAGCGCGAGCGAGGCGCCGAGCTGGATGGAACAGTCCCCGCCCAGGACCACGGGGAAGTTCCCGGCCCGGACGTGGTGCTCGATGCGGTCGGCGAGCTTGCGGGTGTACGCGGCGATGGCCCCGGCGTTGAACACGCCGTCGCCCTCCCGCCACCCGCCCCGGTCGTAGCGGGGCGGCACGACCACCCCGCCCTCGTGCGCCCCGAGCCGCTGCGGCAGCCGCTGCTCGCGGAGCGCGCCCGCGAGCTTGTAGCACCCGGGCACGGTGCCTTCGGCGGGCGGCCTGAGGCCGAGGTTGGACGGGGCATCGATCACAACGAGACGGCGCATGCGGCCAGTCTGGGCGTACGGATGTTCTATTGCCAAGCCCTTCGGCGGCGGCGATGGTGGCGGGCTGGGCCAGCGCACCGCCGTCGACCGGCAGGACCGCGCCAGTCACGTAGGAGGCGCGGTCGCTGAGCAGCCAGGTGGCGGCCTCGGCGATTTCGGCCGGGTCGGCGGCGCGGCGCAGCGGGGTCCGGGAGTTGAGCTGCGCGATGACGCCGGGGGACGCCGCCTCCCAGTCGTGGAGCATCTCGGTGAGCGTGGTGCCGGGGGCGATGGCATTGACGCGGATGCCTTCCGGGCCGTACGTGACGGCGGCCGACTCGGTGAGGCTGTTGACCGCCCGCTTCATCGCGCCGTACGCGGGCAGTTGGGGGTTGCCCCTCAGACTGCCGATGCTGGAGGTGTTGACGATGGCGCCCGTCCCGGCGGTGGCCCGGATGGCCGCGACCTCGGCGGCCATGGCCAGCCAGACGCCCTTGAGGTTTACGGCGTAGATGTGGTCGAAGTCGGCCTCGCCGACCTGGTCGAGCGGGCCCGGCGGCACGGCCGTCGCGCCGTTGTTGAAGGCGGCGTCGAGGCGGCCGTACAGCTCCACGGCCCGCTCGACGGCGGCCCGGACACTGGTCGCGTCGGCCAGGTCGCACACCACGTGGTCCGCGGTACCTCCTGCCGCCCGTATCTCCTCGGTCACGGCCTTGAGCTGGGCCTCCGTACGGGAGGCGAGCAGCACTCGGGCGCCCTCGCGGGCGAACAGCCGCGCCGCGGCGGCGCCGATGCCGCGCCCGGCGCCGGTGACGAGGACGGCCTTGCCGGACAGCAGGCCCAGGGGTGTGGCGGGGGCGGGGACGTGGGTGTTCGGTGTGTTGTCCATGGCTTCGAGCCTGTGCCCGGGGTCGACGCCCAGCCAGGCACCGACGGTACCTGGCTGCGGCCGTGGCGCCCGCGCACACTGGGGGGCGTGGACAGACGGGAACTGGCGGGCTTCCTGCGCAGCAGGCGCGAGCGGATCACCCCTGCCGACGTGGGGCTGCCCGCCGGGCCCCGGCGCCGCACCCCGGGGCTGCGCCGCGAGGAGGTGGCGCAGCTGGCGTTCATCTCCACCGAGTACTACACGCGGCTGGAGCAGGCCCGCGCCCCGCGCCCGTCCCGCGAGGTGCTGGCCGGATTGGCCCGCGCCCTGCGCCTCACGGACGCCGAGCGCGACCACCTCCACTACCTGGCCGGTGCTCCCCCGGGCCCGCCGCCCGGACCCTCGCGCGAGGTGCGGCAGTCCATCGTCGACCTGCTGGACCGGTTGCCGCAGGCCGCGGCGATCGTGATGTCCGCGACGTACGAGGTCATCGCCTGGAACGCGCTGGCCGCCGCCCTCATGGAGGACTTCTCCGCCCTGCCGCGGCGCGACCGCAACCTCGTGCGCCGCGTCTTCCTCGGGCCGCACCGGGAGGGGCGGCGGCTGTACGGGGTGTCCGACGCGGACGCGTTCGCCCGCAACTCCGCCCAGCGGCTGCGCGCCACCGCCGCCCGCTACCCGGGCGACCCCGAGGTGACCGAGCTGGTGGCCGAACTCCTCGCCGGAAGCGAGGAATTCGCCCGGATGTGGGCGTCCCACGACGTGTGCGCGGAGCCCACGCTGTGCAAGACCTTCCACCACCCGCTGGTCGGCTCGGTCAGCGTCAACTGCGACGTCCTCGACATCACCGACCGGGACCAGCAGGTCGTCATCTACACCCCCGCCCTCGGCTCGCCCTCCGAGGAGGCGCTGCGGCTGCTGTCGGTCATCGGCACGCAGCGCATGGACGTGGCCCGCTGACCCTCCGGCAATACTCCACCGGGACTCCGGCAGAGCACCTGGGCCGCGCGAGCACACTGCGGTGAGTCATGTGCTCCGCGCCGGGTGCTCGGTGTGCCCGGCCGCGGCACCCGCGTATGGAAGGAGCCCTTGTCATGCTTCGTGCTCGCTCATTCGCCATCGCCTCGGCCGCCGTGCTCGCGGCCCTCGGCGCCACGCCCTCCGCGACCGCGGCCCCCACGGCGCCCGCCCGCCCGGCGGCCTACAACTGCTCCGCCGGGTACTTCTGCATCTACAGCGGCTGGGACGGCGGCGGCACCCGATGCCAGTGGTCGCAGTCCAGCAAGGCGAACACCGCCGACGACTGTTCCTTCATCCGTAACGGCCAGAACGTCCGCTCGGTATGGAACGGCACGGGGCAGCGGAAGCAGTACTACACCCAGACCAACTACCACTCGCGCGTAGGGTCCACGTCGGCCGGCACGGGCGGCAACCTTCAGGGCGGCTACCAGATCCGGTCCTTCAAGCCGCAGTAACGCGGACGGTTGGCTTTCCTGAGCGGGAGGGGGCGCGGCAGCCGTGCCCCCTCCCGCTCAGTTGTATGTCCGGTCGAGCCCGCCCGCCTTCACGGCCCGTATGAAGGAGCGGAGGGTGGCGGGGGTGGTACGGAGTACGGTGTCGGGCTCGTCGCTCTCCCGCATGTGTATGCCGTGGTCTACGGCGGCGAGCTCCACGCAGTTGGCCCCGGAGGTGCTGAAGGAAGACTTGCGCCAGTTGTGTATGGGCATGATCGCGATTCCTAATAGTGGCTGTAGAGGACGTATTGGATCAGTCCCAGTGAATCCCGGCCCTCGTGGTTGAGGGACGTGACCTCGGCGTTCACCGGAGGAAGAGCGATCGAGCAGAGCTGGTCGAACTGTTTCTGGTACTGGGCGATTGAATCTGGGGTATGCAGAAACATGGACTGGTCCGCATGATCCATCTGCACGGTCTCAAGCGCTCCCCTGTGTGAGGCGAGGAGACAGAACGGGGTGTTCACGGCGGACACCCCCTCTGCTGTGAAGGGTAGGACCTGGATCCTCACGTGCGGTAGCTCAGCCAGCTCTACGAGGCGCAGGAGCTGCTTGCGAGCTACTGCTGCGCCGCCGAATCGCATGTGTAGTGCAGCCTCGTGAATCACGGCGTGGACCTCCGGCGGCTCATCGCTCGTGAGGATCTTTTGGCGCCTCAGCCTGAAGTTGACCGCTTCGTCGATGCCTTCCGGAGTGGTGACAGTGTCGTTGGCTCGGAAGATGGCGCGTGTGTAGTCCTCGAGTTGGAGGATGCCCGGGATGAACAGTGACTCGTAAGAACGGATGCTGCTGGCCCGGGATTCGAGTTCGGCCAAGTCCAACGCGGCTGACGAGAGGCCGCCCCTGTAGTCGCTCCACCAGCCCTTGCCCTTGTCCTCCGAGAGACTGACAAGGGCGTCGGCGTAGGGCTCATCTCTGACCCCGCAGACCCGCATCAAGGCGCGTAGCCGATCGAGCGCGATTGCGGTGCGGGCGGCCTCTGCATGGCTCAGATGTGTGGCGCCCATGCCGACCCGTGAACTTGCCTCGTTGATGGACAAGCCAGCCTGCTCGCGCAACTTTCGGAGTTCTGAACCGAGTCGGCGTTGCCGCTCGGTGATGACGGTTCGAAGTGCCAAGGCAGAGGCCTCCTGGAGGTTCCGCCCACAGTCTGCCCGTGGGTGTGTGTTCGGTCCACTCGATAGGGGGAGTGGGTTGCAGATCTGATGAGTCTATCCCTACAGTGTGTGTTGGCTGAATCACGTAGGGGATCCGTCAGATCCCTCACCTACGGAACGCCACGGAGGCGTCTCATGGGAGTACACGCAGAGCCGGGCGCGGCCAGCCCCGGGAATTCCATCGGCGGAACCGAGCAACTTCCGCACCAATACACCTTGTCCGCCCCCGGCATCCCCATCGCGCCCAGGCTGTGCCGAGACTTCGTACGCAACCTGCTCATGGCCTCCGGGCTGGCCCAACTGGCCGACGCGGCAGCGTTGTGCACATCAGAGCTGGTGACCAATGCGCATCAGCACGGCAAGGGAGACGTGCGGCTTGCCGCCACCATCGAGTGCACCCGCGTGCGGGTCGCGGTCCATGATGACGGCCCCGCGTTGCCGTCACCCCGTCGCGCGGCGAGCGACGACACACATGGGCGCGGCTTGTTTCTGGTCACCGCGCTCTCGGATGTGTGTGGCCTGACGGTCGACGAACAACTCGACGGCACGGGCAAGGCCGTGTGGTTCGAGCTCAGTCTCCCGCCGGGGGCCAAGGCGTGAACGCACAGGCTCCCGGCGAGCGGGTCGCCGGCATCATTCGGGAGGAGTTCGCTGCGCTGGGCGTGTGGCTTCCCGACATACGTGCGGACCTTCGTGACCCGCAGCGGCCGCTGTTGGTCGTCGGGACGGTCCCCCTGGGGACCGGCTTCGCGATGCTGCGCGTGCTCGCGGACTACCAGCGGCTGTTGAAGGCCGAGCAAGCCCGTTTCGGCAGGATGCGTTAATCACCTGCCAACACTTGACGCACCCGAAGCGTGGCGGCGTGGTCCGGGCCGAGAACTCGCTCACACAGGGGGAAGGCTTCACGCGCCAGTCTTTCGGCCTCATCCGTTTGCCCCGCGCGAGCGAGGTAGTCGGCCAGTTCCGAGTAGTTCTCCACGAGGAAGGGGTGCTCAGGCCCGAGTACTCGCTCTCGTGCTTCGATGCAGCGTCGAGTCAGCAGGATGGCCTCGTCCCAACGGCCGAGCGACGCCGTGACGAGGCCGAGCAGGGCCGTGACGGCGAGCGTTTTGGGGTGGGCCCGCCCCTGGATTCGCTCGCGGTCGGCAAGTGCTCGTCGAGCGAGTGGTTCGGCCTCTTCCGCTCTGCCGAAGTGGGACACCCCGAACGCGTACGTATGCCTGGCCGCGAGTGTTGTGGGATGGTCGCAGCCCAGGTACTGCGTACAGTCTTCGACGGTCTGCGGAGACGTCCGGTCGAATTCTGCCTCTTCCTTGCACACGGCAAGACCTTCGATCAGCATCGCCCGGCTGCGCAGCGCCCTGGGATGCTCCACCCCCAAAGCGCTCCGCAGCCCATCCGCCGCGCGACGCAGCAAGGACAGCGCCTCAGCCCGCCGCCCCAACCTGAAGAGCGGCTGCTGGAGTCCGTGACAGGACTCAAGCGTGTCGGGGTGGTCGGACCCCAGGACGCGTTCGCGGACGCGCAGCACCCGGCTATGAACCTCCTCCGACTCCGCGATGCGACCGAGCCGGAACAACGAGCGCCCCGCGCGCTGCTGCGCACTCAACGTCAGACGGTGCTCAGCGCCGAGTACCCGTTCCGCCGCCCCCGCGGCCTCCTGGGCCAGGGCCAGGGCGGCGGCGTAGTCACCCGTCTCATGAACGCGTTCAGCGAGGCGTACGGCCAACCCCACCACCCGTTCCGCCGTCCTAACGTCGCCCTCGCGCAGCAACCGCACGGCATGCGGCACAAGCAGCGCAACGATCCCGCCTCCGACCCCGCCGTCCGCCGGAAGCGCCGCCTCCAACAGCGTGGCCGCCGCCTCCGTCAGGGCTGGGCGCTGTTCGACGGGCGTGCCCGAGGTGACGCTGTCGAGGAGTACGCCGTGCACCTGGACGCAGCGCACCGGCTGGTCCCCATCCGTACCCGTACCGCCCGGCGCGGAGACGATCGCGGCGAGGGAGTGGTCGAGCAGCCCCCGCAACGCCGGTTCGACGCGTACGGCGTCCAGCAGGCCCGTCGCGCCCAGCGACGCCGGGGCCAGGACCGCGAGCGGCAGTGGGTCCGGGCTCCAGCAGGACAGGAGCCGTAGCAGTGTCGTCGCTTCGGGGAGGCCCTGGTCCGCGAGGGCGTCGAGCGACAGATGCCAGGTGCGGCTGACCAGGTGGCGGGATTCGGAGCGGCCGGAATCCAAGGCCGCGCCCTGGTCGATGAGGGCGGTCGGGTCGGCTTCGAGGCGGTCTCGGTACTCGTCCATGGACCAGGACTCCAGTAGCTGTTGGTGCAGGTAGGACCCCGCGAGGGTCAGGGCGAGCGGGAGACAGCCGAGGCGGAGGGCGATCTGTTCGGCCGCCGCCGGGGTGCCCGCGTGGGGCGCGAGGTCGCACAGGACCTGGGCCGCGTCCTCGGTGGGCAGCACCCCGACGGGGTGCAGGACGGCGCCCCGCCAGGCGCGCGAGGTGGCGTAGCGGGTGGTGACCAGGACCGTGCCGCGCGGGCTGGGGCGCAGCCAGGCGCCTTGCTCCAGGATCGCCGGGTCGTCGGCGTTGTCGATCACCAGGAGCCAGGGTTCGGCGGAGTGGTCCAGGTGGTGCCAGACGAGGTCCGCCGCCGCGCGCTGCCCGCTGTGCGCGGCGGCCAACTCGCCGGGGCCCGCGCCCCGGTCAGCGGCGACGGCCAGCATGCCCGCGCGCAGGGACAGCCGCTCGGAGGCGTTGACCCAGAGGCCGATTCTGGCCCGGTCGCGTACGGCCTCGGTGAACAGGGCCTGGGCCACTGCCGTCTTGCCGCAGCCGCCCATGCCGTGCAGGACGTGGATCTGTCCGCTGTCACCACCCACTGCCGTACGTAATCGCCGCATCAGGTCCGCCCGGTCCCGCAGGACGGCCGGGGCACGGCCCACCAAGGGGACGCGTACGGAGTCCGGGCCGGGCCCCGGGGCGGTCGTCCCGGCGAACAAGGACGTGCCGTGGTGATGGTGTTCGGTGATGTGCTGGTCGCCGGCCGACTGGAAGACCCGTCCGTGCCCGGAGGCCTGGCCTTCCGCGTACGGGGGAGGCGGGCCGCTCACCGCTCGGTGATGTGCTGGTCGCGGCCCGCCTGGTAGACCCGGCCGCTGCCGGAGGCCTCGGCTCGCATATGAATGGTTGTGTTCATCGCCTGATCGTTGCCCGGCAGGGCCGGGCTCAACTCGTCCAGGACGCGGCGCAACTCCTCGACGACCTCCGGATGCGCGGCGAGGAACCGCCGCATGCGGCCCGCCCACTCCTCGCTCAGCTCGCGCTGGGTCTCCTCGTCCTCCGAGCCGTCCGCCGCGTCACGCGCGGCCAGAAGGTCGTCGTGCGTGGTCTCGAGCTCGCCGTCGATGCCGTCGGCGCGGTCGGGCTGGGCCCGGCGCCATAACGCGACGATCCGCTCCCTCGTGCGCTGCCATGCGTCGGTGGCCATCAGGGCCACCACGGTGGACCCGGCTGTCCGCGCCAGATCTGCGATCTGCGGCTCCATTGTGTCCCCTTGCCCCCCTCATCCCTGCGGACGTCGGCTTTTCACGATACGTCGGCCGGTCCGCCCGTCAGGCGGTTTCGTCGAGGAGGCGGCGGTGTTCGGCGGGCAGTCGTCCGGGACGAGTTCGCCGCGCTGGGCGGGGGCTTCCCGTCAGTCCAACGCGGCCCCGTTGATACCCTGCGATCTTCGCCGGTCGCCCGGACGGAGTCCCGGCAGGTCGCAATGTCCCACTCCCAGCAGCAGCTCACGACAGCCCTCGACGCTCTGGACCGTGCGTTTGCCGGTGAGGAGCCCTTCCCCGTCCAGGGGTGCACATATTGCTACGGCGAGCAGGACCTCGCCGAGCTCTCCGGACCGCTGCACCTGATATCCGACGACATGGTCACTTCCGTGGCCATGGAGGTGCCCAGCCACTGGGACGACTTCCCCAGACTCTTTCGCCGTCTGACCCCACGCATCATCCGCCCCGTCGTCACCGGCCAGTTCCACGTCGACGAGAACCTGATCGCCTCCCGCTTGCTGGAGGCGGGCTGGACCACATGGGACGCGCCTTTGGCCGACGCCCTCCGTGACGTCTGGTCCGCCTGGTGGGCGGCCACCCTGCACACCCACCCCAGCCCCGTCTCCGTCAGGGAGACCCTCAGCCTCATCACCGTCGCCACCGACACCTTGCGCCCCTGGCTGGACCTGTGGACCGCCACCCGCACCCCAGCCGCTGACGCCCACCTGGCAGACCTCGTCGACGACGTGATGTTCGAGTTCGAGATCACCGACTTGCGCATGGGTTTCTACGACGAGTACCACGCCACCCCGGAGCTGTTGGACTGGCTCCTCACCGACGTGCGAGACCGCGTCGACGACGCGCGCCTCGACGAGCCGTATCTCCTCGCGCACCATCGGACAGCCGGCTAGCACCGCCCGGCGCGGAGACGGCCGTCAGGCGGTCTCGTCGAGGAGGCGGCGGTGTCCGACGGGCAGTCGCAGGCGGGATGCGGCGAGTGCTTCGTCCAGCTGTTCCGGGGTGCTGACGCCGACGATGGGGGTGATGGCCGGTTCGCTGCCGCTCAGCCAGGGCAGGACGACCTGGTTGCGGCTGACCCCGAGTTCCCCGGCCACCTTGTCCAGGGCCGCCAGTCGCCGGGGTCGACGGGCTGGGCGCCGGCCTTGGCGTGGTTCCCAGCGCGAATGGGCTTGAACGCAAGGGGGTTGCTGGGGGGCCTCGGTCTTCGGCGATCAGTCTTTGGTGATTCGCTTCTCGAACCAGTGGTCGGCGTACGGCTCGTCGTTGAACGCCGGGACCTCCTCGAAGCCGGCGGAGTGGTAGAGGCCGATCGCGGCGTCGAGCGCCTTGTTGGTGTCCAGGCGCAGCACGTCGCGGCCGTGCCGGGCGGCCCGCGCCTCCAGTTCGGCGAGGAAGCGGCGGGCCAGGCCGAGGCCGCGGGTGCGGGGCGCGACCCACATGCGTTTGATCTCGGCCGGGGCGCCGGGCGGCAGCTTCAGGCCGGCGCAGCCGACCGGTGTGCAGCCGGGCGACCAGGAACAGGCCGCGCGGCGGACGGAGTTCGCCCGCGTCGGGCAGCAGGCTCCGCGCGGGGTCGAAGCCGGTCTCGAAGCGCTCCTGGAGCTCGGTGGAGTAGGCCAGCAGACAGTGCTGGGCATCGGGGTGGTCCGGATCGACCGCGTCCAGGGTGACCGTCGCGGCGGTCAGCAGCCGGTCGACCTCGGCCATGGCCGCCACCAGCCGGGTGCGCTGGGCGTCGTTGAGCGGTTCCAGCAGGGAGCCGGCCAGCTCGTCGCTGCGGCGGTCGAGCGTGGCGCGCTCCGCGCGGCCCGCCTCGGTGAGCCGGACGGTGCGCACCCGCCGGTCCCGGGGGTGCGGCTCCACCGTCACCAGGCCGTCGGCCTCCAGGGAGCGCAGCAGCCGGCTGGCGTACCCGGAGTCGAGCCCGAGGCGCTCGCGCAGCCGCCGTACGTCCTGGCCCTGGTCGTCGATCTCCCAGAGCAGCCGGGCCTCGCCGATGGGCCGGTCGCGGCCCAGGTAGTGGTCGTGGAGCACGCCCACACGTTCGGTGACGGTGCGGTTGAACCGCCGCACCTGGTCGATCTGTGCAACATGCATTCTCTGACCGTAGTCAGAGAATGCATGTGATCGCCAGCTGTCACGTGACGTCGGCGGCGGGGCCGATGGGGTCGGCTGGGAGGCCCGTGAGCCTTGGCGCGGTGGCGTACCTCTTGACGCGGACGTCGGTGAGTGAGTCGGCGCCGGTGATCTCCGCGCGGGCGATGGTGACGGCCTCAAGGGCGGCAAGCCCGGCGAGGGGGGTCAGATCGAGTCGGCCTGTCTCCTGGCGGTTTCGATAGGTGATGCTCAGCTGCCGGAGTTCGGGGAATGTCTCGGCGATCCAGGTGGCGTCCAGGTCCGGTCCGTGGACATGTAGGTCGAGCCAGGTGATCCGGTGGGGGAAGGAGCGCGACGGAAGGCTGCCGCCAGTGATATCGATCTTCAGCTGCCGCAGCGTCGTCAGCATGCCCAGCCCGATGGGGAACGACGATCCGGCCGGACTTTTACGCAACGGGGCAAAGTCGAGGCTCTGGAGTGACAGCTCGGACAGCGGCGTGAGGTCCCGGGCCATGGAACATCGGGTCAGGACGAGGGTGCGCAGGCCCGTCAGATGGCTCAGGGCACTCAGGTCGGTGAGGACGTTGTTTCGGTCCAGCCTCAGATGGGTGACCTGGGCGAGGGAGCGGCTGGTGCGCAGCTCGTCCTCGCTGAAGTGGCCGCGCAGCTGGAGTTTGGAGACGCCACCCATGCTGTCGAGCAGACGCAGGTGTTCCTGAGTCTCGGCCACGAAGTACAGGTCGTCCGGGGCCAGGCGCGCGATCACCTCGGTGAAGTAGCGCTCGGTGTCGAACCGTCCCCAGCTCGCGGTGAGCTGTGAGCGGACCAGCAGCGCGGGGTGGTCGGTGAATCGGGACAGATAGGGGATAGCGGCGTCGGTGCCGACGTGGCAGGCGGCGACCACACAGGAGTAGGCCTGATCGTCGGTGAGGTCGGCCGGTGGCGGCAGCAGCTCCAGGACGAGCGGGCCCACCGTGGCCAGCTCGCGGGCGCGCGACGCGCTCAGGGGCGGGATGAAGCGCTGGGCGTCCGCGGTGACGGCGTCGCGCACCTTGGAGATCAGGTCGGGCGCGTGTTCCAGGCAGGCCAGGGCGAGCAGGGAGACGCGGAGCGCCGTCTGGGGGCTTTTCCTGGCCAGGTCCAGCAGCTTGTTGAGGATCTTGGCCCGTTCGCGTGGGCGGGCGTGGGCGACCGCCATGCGGATGACGTCCTCCCACTGGGCGTCGGTGGCGTGCTCGACGAGCAGCCCGAAGTCCTCCTCCTCCACGGCCGCCTTCGCGCCGAGGAAGTCCTGGAACGTGCGGTGGACGAAGTCGATCGTGCCGACCGTCGGCTCGCGGAGCAGACCGCTGCGCAGCAGCAGATGGTTCAGGATGCGCGGGGCATCGCCGAGCGCGGTGGCCGAGGGGACGGAGGAGAGGGCGTCGGCGATGATGCGCTCCGCCCGGGCGCGGTCGAGTTCGGCCTCGCCATTGCGGATCAGGTAGTAGGCCAGCCGCTGGAGAAGCTGGACCTGCGGTTCCTCGTCGAGCTGGACATCGCCCTGGGTGTAGATATGTCGCTCGGTGTCGCGCCGGGCGAGGAGCATGGACAGCGCCGCGTCGTACAGCGCCTTGCGGCCGGGCGGCAGATAGCCGTTGCGCGCGCGGTGCAGGGCGCAGATCAGACCGCACATGAGGGGGTTGGTGGCGAGGCGGCCGAGGTCCGGCTTGGTGCGTACGGCGGTGTGGAGGGCCGACTGGTAGCCGTCGAGGGCGGCGCGGTCCTCGGCCTTGCGGCAGGTGGCGCGGGCGGCGTCGTGCCAGCGGTCGATGAAGGCACCGAGATCGTCGTGGCTCATGGGGGCCAGGGCGAACTCGGTGAAGTCCTGGGCCCCCAGCCAGTCGTCGGCCACGGCGGAGGGGCGCGAGGTGACCAGCCAGAGGTTGTCGGGGTAGGCGAGGAGCAGATCGCCCAGCCAGTCGCGGGTGCGCTCCCGGTCGCGCTCGGGGATCTCGTCGATGCCGTCGATGAGCAGCAGCCCGCGCCCGGCGGCCAGCACGCGGTCGGCCCAGCCGGTCGGCTGAGCGCCGTGCCGGGGGTTGTGGACGGCGGCGAGGAAGCGGTCGGGGGTGGGCAGGGCGTCCTGGCGGGCGATGGTGCGCAGGGGCAGAACGAAGGGGACGCGGCCGATCAGCTGCTCCATGCCGCGCGGCGGCTCTTGGCGGGCGGCGCAGACGGCGAGCCACTGGACGAGGGTCGTCTTGCCGGAGCCCGCGACACCGCGCAGCAGGACCCGGCTGTGGCCGGACAGGGCTTGGTCGGCGGGGACGGGGGCCTCGGGGGCGGCGGCGGCCTCCCCGTCGAGGGCGGCGACCTCCCCACCGTGCGCCGCCGGGGCCCGGTCGCGCGCCGCGGTGATCGCCTCCAGGCTCAGATACGCCGCGTCCAGGGGCCAGCTGGCCTCTGCCTGGCTGAGGTCGATGCCGACGATGGTCAGCGTCCCGTACTTCTTCTGTACGAAATCGGCGTAGTCCTTTTCGAAGCCCGCGTCCTCGGCCGACTGGGAGGGGATCCGCTCGATCAGGATGTCGATCTTGGTGATGAGGTCGGTGAGCTGGCCGCTCTGTTCGACCAGGGTGCGGGCGACAAAGGTCGAGCGCTGGGTGAAGAAGTGCAGGATGTGCAGGCAGGCGGTGTGCAGGAGGAGGTTGTAGAGGCGCGAAGCGGCCAGGGAGAGCTGGTCGTCGGGGCGGTCGGCGGCCTGCCGGAGGTCCTTGGCCAGCAGCGCCGGGCCGAAACGGACGGCCTGGACGTCGTCCATGGCCAGATCGCCCAGCCCGTGGAGGCTGCGGGCCAGGGCGTCGACCAGCACCTCGTCCTCGTCTGCGGGGATTGGCCGCTCGCCCTCTCCTGCGGACTTCACCGCGCGCTCGACGAGCTCGGCGGCGATCTTCTGGAGGTTCTTCTCCGTCAGGGTGCGCTTCTCGCCTTTGAACGAGACGAGCCCCGAGACGCGGACCGGCCTGTCGACCAGACCCGCGCCGGGCCCCTCCTGCCGGAAGAGCTTCTTGATCAGCGGCATGACGGCAGCCGAGGTGAGGCGAGCGCCAATGGTTGCGGGATCCACGTCCCCATCCCCCCGATGGTTTGTGCGGCGCGACGGCCGACGGCTTCTGATCGGACAGCGTACCGGGGCCGTAAGGTCTTTGGTCCCGAAACGGACATCGAAAGGCGGGGACGGACGATCGGCGATCTTATGGCGCGGTGATATGGCCCACAGATCACTCGCGCCCTACTACGGAAAATAGTGAGCGCCTTCGACTATGGGGCGCGCGTACGGCGCGTGCGGTGGTCCGAGTTTCCCGATGTGATCACGAGGCGGGGTGTTCGGGCAGGTCAGAGGGGTTTTCGGAGGTAGGCGTTCCGGATTCTTGGGTGGGTGATCACGGATATCGGACCGGGTCCGGGGCGCTGGTCGAATTGCGGGTGCGACCGCTTTTCGTACGGCGCGGATTAGTAGTGACAGGGGTTGGCCTCATGGCCCGGGCGGGTTACCAAAGAACGTCTGTTCCGGTCCCCGGCCGGGACTCACCCATGTTTCTGGAGGTAGTCCCCCTATGTCCCCGCGCGCCAAATCCCATAATTCGAGCAAGTCTGTTCTGCGTACTCGCGCCGCCGTGCTGGTCGCGGGGATGGGGGCCTCGCTGGCGCTGGGGGCGGGGGTCGCGCTCGCCGCGGACGCGTCGCAGAGCAACAGCGTGCTGTCGGTGACCCCGGCCGGTGAGGTCGGCAAGTCGGTGATGGCCCAGGCCGACGCCCTCCAGAAGGCGATCGACGCCGAGAAGGCGGCCGCGAAGAAGGCGGCGGCCGAGAAGGCCGCCAAGGAAGCCGCGGCGAAGAAGAAGGCGGCGGACGAGAAGGCCGCGGCGAAGAAGAAGGCCGCTGAGCTGGCCGCCGCGAAGAAGAAGGCGGCGGAGGAAGCGGCCGCGAAGAAGAAGGCGGCACAGGAGGCCGCGGCGAAGGCCGCGGCGGCCGCCAAGAAGGCGGCCGAGGCCAAGGCCGTCTCCTGGGAGACGCCGGTCGCCTCGGTCCACATCGGCGCCGCCTTCGGGCTCGCGGGCAACCTGTGGTCCCACAACCACAGCGGACAGGACTTCGTCGTGCCGTCCGGCACCCAGGTGCGTGCCGTCCACGGCGGTGTCGTGGTCAAGGCCGGCGGCAACGGCGCCGGTGACGGCCCGGCGTACGGCAACGCCATCGTCATCAAGCACGACAACAACACGTACTCCCAGTACGCCCACCTGTCGCAGGTGAAGGTGTGGGTGGGCCAGACCGTGACGACCGGTCAGCTGATAGGCCTGTCCGGGAACACCGGCAACACCACCGGCCCGCACCTGCACTTCGAGATCCGCAAGACGCCGAACTACGGCTCGGCCGTCGAGCCGCTGGCCTTCCTGCGCGCGCACGGCGTCAAGATCTGACGCGTCGCCGCTAGGGCGCCGGCCCTCCCCAAGTCACGCCCCGGACGCGGGCCCGTCAGGACGCGTCCGGGGCGTCGCCAACCCCTTCGCCCGGGTGTGCCTGTTCGCCCGGGTGCGCCTGCGCCAGCAGATCGAGGGCGACTTCGAGGACGGCCTTCCGCTTGTCCTCGGGGTCGGCCTCGATGTGCTGCATGGCGAAGATGGCCGTATGCATGACGAAGAGGGCGCTGAGGCTGCGGACCTGGTCGGGCAGCGGGGCGTCGGGGTCCCTCAGCAGGTTCGTCATGGCGATCATGCGGTCCTTGAGGGTTTCGCCGGGGCGCAGATGGCTCATCGCGGCCTGGTTCTGCTGCATGAAGCGGAACAGCGGGAGGGCGCTCTGGAGGGCCACGCTGTAGCGGCGCACCAGCTCCTGCTTGGTCTCCAGGGTGCGGGGCTGCTGCCCGCCCCAGTCGAGCAGCTCGTCCAGCGGCCTGGCCAGGTCCTGGAACAGGCTGATGAGGATGTCTTCCTTCGTCTTGAAGTGGTAGTACAGCGCGGCCTTGGTGACGTCGAGCCGCTCGGCGATCTCGCGCAGCGAGGTCTTCTCGTAGCCCTGCTCGGCGAACAGCTCCATGGCCACGTCCTGGATGCGCTGCCGGGTGTCGCCCCGGCGCGCCTGCGGTGTGCTGCCCATGGTGCTCTCCTGTGGTCCTGGGGCCGCGCGCGGCCGAACAAAACTTACTTGACGCCCGGCTAGTTAGCGTCGTACCTTCTCCACTGTACTTAACTAGCCGGGCGGCAAGTAAGTAGCCGGGCACAGCAAAACGCCGCACCCCAGGGGGAAGTGGAGATCATGTCCCAGAATCAGTCCGGAGGCGGAGCGTCAATCGCGTCGCCAGAGCCCAGCGCGGAGGCGGCCGAAGCCGGCCCGCAGACCCCGCCCGGTCGCAAGCCCCGTTCCACCGGCGTCGTGATCTTCGCACTGATGATCGCCATGCTGCTGGCGATGCTCGACAACATGATCGTCGGCACCGCGATGCCGACCATCGTCGGCGATCTCGGCGGGCTCGAACACCTCTCCTGGGTGGTCACCGCGTACGCCCTGGCGACCGCCGCCTCCACCCCCATCTGGGGCAAGCTCGGCGACATGTACGGGCGTAAGGGCATGTTCCTCACGTCCATCGTGATCTTCCTGGCCGGTTCGGCCCTGTCCGGCGCGGCCCAGGACATGGGACAGCTGATCGGCTTCCGGGCCCTCCAGGGCCTGGGCGCGGGCGGTCTGATGGTCGGTGTGATGGCGATCATCGGCGATCTGGTCCCGCCCCGGGAGCGCGGCCGGTACCAGGGCATGATGGCCGGTGTCATGGCCGTGGCCATGATCGGCGGACCGCTGGTCGGCGGCACCCTCACCGACCACCTCGGATGGCGCTGGATCTTCTACATCAACGTCCCGCTCGGCGCGATCGCCCTGGCCGCGATCACCGCCGTCCTGCACCTGCCGAAGAAGCGCGCACAGGCACGGATCGACTACATCGGCGCGGCGCTCCTCACCATAGGAATCACCTCGCTGGTGCTGATCACCACCTGGGGCGGCAACGAGTACGCGTGGGACTCGGCCCAGATCATCGGGCTCGGCGCGCTGGGGGTCGCCTCGCTCATCGCCTTCGTCGGCGTCGAGCGCCGGGTCGCCGAGCCCGTGCTGCCGCTGCACATATTCCGTAACCCCAACTTCTCGCTCATCACGGTGATCGGCTTTCTCACCGGCTTTGTGATGTTCGGGTCGATGACCTTCCTGCCGCTCTTCCAGCAGACCGTCCAGGGCGCCTCGGCCACCAACTCCGGCCTGCTGCTGCTCCCGATGCTGCTGGGCATGCTGGTCGTCTCGCTGATCGCGGGCCGGGTCACCACCCAGACCGGCAAGTACCGGATCTTCCCGATCCTCGGCGGCGGCCTGATGGTGGCGGGCATGTTCCTGCTGGCCCAGATGGACACCGGCACCACCCGCCTGACCTCCGGCATCTACATGGCGGTGCTCGGCGCCGGCATGGGCTTCCTGATGCAGACCTCCATGCTCATCGCGCAGAACAGCGTCGAGATGAAGGACATGGGCGTCGGCTCCTCCTCCGCCACCCTCTTCCGCACCCTCGGCGGCTCCTTCGGTGTCGCCATCCTCGGCGCGCTCTTCACCAACCAGGTCAAGGACACGATGACCGAGCGGGCCGGGGAGAAGGGCGCGGCGATCACCTCCGGCGGCGCCAACCTCGACCCGGCGATGCTCCCGAAGCTGCCCCCGGAGATCCGGGACGCGTACACCCACGCGGTCGCGAACGGGGCGCACCAGGTCTTCCTGTGGGGCGCGGTGATCGCGATCGCCGGCTTCCTCGCTGCCTGGTTCATCAAGGAGGTCCCGCTGCGCGGGGCGGGCCCCAAGGCCAAGGAGGCCGACGCCCAGGCCCCGGCCGACCAGACGCCGGTGGTCGAGGCGGTCTGACCCGGAGGTACGGGCGAGAAGCCCGAACGGCGTGAGGCGCGGCCGGTGCGAGATGCACCGGCCGCGC